>DNXB01000283.1 GCA_003506995.1 Verrucomicrobiales bacterium
CTGCCTGAACAACGCGAACATCACCTCCGTCGGCCAGCTGGCCATGAAGACCGAGGGCGAGATGCTCCGCTACCGCAACTTCGGCAAGAAATCCCTCACCGAGATCAAGGAAAAGCTCGCCGAGCTGGGCCTGTCTCTCGGCATGAAGTTCGATCCCGCGCTGCTTGAGGCCACCCCCGGCGGTGTCTCCCTCCTTGCCCGCAGCAGCATGATCAGCGACGACGATGAAGAAGCCGACGCCCTCGACTTCACCAAGCTCGTGGACAGCCACACTCCCGACCTCGATGACGAGGACGAGTAATCAAATCACAGGAAGCAAAGACTCAATCAGGACATGAAACACGGAAGAAAAATCGTCAAACTTCAGCGCAAGCAGGATCACCGCGACGCGCTGCTCATGAATCTCACCTGCTCGCTCATCGAGCACCGCCGCATCCGCACCACGCTCGCCAAGGCCAAGGCCCTCCGCCCCTACGCGGAGAAGCTCGTCACCCTCGGCAAGCGCGGCACGCTGCACGCCCGCCGCACCGCTCTCTCCTCCCTCCGTCACAAAGACGTGGTGAAGAAGCTGTTCGAGGAGATCGCCATTGCCTCCAAGGACCGCGTCGGCGGCTACACCCGCATCACCAAGCTCGGCCAGCGCCGCAGCGACTCCGCCCCGATGGCCTACATCGAGTGGGTCGATGCCTACGTGCCGAAAACCGCCGAGGCGCCTGCCGCCGAAGCCGTGACCGAGCCTGCCGCTGATGAAGCCGCCGCCGCGCCGAAGAAAAAGGCCCCGGCCAAGAAAAAAGCCGCCCCAAAGAAGAAGGCCGCCGCCGCTGAATAAGCCCGGCCTCTCTCATCAAGAAACCATCCAAACGCGGGAGTCGAAAGGCTCCCGCGTTTTTTCTTGTCCCCAAACATACCGGAACTCGGCACTCGGGTACCAACATGACGGCTTGCGCGGAGATCACGTCCGCGTTCCATGCCGCAACCATGGAACCCACCATCAAAATCGCCCTTGTCGGCGCCGGCATGTTCGGCGGAGATGTTCACGCGCGTGCTTACGCGGACTTGCAGCGCTTCGGCATCGCCGGGCAGCTCGCGCGTGTCGGGCTGGACAAATTCTCGCGGGAACTCGCTCCGGTGAAGTTTGATCTCGTCGCCGTGGCGACACGCAGTGAGAAGTCAGCGCAAAAAGCCGCCGCAGCCTTCAAGGACATCACCGGACACGAGCCGAAGGCGTTTTTTGGCGATGAGCCGTGGAACGACATTCTGGCCGCCTTCCCTGATCTCGACGTGATGGCCGTGGCCACGCCGGATCATCTGCACACGCAGCCGATTCTCGCGGCACTGGCCGCAGGCGTTCATGTTTTGACAGAAAAACCGATGTGTCTCTCGATCCAGGAGGCGGATGAGATCATTGAGGCCGCGAAGGCGAAGAATTTGATCGTCGCCGTGGACATGCACAAGCGCTACGACCCCGACCACCTGCGCATCCGCGATGACATTCAAAACCTCATCGGCGCGCCGCTCTACGGCACCGCGTACCTCGAAGAACCGCTCGAAGTGAGCACCAGCACCTTCAAGTGGGTGGAGAGCAGCGACCCGTTCAGCTATGTCGGTCCGCACTGGACCGATCTGATCTGGAGCTACTACAAGTCCAAGCCCGTGAGCCTGACTGCCGTGGGCCAGAAGCAGCGGCTCATCCGCGATGGCATCAACGCCTTCGACGCTGTTCAAGTTCGTGTGGACTACGACAACGGCATGTCGATCAACTACCACAACAACTGGATCACGCCCGCCGACTTTGAAGGCCCCGTCAATCAAGGCCACGAAATCCTCGGCGCGGACGGCAAGGTGGAGAGCGACCAGCAGTACCGCGGCTTTCGCTGGTGGAACGCCGGTGGCGGCTCACGCACGAGCAACAACCACTTCACCCGTGAAGTCACTCGTCCTGATGGCAGCAAAGGCTACATCGGCTATGGAGTGGACAGCCTGACAGTGGGCCTGGTGGCGGTCTGCCGTGTGAAATTCGCCCAGGCGTCACGCGATGCGGTCGCCGAGCTCTATCCCACCGCTGAAGAGGCCCGCATCACCTGCGCCATTGTCGATGCCGCCGCCCGCGTGCGTGATCTGAACTGGAAATACATGCAGGAAGGCAAGGGCGCGACCGTCACCGCCCGCTTCGGCAGCGATGGCATCACTGTCATTGACCCGAACAACGCGTCCAACGTGTTTCAACGCATCTATGACAAGGCATTGTAAGGGGCAGATCGGACCTGTCCGGCCCACCCATCGCAGCGTGACAGCAGCAATAAGTCTTGCCCCAGCGCCTGATTTTTCTCATAACGGAGTTCTATGAAAACAATTCACCTCCTTATTCTGCTGGCCTTCTCGTTGTTACTCAGCCAATGCGTCGTCAGCAGGGTCCAGCAAAAAGTCTCGGACAAGATCGACAACTTCCCGCTGGAGCACCAGGCCAAGGATGACGGGCGCATGGACCGTTTGCACGGCCGCCCTGAAAGCCACACGAGCCACGCCGACCACTACACGCCCGCCACCGAAGCCCGGTACGCCAAAGCCTACCACGAGGGATATTACATGGGCCGCTCAGCCGTGAAGAAGGTTGCCCGCACCATGATTTTGCACGGGCGTTGATGCGCGCAGACAAGCGTCCGCTCTGGCAAGGATGGCATCACCAACCATCATCGCCCCAACTCCCCCAAAGCCTCCCAGGGCGGCAATCACAAACCTCTTTGGACTGATTTTGAACGCCTAAGCGGCTATTACTAGGTTGACATTGCGCTTTAGCATTCATAAAAAGGAAATTGTCATCCAGACTAAAAGCCACTTATGAACCTATCCTCCGCCCAATTCCGCCGCGCCGCCGCCCTTCAGGAAAAAATCGAAGCCATGCAGGCTGATCTCGCCTCGCTGCTCAGCGGCAGCCCCGCCTCCCCAGGCAAGGCCAAGAAAGACAATGACAAGCCTGCCAAGAAAAAGCGCACCATGTCCGCCTCCGCCCGCAAGCGCATCGCCGAGGCGCAGCGGGCTCGCTGGGCGAAGCAAAAGGCTGCCACGGCCGCTGCTGAGAAGAAGGGGAAGTAAAATCACCCTCATCAGGTCTGATTGACCCGCAGGAAGGATCCGGACTGAAAAAGCTTCGGAGCCTTTTCTGTTTTTTGCCGTTGTGACACCGCCGAAGTCCCCTTGTCGGCCGGCCTGCTTGCGAAACTCGGAAAGCGCGATAATCCTTCCCCATGATTGGCCGCTGGTTCAAACTGCGTCGCGCACGCCAGGCACTGGCAGCGCAAGATCCATCGGAACGGAAAGCCGGGCTGGAAATGATTTCTGATCTCGATGATCCACAGCTCGCCGATCTCGTGACCAAGATGGCGGTGGCCGACCCGGACATGGACTGCCTCATGGCTGCGCGTGAAAGGGTGCTCAAGCACAGCACACCGCGTGTTGTCAGCGCGCTGCGCCACCATCTGCTCATGTCCTGGGAGATGCCCGCCCGGCGATGTGCCGCCGAGATTCTGGGCAGCATCGGCGGCCAGGATGCCATGTATGCGCTGGCACGAGGCGTCGAGGATTTCACTTTTCGCCAGGCGCAGGAGCTTTGCGCCCGCGCACTCGGCAAGATCCGTGATCCGGCGGTCATTCCGCTGCTGAAAAAGATCGCGGATGACTCCTTCTGGTATCCCAGCCGTAAAAAGCGCGTCGGCGGGTCAGGCATCGACATCGGCTACGATGAACGCGCGGTGGCCCGGGAGGACGCCAGGGTGCGCGAAGCGGCGCTGGAGGCCCTCGCCAGCATCGGTGGAGACGAGGTGCTCGCCATCATCCGCCGCCACATCAAAGATGCCGACGTCTCGGTTCGCGCCACCGCCGAGCGTCTGCTGAAGCAGGTGGAAACACCGCAGGCCTGAGCCACGCGCTCACTTCACAAACAGCGGGTCATCCGGGTTGCCTTTGCTCAGCAAGTAGGCCAGCAGATCGAGGATGTCGTCCTCCTTGAGCATGAACATCAGGCCGGGCGGCATCATGCTGACTTTGCTCTCCTCCGTCTTCACCACATCGCGGGCATCCACGTTGGTGAAGTTGTTTGGGTCCATCATGTTGGTGCAGACCATCATGATGTTCTCCTTCATGTTCGCAATGCGGCCGATGACCGTGCTGCCGTCCTTCTTGGTGAAGACCGTGCTGCCGTACTGATCGCTGATCTCCTTGCTGGGCTCCAGAATGTGCTCCAGCAAATCACGCGGGCTGTACTTGCCGGCCACGCTGGTGAGATCGGGGCCGATGGCTCCGCCTTCGTTTTGAAAGCGGTGGCAGGCGAAGCAGGTGGCCGCGCCGAACATGTTACGGCCGTTTTGGAAGTCGCGATTGCCCTCCAGGCCCACGCCGAGGGATTTTTCGAGATCGGCCATCGTCCAGGCTTTGACGAAGTTCATCGGCTTGGTGGTGAAGCTTGGCGGTTTTATCTCCGGCTTGGCATCCAGCACATCTTTGATGGCGAGCTTTTCCTCCTCGCTCATCGTTTTGAGCGCGTCGGCTTTGATTTCGCCGATGAAGAGGTCAAACGAGGCCCCACCCTTGTAATTCGCGGCACGCAGGAACCAGCGGAAGTAGTCGGCGCGCAGTTCCTTCGTCCAACCGGTCTTCGCGAAGCGCAGAATGCGGGCGTAGTCGATCTGTTCCTCCTGCGTGGGCGAGTCGTTCACCAGCGGAGCCGCTTTGGCGACGATTCCGGCATCTCCGAGATACACGAGCAGTTCGGTGAGATCACGATTCAGCCCCGTGTCGTTCGTGGGGAAGAGCGGGTTGAGTTTCGCGATCAATTCGGCCTTCGTCGCCGCATCCGGCTCGCCGAGACGGGTGAAGGCGAGCATGTAATCGCGAATGAGCGTCACGCGGTCGAGGCCCTTGAGCGATTTGAAGTCGATTTTGCCCAGCGCGGCGAGAATCGGCTGCTGAAGCGATTTGTCACCGCCACTGCTGCGAGCGAGCGCCATGAGCGCAGTCAACGCGGCGCGGGGATTGGTTTCGGAGAGAGCTTTGTCTTTCCAAGAAGCCACCGGCTGATGCTCCAAAGCGATGCGAGCAGCGAAACGGAGATGGCGGTCTGGATGCCCAATAAATCTCCATGCTGCATCGATAGCACTGAATTCTTGTTTCTTGGGTTCTTCTGCGAAATCAGCTCCTTGAAGCAATTCCATCAAACCACGCTCCTCCAGTGCATCATAATTCTCAAGGCTCATGTCAGTGTATTCAGCCTTGCTGGGAGCGGTCTTCTCCGAGCCGGTGTAAGTCACACGATACACCCCTGACTGCACCTTCCGTCCACCGACACTGACATACATGGCCCCGTCCTTCTTCGAGACTTCGATGTCTGTCAAAGGCAGCGGTGAGGCGCTCATGAACTCCTCGGCGGTGCCAGTGTAGCCAGCGCCGTTCGGAGAGAGATGCACGGCATACATCTTGCCGTAGCTCCAGTCGCAGATATAGAGCGCGTCTTGATATTTGGCGGGGAATTTCGCTCCGTAGCCGAAGGCGACGCCGGTGGGCGAGCCGGGACCGATATCCACGACGGCAGGCAGGCTGTCCTCCCAGCGTGCGGGCCATTTCTTGCTGCAAGTGCGCCAGCCGAACTCGCCGCCGCTTTGCATGAAGCACACGCGGGTGGGGCGATACCACGGCATGCCGGTGTCCCACTCCATGTCGGCATCGAAGCCAAAGATGTCGCCCTGGCGGTTGATGGCGATGTCGTAGGTGTTGCGGGTGCCGATGTTGATGAGTTCCCATTTTTTGCCGTCGAGATCCGTCTTCGCCAGCCAGCCGCCGGGGGCGAGCACGTCACGCATGAAACCGCGGCCGAGGATCATCGGGAAAAGCTGGTCTTCAGCCCAGTGACGCGGCACGCGGCTCGTTTCGCAGCTCGGTTCCGGCGTTTGGTTGCCGCACATCACATAGAGGCTATTGCCATCGGGTCCGAGCACCACGCCGTGCGGTCCATGCTCGCCTGCTTTGCCAGGGAAGGCACGGAGAAGCTCCACGGCGTCGAATTGATCGTCACCGTTGGTGTCCTTGCAGCGGTAGAGTCCCCTGCCCTGATACGCGTCGTCATTCACCACGCCGTAGAGCGCTCCGGCATGATACAACAGGCCCTGGCAGTGGCCGAAGTCGATGCTGAGCTTCTCGACCTTCGTCTCGCCGGGGCTTCCGCCGAGCGCAGGGGGCGTGATGCGATAGAGCGCGCCGTATTGGTCACTGCAAATGAGGCGGCCCTTGTCATCCTGCGTCATGGAAACCCAGGAGCCTTCCTGCTCCTTCGGCACGGAGTAGAGCAGCTCAACTTTGAAGCCCTTGGCGACCTTGATCTTGTCCACCGGCGTGGCCTGTGTGGCGATTTGGGCGTAACTGGCCGTGGTGGCAAAGAGCAGCGGGATGAGGAGGGATTTCATGGCTAGGATGACGATGGATGCGAAGGAATGAAATGTGGGGACAGGATGTCCCCACTCCTTGTCACTTCATGAGTTCGGCGACCTTGCCTTCGATGGCGAAGGTCCACATCTCGTAGCCTTTGGCGTTGAGGTGAAGGAGGTCGGGCATGATTTCCTTCGGCAATGTGCCATCGGGCTGGAGGAAGGTGTTGCCTATGTCCATGTAATGGACGCGTTTGCCGTCGGCGAAGCCAGAGATCAAGTTGTTGGTGGCGACGTTCTGCTTGCGCATGGCGTCGTCTTTCGTCGCGCCGCGTGGGAAGATGCCGAGGAGCAGCACTTTGGTCTCCGGCAGCTTTTTGCCCAGGATGTCGAGGATCATCTTCACGCCTTCGGCGGTCTGCTCGGCAGTGCTGGTATAAACAACGCCACCGTGCTCCACAGCGGGGCGGCCCTGATGACCGGTGTTGTTGGTGCCGATCATGAGCACGACAAGCTTCGGCTTGATGCCGTCGAAGTTGCCGTTTTGCAGACGCCAGATGACGTGCTCGGTGCGGTCGCCACCGATGCCAAAGTTCGCGGCCTTGAGCGGCGCCCAGGTTTTGGCCCAGGCTTCCTTGCCATTGCCTTCCCAGCCCTGCGTGATGGAATCACCGAGGAACACCAACTGTGCCTCGCCCTGCTTCGAGACCGCATTAAAGGACTCGTGACGCTCCAGCCAGCGCCCATCACGCGGCTTCGGATCAATGGCGAGATTCTTGGCGGTTTCAGCGAGGCCGGCGGCGGCAACACACAGCGAGACGAATGAGATGACGAGTGATTTCATGGTTGGAGAGAAAAGGTGAATGACGAATGCGGAATGTCGAATGACGAATGCCCGCGGCATTTCAAAACCAGACTCCAACCCGGATCAAGGCAGCAGCGCAGCATCCCACGGCCAGAGCGGTGTGTAGGTGGCGGATTCCACCCAGCCGCGCACAGGTTCGCCGCTGCTGGGAATTTCGACGTAGGTCCATGCGCCACGTTTTTCGAGCAGGCGCACCTGGCTGCCCGGCGGCAGATCAACGACGCTGCCGGAGGTGACGGTGGCGGCGGTGTAGGCGCTGACTTCACGGGCGGTGACGACCATGACATCCTTCACGCGTGTGTCCGGCTCAGGCCGGACGGCGGCCATGGTGGCGGAAGGAATGAGCACGAGGAATCCGGCGATGATCAACGTCAAGGCACAGGTGCCGCCGGAAGATTTCCGGCTGTTGGAAAGGACGCACCAGAAGACGGCCAGGAGGATGAGCCACACGCCTGCGGACGCGGCGATGATCCAGGTGTTCTTGTTCAGCAGCAGGCTCCATTCGGCGAGAGGCGAGTCCTGCTGAAAGCGGAAGAAACGCACCTTCTCATCCAGATGCCGCAGATTCTGCCGCAACTCGGGGTTGGCGGGCTCCAGCAGTTGTGCGCGCTGATACCACAAGGCGGCACGGCCCAAATCTTCCTGACGGTAACGGGCGTGACCGATGAGCGAGAAGACCGCGGCGCTCAGCGCGGGAGGATCTTTGCGGGTGAGCGATTCCGCGAGGTATTGCGCCTGGGTGAACTTGCCTTTCTCCAAGGCCTCGCGAGCCTCGCCGTAAACGGCGTCAGGGGATTCATCCGCAGCTGAGGCATTCGTGCAGAAAACGGCCAGCGTGGCGATGAACACCGCCGCGCTTTTCAACAGTGGCGCGAGCTTGCTCAAAATGTGGCCGCGCTCGCCGCTGCCGAGCGATTGCGCGGCGGTTGGGACCGCCGTGAAGCTCTGCGTCTCGTAGCGCTGCAAAATCTGCCGCAGTTCCTCGTCCTGCACCTCGCCAGAGTGACTGCGGTGGATGAAATGCGCGGCGCGTTGCAGGAAGTCACGATCCTCCAGGCCCGGCTGCTCCAAACCGCGCCACAACTGCGTCAGCTCGCCCCGCAGACCGCTGGCGGCCTCCTCGCGCTGACGACGCACCCAGGTGAACAACACGGCCACGAGCACCAGGGCCGCTGGAATGGATTGAATGGCCCAGAAACGGGCGCTGCCGGTCAGCGGTGTGCTGGCGGCGATGCTGGCGGTGTTCAGCCACCGCGCCTGCGGCGGCACAACCATGAGGATGTCGCTGATGTTGGGCTTCGGCTGCTGCACGACCGGTGGTTTGGAAGCCTCACCACCCGCCGTGCCTTCAGCACCGGCGGCGGCCACCACAACCGCACCCGGCTTGATGCGCAGCGGGATGGGCGGGGTGCTGGCGATGACGTATTTCTTCTGTGTGGGGCTGAAGTAGCTCAGTTCGAAGGGCGGGAGCTGCGTGTGCTGTTTTTCCGGCACGAACACCATCGAGTAGCCGATGCGACGCTGCGCGGTGGGCGTGAGATTGGGATCCACCGGGCCATCGACGTTGTAGCGACGTGGCGGATAGGGTTTCCAGCCGTCGGGAGGCATCAAAGCAGGCGGACTGAGCGCGTCGAAGTTCCCGCTGCCGTCAATGGTGATGTCCACGGCGAGAGGATCGCCCACCGAGAGCTCGTTTGGCGTGGCGGTGGCGCTGATGCTGAAATCACCGACGGCCCCGCTGAAATGCGCTGGTTTGCCCACCGCAGGCAGTGGCAGCACTTTCACCCTCACCTCCTGGCTTTTGACGACCTGTTTCTTCGTCTCGTTGTTCCCCATGATCATGCCAAAGGGCAGGCTGCGGCGTGTGCCGCGCGGATCTTCATCGTAAACCTCAAACAGCAGCTCGCAAGACGCCGGGCCGACCTTCAAATCTCCGGCATGCAGCGCGGAGAGCATGCTACGGTAAGTCACCACGATGTAGCCGATGCCATTGATGACGGTCTCTGTCTGGTCCGCCTGCTGGGGAAAGCGGGCGATGGCGAAGTCACTCTTGTTCACCTCGATGAGGCCCACGCGGCGCAGCATCACGCTGCGCGGCACAAACAGGCTCGCGCTGATGGGCACCAGCTCGCCCTGGTAGATTTCCGTTTTGCCGACCTCGATTTGAAACAGCGGCGTACTGGCGTCCTCGACCGATTCGGCGGCTCCGGGCACTGCGGGCGCCTCGGAGACGATGAGCCGGACCTCGTTGGTCTTCAAAACCTCGCCGCTCACGAGCACCTCCTGCGGTGGAATGACGAACTCACCCGGCTCGGTGCCGGCCACACCCCAGGCGAGCTGGGTGGAGAACACACGCTGGCCGCCCCGGATCTCGATGTTCTGCGAGGTGGAAATGCCTGTGTTCATGCCGACCTGCGCGGGCAGACGAAGCTGCGGCAGGCTCTGCACGGTGCCGTTTTGCACGGTGATGACATAGGTGACGACCTGGCCGGTCTGGGCGCGTTCCGGCTGGATGTAGGCGCGCACCGTCGCTGCGGAGGCAGCGGTCGTGAGAAGGATGGAGAGCAACAGCAGCAGGCAGGAATGACGAATGACGAATGACGAACCGGACTGGCAAGAATGCTGGAATGGCATTCCGCTGCAACAGAACTGGTTCTTACCGACTGGTTTTGGAGTTTAAAAGTCATTCGGGATTGTTTCGTCATTCTGGTTTCGTCATTGCCGCTGCATGCGGCCTCACCAGTCTTTTTTGTTCGCGGGCGGGGTGTGGTAGCGGTTGGTCAGCGGTGCGGTGATCTCGTCCATGTACTGGCGGATGATGCCCTCGGCCTCGCCTGGGGTGTAGCCGGTGCGTGGGTTGCGCTGGTCTCCTGACTCCGGGCGCTGGGAGACTTTTTTCTCCTTGTCACCCCCTTCGCCTTCGCCCGGCTTCTGGCCATCCTTGCCCTGCTGGCCTTCTTTTTCGCCCTCCTTGTCGCCACCAGCGGCCTGGAGACGGCCTTCGGGGAGTTCCTTGGCGTCCTTCCCGCCGATGCCGTCGTCAGCCTCTTTTTTCTCGCCTTTGCCTTCGGATTCTTTGGGCTGCCCTTCGCCATTGGGATCGCTGCCTTCCTTGCCCTGGCCTTCAGGCTCTCCCTCGCCCTCCTGGCCCTCGCCTTTTTGACCCTGCTGGCCTTTTTCTCCCTTTTGGCCTTTCTGCCCCTGCTTTCCCTGCTGCTTTTCCTGCTCCTCGATGACCTTGCGCAACTCGTCGAGCATCTTGGCCACATGGTCGCGATTCTCGCGCAGTTCTTTGTTGTCAGGGTCGAGTTCGAGCGCCGCCTCAAGATGGCGGAGCGAGTCGGTCCAGCGCTGGATGGTGATCTTCGGCTGCTTCTCCAGGCCGCGGGCACCCTGGTCATAAAGCGTGTGCCCGAGGCCGCGATGGGCGCGAGTGCGCAGCTTTTGATCCTGCGCGTGCAGCGCCTCGCTGAAGTTCTTCACGCTGCCGTCGTAGTTCGTCAGCGCGTGCTCGGTGGCGGCCATGCCGTAGAGCAACTCATCGCGGGATCCGTTGAAGCCCTGTTCCTCCAGCAGCTTCGCGTAAAGCTCACGGGCCTTTTTGAAATCACCCTGCTCCAGCGCGGAGCGCGCGTCGTCAGGCGTCGGGCCTTTGGGCTGGAAGATGGAGGCCAGCGTCTCACCCACATTCGCCGCCCGTGCGGAGGGCGCGGGAGCAAAGGAGAGGACGGCCAGGGCGAGCACGAGGGGGCGTGCGGACGGGCGCGGCAGGGCGCTGATGATCCAGGCGAGCATAAGGAAGAGCATACCCAGACCCAGCGGCCATGCAAAACGCTCAATCGGCCGCGAGGTCTGGCGGTTGGCGGACTGCTGCTCGGTGAGGCGGTCGAGCACGGGCTGGATGGCGTTGCGGGTGAGCGGCTGCAGGCCGAGTTTGAAATAACGGCCCCCAGTCATGGTGGCGAGCTGCTGCAAGACGCCGCTTTCGAGCTGTGAGCGCACCACATTGCCCGCCTCGTCGCGGATGTAGTCACCGTCGATCTCTGGATTCGGAATCAACGTGCCGCCTTCGGTGCCGACTCCGACCGTGACGACCGTCACGCCCGCGCTGGCGAGCTTTTGAAGCCGCGAAGTGAGGTTTTGGTCCGCGTCGCCTCCATCGCTGAAAATGACGAGCGCGTAATTGCTCTTGGGCAGGTTTTTGATGGCACGCTGGGTCACATCCAGCAGGTCGCCGATGTTGCTGCCGCCCCACTCGATGATGGTGTGGTCGAAAACCTGCAAGGACTCGATGATGGCGTCATGGTCGGTGGTGAGCGGCGCCTGCAAATAAGCGCGGCCCGCGAAGGCCAGCAGACCGACGCGCTCACCCGCGAGTTCGACGACCAGATCGTGCGCGGCAAGTCGTGCGCGGGTGAGGCGGTCCGGCGCGACATCACGCGCGAGCATGGAGCGCGAGGTGTCGATGGCGATGAAGACGTTGCGGCCCTTGTCGGGGATTTCGAGTTTTTCCTCGCCCCAGCGCGGCTGGGCCACGGCAAGAACAAGACAGGCCATCGCCAGCGCATAGAGCGAGTAAACAAGCCACGAGCGCCACAACGAGCGGCCGATCACCAGCGAGGGCCGCAGCCTCGCGGCGGTGAACAAACGCTCCGCCTGCGAGCCATGCGCGTCCACCCACAGCTTCAATCCCACCAGCGCGGGAAGGATCAGCAGGAACCACAGCAGATGTTCGTGGGCAAAGGTCATGCGAAATCAGGTGACGGCAGGCTCAGGAGCCGAATGCAACACGGTCAGGGACAGCAGCAGGGCCAGAAACAACGCCCCGGCGGAGACGACGAGCGGCCAGTAAAACAACTCCTCCGTCTCGGTGATCTTGCGCCGCTCGATCTTGGTTTTTTCGAGCTGGTCGATGGTGCCAAACACGTCGCTGAGCGAGCTAAGGTTCTGCGCCATGTAGAACTGCCCGTTGCCGATGCCGGCGACCTCCCGGAGCGTTTTTTCATCGAACAACTGCTGTCCCACCGGCGTGAAGGTGCCGCGACGCGGGTCAGGGATGCTGTGGATGC
>DNXB01000497.1 GCA_003506995.1 Verrucomicrobiales bacterium
AGGTGAGAAGTGTCGCCTGCGGCAGTGAGCCTTCCGACGGCTGACTTCTGACATCTCACCCGCTTCTTCATGGGCGCTCAGCCGTCTGCTAAGGGCGGGGCCTCACGCGGCTGTCAGGCGTCATTTCGATGCACACACATCTGAGGTTGATGGCGAATTCGTGCGTGAACCCCCACCCAACTTATCATGAAACCTTTGAACACCATCATGCTGGCTTGCGCCGCGGCGCTGTCCTGCGCTGTCGCGGAAGAAAAGAAACCTGAACCAACTGTCGGCGAAAAAACCAAGGAGGTGCTGAAAAAAGCCGGAGAGAAAACCAAGGACGCCGGACAAGCCGTCGTTGACGGCACCAAAAAAGCCACCAAGGCCCTGGTGGATGCTGTCACCCCGGACTCAGACGCCAAAAAGGTCGAGGTGAAAATCGACGACAATGACATCGACATGCCGGCCAAACTGGAAGCGGGAAAAACCGCTTTCATGGTGAAAAACACCGGCAAGGAAAAGCACAACTTCCGCATCCAAGGCGAAGGCGTGGATGAGAAGTTCCTCATGAACGTGAAGCCCGATGACAGCAAAGTCATGCATGTCACCCTCAAGCCAGGCACTTATCAGATCACCTGCCCGGCTCATGAGAAAGAGGGCGACGCGATGAAGCGCACCCTGACCGTCGAGTGAACGAACGTCGGCTGTTGAGAAAACAGGGAAGCGACGGCATCACGCCGTCGCTTCCCTTTGAGTCCTGGATGTGAACGTCCGATGGCATCAACGGCATCGGCTTTCCAGCCCCCATGGTTCTCCATGGATCAAGTCACTGGAGTTGCAGGCTGGCCCCTGTCATCGCTCCCTCGCGAACGCTGCTCTCGTGAATGCTTCCGCGCCAGCCTTCGGGCAGGCAGATCGCGTCCTCGATGAACTCCTTGAAGTGCAGGAGATCGCCCGCCACGCGCGCCTTCACCAGGCCCAGGGCGGCGGCCGTCTTTTCGACAAGCCCTTCCGGCTCGTAATCCAGGTGCAGGAAGATCCGCGTTTGGTTGTCTTCCACAGCGCTGAAATCCACCCGCCCGGAAATCCTGGCCCCGCTCGTGCTGCGCCACGCGATGCATTGATCCGGCTCCTGCTCATAGATCTCCGCCTGCCAGGTCTTCTTCTTGCCGCCGATCCTCACCTCCCATTGCAGCCGTTGCTGGTCCAGTTGACGCACGCTTTGCACGCCCTCCATGAAGAAGGGGAAGGACTCAAAGCGGGTCCACTGGTTGTAAACGGATTGCACGGGCAGGTCGATGTCGATGATCAGGTCAATGGTTTCCATATCAAAACGAGAGGTGAGATTTGGCCCGTACATCGCAGCCCAGACCCGGCTCGGATGGGTCGATATGAACGTCCCGGACATTCTCCGCGCACCTTGACCCGGCGGCATCCGCCGCCGGCATTGAGAACGAGAGTGCCCGCAGTCTTCGGCAGAGATGGCGGAGTGACGAGCGTATCGGATTCAGCCGCTCTTCATTCCTCACCTGCCTCCGCATCCTCTTATGCATCCAACCAAAGCCTACGCCGCCGCCAGTGCCACCGCTCCGCTGGCCTCCACCCTCATCCCACGCCGCGAACCGACCGAGCGCGACGTGCAGATCGAGATCCTCTTCTGCGGCATCTGCCACTCGGACCTGCACACGGTGCGCAATGAGTGGAGCCATGTGATGCAGACCGTTTACCCCTGCGTCCCTGGCCACGAGATCGTCGGCCGCGTGACGAAGGTCGGTTCCGCCATCACGAAGCACAAACGCGGCGACATCGTCGGCGTCGGCTGCCTGGTGGGCTCCGATCAGAGCTGCCCCTGCTGCCGTGAGAACCTGGAGCAGCTCTGCCCGAACGGGGTGTTCACCTACAACTCGCCGGACAAACACGGCACCGCTCCGGTCACCTATGGCGGCTATTCTGACAGCATCGTCGTGGACGAGCACTTCGTGCTGCGCATCCCGCCGAACCTGGATCTCGCGGGTTCCGCGCCCTTGCTGTGCGCAGGCATCACCGCCTACTCGCCGCTCAAGCGCGCCGGCGTGGGCCCGGGCCAGAAGGTCGGCGTCGTCGGCCTGGGCGGCCTCGGGCACATGGGCGTGAAACTGGCAAACGCCTTCGGGGCGCGGGTCGTCGTCTTCACCACCTCGCCGGGGAAGCGCGACGACGCGTTGCGCCTCGGCGCGCACGAAGTCGTCATCTCCAGCGACGGCGCTGAGATGCAGAAGCATGCGGGCAGCTTTGATTTCATCCTCGATTGCGTCTCCGCCGAGCATGACCTCAACGTTTACCTCAACCTGCTGAAGCATGACGGCAACCTCACGCTGGTCGGCGCGCCTGAGAAGCCGCTGAGCATCTCCGCCTTCTCGCTGCTCTTCGGACGCCGCAGCCTTTCCGGCTCGCTTATCGGCGGCATCGCCGAGACGCAGGAGATGCTCGATTTCTGCGGCGCGCACAACATCACCTCCGATGTGGAGGTCATCCCGATCCAAAAGCTCAACGAAGCCTATGAGCGTCTGCTCAAGGCCGATGTGAAGTACCGCTTCTGCATCGACATGGCGTCGCTGAAAGCGGAGTAGCCGGCACGATTGAGAAAGGGCGCACAAAAGACTTACATCCCCAGGCTTGATAGCGCGGGCGCGGCTCCTGAGATTAGCCACATGGAGCACGCAGCGATTTTGAAACAAGGCGTTCATGCCTGGAACGCGTTTGCCTTTGATGAGGGCCTCCAGGCGCCGCAACTGCGCGGGGCGAACCTGTGCGGGGAAAATCTCCGCCGGGTGAACCTGGCGCACGCGGATCTGCGCGGCGCCGACCTGCGCGAGGTGGACCTCACCATTTCAGATCTCCAGGGCGCGGACCTCAGCGGGGCTGATCTGCGTGGCGCGAATCTTGATGGCGCGAACTTTCGCGGCGCGACCCTGGATGACGCGGATCTGCGTCGGGCGCGTTTCACTGGCGCGACGTTTGCCGGGGCGCGGCTCCGTCGCGCGAACTTTCATGGCATGGATCTGCGTCGCGCGGATTTTGCCGAGGCGAATCTTCGCGGGGCCAACCTCGCCGGCACCCGGCTGATGTGGGCTCTCATTCAAGGCGCGGACCTCGGCGGGGCCAATCTGACGGGTGTCGAGGTGCTGGGCGAGCCGCTGCTGCACGCGGCGGCGTAGATGAGGAGAGAAAGAGGCCCGATCCTGAGTCTGGGCATCAGATGAAGGGCCGGCCGCGTATCTTCTCACAAGGCGGCTCCAGTCCACCGACCCCGGCAAGCCCTTCCTCCACCCACACCTCTCATGAAAACACCTTGCCTCCTTGTCGGCGCACTGGCCGCCGCCTCTGCGCTCGCCTCCTGCGTTTGCGGCGCTGGAACGTCTCAACACTACCAGGGCAGCCGTTATTCCAACACCACGCCCTGCCATGGTCATGTGCTCTGTGACCGCCGATGTTCAACCCAGGACACGCGCTGTGCCACATGCGCCTGTCCGACCCAATCCTGCGTTCATGCGCGGGTGCGCACCCGGACGGACTGGTATGAAGGCGTGTCGCGCTATCCCAGCACCTGGGGCGCTCCAGAAACGACGACCGTGACGACGACCACCTACACCTGGGTGTCTCCGCATCATGTCCGACGGTACCGGCCGTTCATGCCTGGAAACCACTCGTTTTAACTCCGGCAGGACATCAGCCCGTCTCAGTGGTCCTTGCCACAGACGCTGCACATGAAGCGGTTGCCGCGTCCCCGGATCTCATACGTTTTCCCGCCGCAGAACGGGCATTTCACGGAAACGAAGTTCCGCAGGAACCAGCGCGTGGCCACCGCCACCAGCACACAACCCACCGGCATGGTGATCAGAGGCGTGATGCGATGACGCTCCAGCCAGTCCCAGATCAGAACGACAAACCCGCAGAACAACGCTCCCATGAGAAGCGGGCCGAAAAAGCAGAGGGCGAAGTGCCGTGACGAGGTCATGCGAGGTTCGGAATCATTCACGCCATCACCGCATCGCGCAAGCCCGCGCGCATCGCCTCCAGCGGCGCGGGGCGGCCGAACCAGTGCTCAAAGGAGATCGCGCCCTGGTGCAGCAGCAGCGTGAGACCGTCCACCGTCCTCGCACCAGCCGCCTTCGCATCCGCCAGCAGTGGTGTCTCGCCATCCGCACGATAAACCATGTCAAAGCAGAGATGACGTGCCGCCACGGTCTCCGCCGGGAGAAGTTTCGCGTCACCCGGCTTCATGCCGAGGGAGGTGGCGTTCACCAACAGGTCGGTTCCGACCATCTCAGCCACCACGGCCTCATCTGTCCAGGCAATAACCTTCACCTTCGTCCGCGGTGAGAGCTTGGACACCTCAGCCGCCAGGGCTTCGGCTTTCGCGGCCGTGCGGTTCGCCAAAACGAGCTGCGGGCAGCCCTCCAGCGCGCATTGCACCGCCACCGCGCGCCCGGCTCCACCACCGGCGCCGAGAATGAGCACGCGCAGATTCTTCACCTCGGCTCCGAACGCCTCCTTCACGCTGCGCAGGAAGCCGGGACCGTCGCTGTTGTAGCCATGCAGCTTGCCATCGCGAATCGCGAGCGTGTTCACCGCGCCGAGCTGTCGCGCCAGCGGGTCGAGCACATCCACCGCGTCCAGCGCCTCAAACTTGTGCGGGATGGTGATGTTCACGCCAAGAAAGCCGCAGGCCGCGAACTGCCGGAACGCCTGCGCCACATGGCCCACCGGCACCTGCACGCGGATGTATTGCGCCTCAATGCCGCAGGCCCGCAGCGCCGGATTGTGCATCTGCGGACTGCGCGAGTGCGCGATGGGATCGCCGATCACAGCCAGTCGTGCGGGCGGCGTGAAGCGCCCCGCGTCCCAGTTCATCAATTCATCAAAGGTCAAAAAGTCACCCACGCCGCAGTCATGCTGCGGGAGCGCGGCGCTGTCAAAGCACGCCGCAATTTTCCCCTCGACACCCCGTTCTAAACACGCTGCAATCAGCCCCCTTCCAAATCACGCCCCACCTGCCATGAAACTTCTCCTGCCCCTCGCCACCCTCGCACTTGCCGGTGGTCTTTTTTTCCTCCAGGCCGCCGACAACGCCGTCAAACCGCTGCGCGTCCTGATCGTCGCCGGTGGCTGCTGCCATGAGTATGACAAGCAGACCATGGCGCTGAAGGAAGGCATCGAGTCCCGCCTCAACGCCATCGTCGATGTCGCCTACAACCCGGACAAGACCACCAAGGCCACCTTTGAAATCTACAAAGCCAAGGACTGGTCCAAGGACTTCGACCTCATCGTCCATGACGAATGCAGCGCCGATGTGACCGATCCGGCTTATGTGAACGCCATTCTCGACGCCCACAAGGCCGGCAAGCCCGCCGTAAACCTTCACTGCGCCATGCACAGCTACCGCTGGGGCAATTTCCGCGAGGCCGTGACGCCGGGCGCCGACAACGCCGGCTGGTATGAGTTCATCGGCCTGCAATCCACCGGCCACGGCCCGAAAGAACCCATCGCCATCTCCTTTACCGACAAGGCACACCCGATCACGCAGGGACTCGAAGACTGGACCACCATCAACGAGGAGCTGTACAACAACATCCAGATCCTCACCGGCAAGCCGCTCGCCTCCGGCGTGCAAATCGTCCCGCCGAAGGCCAAGAAAGGCGAAACACTGCCTCCCGACGCCAAAGCGGCCGAAGTCACGGCTGTCGTCGCCTGGACCAATGAGTACGGCCCGAACAAGACCCGCGTCTTCAGCACCACGCTCGGCCACAACACCGAAACCGTCGCCGACGCCCGCTACCTGAGCCTCATCACCCGCGGGATCCTCTGGGCCACCGGCCACATCAACGAAAACGGCCAGCCGGAACAAGGTTACGGCAAGTAAGCCGTATAGCTCTTGCAGTGTTCTAAAAAAACTCAGGCCACATGCGTCCCATGTGGCTCATTCTTCTTATGCGCCCAGTCCTCTTCCTCCTCTGCCTCGCACTCCCTCTCCATGCCGACGAACTTCCCGGCCACTCCGCGCATGGCGAGGCCTTCAACGAAGGCCCGCGTCAAGCAGCGGTGCTCATCCCTGGCTGTGGCGATGCGGTGAAATTTCCCATCAGCACGAAGAAGCCGGAGGCGCAGCAGTTCTTCACGCAGGGCGTCGGCCAGCTTCACGGTTTTTGGTATTACGAGGCCGAGCGCAGCTTCCGCCAGGTCGCCGCTCTCGATCCTGACTGCGCCATGGCCTACTGGGGCATGGCGATGTCGAACGTGAACACCGAGAAGCGCGCCAAGGCATTCACTGAAAAGGCCGTGAAGCTCAAGGACAAGGCCAGCGCCCGTGAAAAACAGTGGATCGGCATGCTGGAGACGCTCTACAAAGACGACAAGCGCGACAAAAAGCAGCGCAGCCTCGACTGCATCCGCGACCTCGAAAACCTCGTGCAGAATGATCCCAAGGACATCGAGGCCAAGGCCTTCCTCGTCTGGCGCATCTGGTTCTCACGCACCGAGGCTCCCATCTCCAGCAACCAGGCTGTCGATGCCTTGCTCGATCAAATTTTCGCCGCCTCGCCGAATCATCCCGCGCATCACTACCGCATCCACCTGTGGGATCAGAGCAAACCCATCCGCGCCCTCGCCTCAGGCGCGCAGTGCGGCCAGGCCGCGCCCGGCATCGCCCACATGTGGCACATGCCCG
>DNXB01000404.1 GCA_003506995.1 Verrucomicrobiales bacterium
GCATGATGACCGTGGCGCTGCCGCACTTCGACGCCACCAAGGGCGAGACGCTGGGGCGGGAGGATGTGGAGAGCGCGATGGCGGACTTTGCCGGCACTGAAATGCGCCCGTATCAAAAGTGGATCACCAATTTCTCCGTGCTGGCGCAGATCGCGCCGATGCTGGGACTCTTCGGCACGGTGGTGGGCATGGTGGGCGCCTTCCAAATCCTGGCGCAAACCGGCGGTGCCGAGCCGTCCAAGCTCGCGGGTGACATCTCGGTGGCCCTTCTGACGACCTTTGCCGGCTTGTTCGTGGCGATCCCCAGCCTGGCCCTGTTTTTCTTCTTCAAAAACCGCCTCAATGACCTGGTGGCCGAATCTGTGGCGACGGCGAACGAACTGCTCGACGCCTGCGTGAACTCCGCCCACGGTGAGGCCAAGGCGGCCAAGATTCCCGAAGGCATCGCGATGTGATCTCTGCGCCAGCCTGACGAATTTCACGCGATGAAAAAGAAGCTGACCAGCATCAAAGGACTCGAGGATGATTGCAAAATGGACTCATCGTCGATGATCGACATGGTGTTCCAGCTCATCCTGTTTTTCATGGTCAGCTCCCGCATGCTGACCAACCAGATCGACCCGCGTGTCGAGCTGCCCGTGGCGACGAACGCCCGCCCGCCGGAAGAGGCCGCCGGGCGTATCGTCCTTCACGTCTATGACGACGGCACCTTCGGCAAGGACAACAAGGAGCCGCTGCCGGACATGGCCGCCGTGACCGAGTACGTCACCCAGCGCAAGGAGAAGGTCGATGCGGGTGTGACGCCGAAGGTGCTGCTGCGCGGCGACAAGCGCAGCGTCGTGAAATTTTCCAAGCAGGCCGTGAAGGCCTCCGGTGACGCCGGGGTCAGCACCATCATCTTCAGCGCCTTCCCGTCGGCGAAAAAAGGTTAGCAGCACCATTTCAGACGCTCATGGCCAAAAAGAAACGTTTCCAAGCAGAACCCGTGGCGGATCCAGGAATGGACATCTCCTCGCTGATCGACGTGAGCTTTTTGCTGCTGATCTATTTCCTCGTCACCTCGACGCTGGAGCCGCGTGAGTCTGATTTGAGCATGGAAATGCCCACGGACAGCGGCAAGGCCAGCAGCATCCAGATTGATCCGCTCAAAATCCGCCTCACCGCCGCGGGGCAGATATCCATCGCCGACCAGATCATGGCGGACGACGCGCAGATGGAGGCTGAGCTGGACCGCTACAAGCAGCTCACCGACGCCACGAACAAAAAACCGCTTGTCATTGTCTCTTCCGACGATGAGGCGAAGCAGCAGCGCTTCATCGACCTGATGAACGGGCTGGCGAAGGTCGGCATCACCACGATCACACTCTCTGGATTTGAGAAAGGGAAGTAGTCTATGAAGTTCGCTGTTCTCCGTTCGCTGTTTGCTGTTTTCGTGCTGGCGCTTGCGCCAGGAGCCGTTGTTCGGGCGCAGACGGAGGATTTGAACATCCAGACGCTGTTTGAGAAGGCTGGCAGCCTGATGGAGGAGGGGAACTGGGCCGGAGCGCTCATTCCGCTGGAGACCATCATGAAGGAGTACGGCCCCAGCGGCTACACCGACTTTGGCCCGGCCTTCGGCGTGATGCATTACCGCCACGGCTTCTGTCTGAAGAATTTGAAACGTCTCGACGACGCGCTCAAAGCCTACGAGGCCTGCTACACCCAGGGGAAAAACGCCAAGGACACGCCGAAGGACAAGCTGAACCCGGTGTGGGAGCTGTCGCTGCTCGAAATGGCCATCATCAAACAAGCGCAGGGCAAGTATGCCGAGGCGATCAAGGATTATGAAGCCTTTGCCCGCCAGCCCGCGCCCGCCGGGACTTACGATGACGCGGCTTTCCGTGTGCAGGTGGCCTCGTGCTACTCCAAAGCCGGCATGCCGGACAAAGCGAAGGCGCTTTTGGATCAACTCATCACCGGCGCGGGCGGAGTGACGCCGAAGGCGGACGGCGTGTTCCGCGCGTTTCTCTCGCTGCTGGACAGTTGGACGGCGAAGGACGCCACCAATCATGCGGAGACTGAGAAGGCGGCGCACGCCTTCATCGACCAGCATGGCGTGAAGCTGAAGCTCTCGCCCTTTGACATGGCACGTTTTGATTTCAACGCCCGCCTGCTCAGCGTGGCCCGGGCAGCCTCGGAAAACGATCAGCAGACGCTCGCCATCCGCCTGCTGAGCCTCATGGCGGGTGGCAGTGACATTTTGCACGATCTCAACGGTCGTGCGCTGCGCTACCGAGGCCGCGTGCCCGAGCTGCTCAAGAAGGAGATCGAAAAATACACCGCCCAGGTGCAGGATGATGACAGCATCGACTGGATCGCGCTGCTCACGCTGGCGGGCTGCTATGAGCGCCTGGGGAATTTTTCAGCGGGCTATGCCATCTATTCACACGGTGTCAGCGCCGCGCCGAAGAGCACACATCGCCCCATGATGTTGTTCGGCGCCATGCGCACCGCGCTGGCCACGGGGCAGCAGGACTTGTCCAAGGCGCTCGGCGAGCAGTTTCGCAAGGAGTTCCCGCAGCATGAGTATGCTGGCAATGTGAACACGCTGCTGCTGGAGAACGTGTTCTTCTCCAAGCAGTATGAGCAGGCCGTCGAGCTGGCGGAAAACATCCGCAAACCGCTGAAGCCGGACTCCAAGGACCGTGATCTGACGGATTTCGTGATTGGCGCGTCGTTTTTCAATCTCGGCCGCACCGAGGAAGCACAGAAGGAGCTGGCCTCCCACGCCCAGCGCTTCCCGCAGAGCAAGTTCAAGGAGGCGTCGCGCTATTTTGAGGCCTCCAGCCTCGTGCGTTTGAAGAAATGGCAGGAGGCCGGGCCGAAGCTCGATGCGTTCAATAAAGATTTTCCAGAATCCGAATACATCGGTTTTGCGCTGCTGGACCGCGCCACTTCGCATTTCCAGCTCGCCGAATATCAGAAGTGCCTGGATGTCGTCGCGGATCTCGAAAAACGCCGTCCCAACCTGCCGGATCTCGACCGGGCGCTGGCGATGCGCGGTGACTCGCACCTCATGCTCAACGCGAACGAAAAGGCCGAGGCGGCTTACTCGAAGGCGCGTGAGCTGGGCGAGGCGGCCGAGGGAGAGTCTCACAAGGCCATCGTGGGCCGTGTGCTGGTGCAGCTCGTGCGCGTGGCCAACGCCCTGAACAAGCCCAAGGACGTCATCAAGTATTACGACGAGTACATGGCGAAGTACAGCGGCGGATTTTACGATGCCGAGGTCATCGTCGGCTCATTGGAACCGCTGAAGGAGGCGAAACGCGGCAAGGAGGCGCTCGACGCGCTGGAGAAAGTGATTGTGCGGCTTGGCAGTGGCGACACGGGCACCGGCATCGAGGAGGCCATCGGCTCCTACACGCAGAACTACCTGGAGATTGTCGGACCTGAGCCGCTGCTGGAGCGGCTGACCAATTTCGTCCCGCAGGACGGGGTGAAGATCAACAACACGCTCCGCGCCTGGCTGAACATGGCCAGGATCGATCTGTTGGAGAACGACAGCTACAAGGACAAGTTCCCCAAGCGCGCCGCCCAGATTCAGGTGGCCTACGAGGATCTGCAAAAGTTCAACAAGGAGGAGCTGTCGTCCTACATCCTCGTCAAGGTGGGACGCGACGTGGCGGACCGTGGGCAGGACAAGCAAGCGCTGGAGTGGTTCAAGGCGGTCATGGATCGCGGCCAGTCGGAGCATTACCCGCTCGCCCTCATGGGCAAGGCGCGGGTGCTGGCAAAGACGGGCGAGGCGGGCAGCTTCCAGGAAGCCGTGGCGGCCTTTGACCAGGTGATCCGGGAGCTGCAGGACAAGCCTGAATACGTCGAGGAGGCCATGATCGACAAGGCGCGC
>DNXB01000584.1:0-392 GCA_003506995.1 Verrucomicrobiales bacterium
AAGGCTTGAACGACGGCTTCACGCATTGTTTCTTCGTGACCTTTGCCGACAAGGCCGGGCTTGAAGCCTATCTGCCACACGCCGCGCATCAGGAGTTCGTCTCCAAGCTCAAGCCGCAGCTCGATAAGGTCTGCGTGCTCGACTACGTCGCGAAATAAGTCATCCGCACACGGCGCAGTCATCACGACGAGGCAGACGCACTTTGCGGAACTGCATGGTCGCGAGATTCATGGACAGCATCTCGCCCTGCAAGGTCGTGCCGAGGCCGGTGATCAGTTTGATCACTTCCATCGCGCCCACACAGGCTGCCGTGCCAGACACCGCGCCAAAGACGGGAAACTGCCGTGTCCAGGTTGGCGGCACTTCGGGCACATAACAGGCGAGGCAGCCGG
>DNXB01000584.1:415-6590 GCA_003506995.1 Verrucomicrobiales bacterium
TTCAGCGCCAGCCGCTCCTGAAACAGCGGCGCGGCATCCACCACGAGGTCCGCTTGTGCCACCAAGTCGTCGGCATTGTCAGCACTGACGTTTTCCGGCACGCCGATGATGTCGCAGCGCGGATTCAGCTCCCGCAGACGGCGCACGATGGACTCGATGCGCGGTTTGCCGATGTGATCGTGGGTTTGCAAAAGCTGGCGGTTCAAATCGGAAGGCTGCAAGTCCCCGGCATGCGCCAGGATGAGCCTGCCGACGCCCGCTGCGGCCAGCTCCAGCGCCACGAGTCCGCCCAGACCGCCGACACGGGAGATGAGCACCGAGGCGGCTTTGAGCTTCCGCTGCCCCTCGTCCCCCATGCCAGGCACCCACATCTGCCATTCGTAAACGGCTTGTTCTTCAGGGGTGAGCGCAGGGAGGTCGGACATGGTCGGCAGTCAGGACAAACGGGGTGAAGAATTTTTTCTCAACATTTTTCAACATTCGCCCAACAGCCCGCACTAATAGGGATGAACAGTTCGTGCGGGGCCTCAAACGCCCTCCATCGACTGGGTCTTGAGAGTGATTGGTTGTTAACTGAAACCCTGCCTCACCGCAGGCCTTTAGTTGAGGTTGATTAAACCAGGGGCCGGACGGAATCGGGAGCCGTCCGGCCCCAATTTTTTTCCCAGCAGGTCAATCTGCGGTCGTCGTGGTCTGCACCCAGGCGGTCTCCCCGCACCATTCGCGGGCTTTATCAGCCATCTCGCCAGCGTGCTCCAGAGTCTCGGTCACGGCGAACATCGTGCTGCCAGAGCCGGACATCAGCGCGGCGCGCACCTCACCATGCTCCAGCAGCCAGGTCTTGAGAGTGGGTAGCAGTAGGAATTTTTCAAACACGGGACGTTCGAGATCGTTCACCATCGCGCCCCAGGGGCAGAGCTGCGGAGCATAGAGCACGCCCGGAATTTCCTTTGAGTCCGCCCAGCGCTTGTAAGCCCAGGGCGTGGGGATGGGAAAGGGCGGCTTGATCAGCACCAGAGGTAGATGCCAGGGAAACTCGGCGGGCGTCACCTGCTCGCCTCGCCCTGATCCATCTGCCGCTGGAGTGTCGAGCAAAAAGCACGGCACATCCGAGCCGATCTGCGCCCCCAGCTCGATCAACTGCTCCAGCGAGAGTGGATTCCCGGTGAGTTCGTTGCATGCCTTCAAAACCGTGGCCGCGTTCCCACTGCCGCCGCCGAGACCTGCCCCGGCGGGGATTTTCTTCTCCAAATGGATGCGCCAGGAGGATTGCCTGCCGGTGTGGCTCTCGAAGGCGCGGAGGGCCTTCATCGCTAGGTTTGACTCATCCAGCGGCACCGTCGGCTCCGAGCAGGTCAGGATCACATCCGTGCCCGTGCCGCGATGCTCGACTTCGACGAGATCGCCCAGCGCCAGACGGCACAGACGGGTTTCCACCTCATGAAAACCGTCCGGGCGTTTGCCCAGGACACGCAACCAGAGATTGATTTTGGCGGGAGAATGAAAAGTCATCGCGGATCAGCTTTTTCGGCCCAGGAGCGCCAGCATGCGCCCTGTGCGGCCCTTTTCCATGCGATAGGAATAAAACCGGCGCAAATCCGAAGACGTGCAAACGCCCGAGTCATGCACCTGCCCGGACGGCACGCCCGCATCGAGCGCCTGCTGCCGGATCTGCGCCGCAAAGTCGATCTCGTAGGCCGGCGGTCGGATGCACGGGCTGAGCTGGACGACCAGATCGGCCGGATTCGTGCCGTAGCGCTGCCGCATCAGCTCAATCGCCCGCGCCGTGATGCCGAGTTCGGAGCCCTTCGTGCCGGAATGCACCACGCCAAACGCCCCCGTGCGCGCATCTGCCAGACACACCGCGCAGCAATCCGCCACATAGATGCCGATCACTAGGCCGGGCGTGTTGGAAATGAGGCCGTCCGCACCCGTCGCCGGCTCGCTCTGCGGCTCCTCCACCACCGCCACCTCGCAGCCATGCACCTGCTCGGCGATGCACAAGGCGGAGCCGTGGAAGCCCATCTCCTGCACCTGCTCCCGATGCCAGGCCCACAACCGCTCCACCACCACCGCCCGCTCCGCGTCCACGTCGATCTCCGGGTGCCGCAGCGTGAAGCGGTGCGCGAAACCAGGCAGCGCCTCAAGGGCGGGAAAGGACATCCAGGACATGGCCGCTGAGTCTCACGCTTTGACGCAGGATTCAAGCGCGGATCATGCGACGGAAGCACGGAGGCATGCTGATGGTCGAAGGCGATGGCCGATTGGAATGCCTGCGGCCTCTCGTGGGTGGAAACGTGGCCCACGGAGCCGTTGCCGGGCGAGTGAAGGATTCCAGCTTCTCCGACTGCAAATTTGCCCCTGCGCAAAGCCCTGCGGACGAGAGAGTCCACAGAAGCAGTGCCAACGAAAGGCACGGAATGACACGGAAAACCGGAGCGATGCGGGCTTCTGGCTAATTCCGCGTATTCCGTAGTCCCATTCTCCGGCGCGCGGACCTCCGAGTCCACAGCAGGCACGCGACGGCGCGTGGAGTACCACCTGCCTTACTTGCCTCCTCCGGTGATGACACACCACGAGCTAAAGCTCCGGGCTACTTTCTGAGAGCGCGGCCTCGCACTCGGTGAGGGTAGCCTGGGCGTCGGCGAGGGAGGGCGAGCCAAGGCGGCTATAAATGTCCACGGCGCGCTTGGCGTGGGGGAGAGCTTCAACAGCCTTACCCTGCTGCACGAGGGCGTGGGCGAGCCGCTGATTTTGTGCGGCGATCAATTCCTGACGGTGAACAGCTTCGGACAAGGAGAGCGCCTCGTACGCCAGAGTCTCGGTGGCTGACCAGTCCTTCCGGTCAAGTGCCAGCTCAGCCATATTGCCGGTGGAGGTAGCTAGGCCCTCGTCGTAACCAACAGCGCGTGCCACGCGGAGCGCCTCGCGATAATGCCTCTCAGCAAGCTCGAAATCCCCGGAGAGCCGCTCGGCTTCAGCTAGGTCGTTCAGACCGATGGCCACGTCCTCACTTTCGGCGGCGCGGCTGCGGTGCAGGTCGAGCGCCTCGCGGTAGGCGGCGATAGCAGCGGTGTAATCGCTTTTCAACAGATAGCCGATAGCGCGTAAGCGAATTGAGAAAGCCTGCTCTCGATCACCAGCCTTGGCGCGAGCCCAGTGTTCGGTGGCACGCATGGCACAGTTGAGCAGATCGTCAGCCTGCTTGCGCAGGAAGTGGATGAAGCCGGCTTGATAGGCACGCCAACCAGCCTTGGCATAGTCGGTTGCGGCCACGGCCCTGGCTTCAGCTTTTTCGCTAAGCGCAAGCCATTCATCCCAGCGGCCCTGTCCATTGAGGAAGTCCGTGAGCGCTTCGCATACCGTTTGCAGGCGCGCATTGTCGTCGGCGAGGAAGAGCGGCAAGGCGGGTGCAATGCTGGGCCAAGCGGCTTCGAGGGCGGGGAAGCGCTTGTGATTTTGCCAGCCATTCTCGTTGATGAGCGCATAGGCGCGCTTTTCCAGCCGGTCGCCGGTTTCCGCTACCACCTCGGGCTTTTTCTTCCGCAGGAAGTCCGCGACCATGGACACGAGGGTGAAGGTCTTCAGCTCATCGGTGGGGACGGCAAGGGAGCGGTTAACCAAGCTGCGCAGAGCAAAATCGACTTCGGACTCATTATATTTAATGCCAGCCTTGATAGCGCTGCTGTCGGCAGGAACAGCCTTGTTCAGTGCTTTATAGAGTGCTGCTCGTGCGGCCCCGTGTTCTGGAGACTCGGGGAGGGGATTCAACATGAGCAGCACATGCTCGACTTTAGCGGGAAGGGTGAAGTAAGTGAGCGCACAAATGACTTTGGTCTCAGCTTCGCTGAAATCCTCCACGAGATCTCCAAAGATGAATTCCAGCGGGTCATTCCCCTCCGGGCAGGAGCGGATGAAGTGCAGCGCATCGCTGAAAGTGAGGCAGTGCCCGCGCCCGAGCTGGCCGGCGGTCCAGCGGAGAAGGAGCGGCTTGCCGACGGTCTCACGGTAGAGGATGAGGCGCTCGGCCTCGCTGGTCTCCGCGAGGCGCGGGTTGTGAGTGGCGAGTTCGGCGAGGGTGGCGAGCGCGGCCTGTTCGCTGAGTTTTTCCAGGATGAGCTCCTCCGCGCCGGAGCCGATGCGCCCGCGGCTGGTGAGGATGGCCTTGCAGCCGGTGGGCAGTTTCTTGATGAAGGTGAACAGGGTGTCGCGCTCGCGCTTGAGGAGGCTTTCAAGATTGTCGAGGACGAGGAGGGTCTGCGTGCCGCGCAAGGCGTCGAGCAGCAGGCGCGGGCGCTGGTCCTCGGGGGCCTTGGCGATGTCGTCGCAGCCGAGTTCGCGGGCGAGTTCGTTGAGGAGTTCGACGAGGCCGGAAAGGATGAAGCCGCTGAGGTCACGCACGCCATCGTCGTCGAGTTCGCGGGTCTTCAGGGAGATGAAGATGATCTTCTTGAAGACCTCCGGCGAAGCCGCGTAGGCCGCACGGACGGCGAGCGAGGTCTTGCCCATCCCGCCCGGCCCATCAATCAGCGCACCCCAGGTGCGGGAGTCGGGATCGAGAGCGTCAGCAATCTTCTTCAACTCGTCCTCGCGTCCGAAGAAGGGCTGGAGCGTGGGGAGATTGTGCGGGATGTCGGTCTTGAGGACCGGCGCACTCGTCGAAGCAGGTTTGGTGTAGTAGTCCTTGGCCTTGCCTTCGTTCAACGCGAGGCGTTCGAAGATGAGTTTGGCAGCTTCTTCTGGCGATTTGTGATCCAACTCAACGAAACCGGCCAAGCCATAAAGCCCCTTGCCTTCCACTCGCTCAAAGCGGGTGAGCATGACTTGATCCACCTTGCCTTGCTTGATAAGGCCGTAGATGGCGCTCCATTCCAAGCCGCACCATTCCTTCGTGTCATAGTCCGGGCAGAAGACCGTGACGATGAGATCGGACTGTTTGTGATAGAGTTCGGGCAGAGAGAAGGCGAGGCCAGCCTTGGCGAATTTGGCTTCGTAAAACTTGTCGTAGAGGATCGCGTCCTCGCCGAATCGTGCTGCGAGCAAGGCGACAACCTTCGAGACAAAGTCCCTTTTTTCTCCCGCAAAGGAGAAGGCGATGCGGAAACGTTGGGTGCTCATGGCTGGAAAGAGTCAGCGGGGAAAATTCCCGCCCATCAAGCCGGAGGCGGCGGGGTTTGACCAGTGGAAAGTGCGGGGGCCGGCAGCGATGACGATCAAGGCAGCAGGCATGTCTGACGTTCCGCTTGCATCAGCAGAGGCGGCAAAGCACTTTCCACCAGTTTGGAACAGCCTCATGGCGTCAACTCGCACCACCTCGAAAAAGCTCATGCCCTATTCGGAGGTCCGCCAGGGCTTTTCCGATGCGCTGCGGCAGCAGTTGCTATCCCAGGGGCCGGTCACGAAGGCGGCCATTCAGCGGATCCAACAGAGCAGGAAATACGCGCGCTCGACCGCTTCGGCCATGATGCGGGACTGAGAGTGAGGCAGCGCCAAAGCAAGGTTCAGCGAAGTTTGGACAGAACGTCCCGCAGATGCCGCTCTCCAGGACGAGTCTGGTGCAGCAAGTGGAGCAGCCTCCGGGTTTGTTTTTCGTCCAACTGAAGACAAAGCTCCTGAAAACTGATGCCATCGGGCAGGTCACTCACAGTGTCGGCCACGGCGGCCAGGCGCGATTGACGAAGCTGGGCGGGAGTGGGCGGCGGAGCGGGCTTTTCTGCATCGTCGCTCCACAAAAGACGCCACAGCGATTTGCCGAACACAACCGGCAAGATCACGGCCACAAAGGCCCAAACCCATTCTGCAGGGCTGTCGATACGCTCCTCGTTTGCATGTAGCACAAAGACAACCAGAGGCCCAAGGACTGCCATCATGCTGAACGTGCGGATGCATCGCTTCATCCACTCTCGGAAGAACCAATGCAGCCACTTCATGCATCAAGAATGTTACAGCCTGCGCTCCTTCACCTCCGCCGTGATCTCGGTGAGGAAGTCGGCGATGGGTTTGACACCGAGGTCGCCCTTTTTGCTGTGGCGGACGGCGACGGATTGCACGGCGGCTTCCTTCTCGCCGACGACGAGCATGTAGGGGATCTTGTCGAGCTGGGCGTTGCGGATCTTGGCACCGATTTTGTCGGCGTCGTTGTTGAGCGCGACGCGCAGGCCGGCGGCCTTGAGCT
>DNXB01000202.1 GCA_003506995.1 Verrucomicrobiales bacterium
GATGGCGGTTGATGAGGGCAAACCAGCCTTCAGAACTTTCCTGGGACGTGATGATCGTGGTGAACACCTCCACACCATTTTTCGCACATCTCGCACGGAGCCTCGTTCCGGCGGCGCTTGTGGAGCACCATTCGGAAAAATGATCGGTGTCGAGCACGAAGATGTCCATCAAAGCTCCTCGCGGTTGGCCCGGGCGCGCCATTCAGCGCCTAAACGGGCGGCCTCACGAAACATCTCCTCCTCAGCAGTCGTGCGCGGCACGGGCTGCCAGGCGTTTCGCGGCCTGCCCCGAGCCTGACTGATCAGCGCCTCGCGTTTTTGCGCGGCACTGGCGCGCCACTCCGCCGAATTGAAGTCGATGCCATGAATCGGTTCATTCATGACTCAAGATGCCTTTAAAGCATTTGCTGGCAAGCCTCACTTCACACACCCGCAACCGCCGCCACAGCCGGGCTTTTTGCGGCGCTTCGCGGCCCGCACGGCGAACAGCACCAAGGTGATCAAAACAACCGCGATGGCGGCGAAGGATTGCCAGTTTTCGTTCATGGAGGAGAAGGATGGTGGAAAGAGAGGTCGTGGCAAGGTGGATGGCCAGAGTTGCAACCGGGATGAAGGACTCCAGTTGCGGCGCAACTGGGCTGCTTTCAATAGCCCAGCGCGGTGCCGATTTGGAAGATGAGAAGGCTCAAGACATACGCGGTGCCGGTCATGTAGCCGAGCTGAATCATGGCCCATTTCCAGGAGCCGGTCTCGCGTTTCACGATGGCGATGGTGCTGACGCACTGCATGGCGAAGACGTAAAAGACAAGCAGGCTGATGCAGACGAGCGGGGAATAGACGGGCTTGCCGTCAGGGCGGCGCTCGGCGGCGAGTTTTTCGCGCAGCGGGTCGAGGTTTTCGTCGTCCTCGCTCTCGACGGCATAGACGACGCTCATGGTGGAATTGAAGACCTCACGGGCGGCAAAGCTGCCGATGAGGCCGATGCCGATCTTCCAGTCGTAGCCGAGCGGTTTGATGGCGGGTTCGATGAAGTGGCCGGCCTGCCCGGCGAAGCTGTTGGCGAGCTGGAGGGACTTGTCCTCGGTGTCAGACTTCGGATAGGTGGAGGCGGCCCAGATGAGGATGGAGATGCCGAGGATGATGGTTCCAGCGCGGACGAGGAACGCCTTCGCGCGCTGCCAGACGAGCAGGAGGATGGATTTGAGCGCGGGCCGCTTGTACGGCGGCATTTCGAGGATCATGGGGCTGCTGTCGCCCTTCATGACGCATTTGCTAAAAACCCACGCAAAGACAAACGCGCCACCAGTGCCGAGCGCATATAGCGCGAGCATCAATCCGGCCTGCGTCCACGCGCTGACCTTGCCCGCTGGAAACAACACGGCGATGAGCAGCGAGTACACCGGCAGTCGCGCCGAGCAGGAGGCCAGCGGCGCGATCAGAATGGTGATGAGCCGGTCCTTCGGGCTGTCAATGGTCCGGGCGGCCATGACACCGGGCACGGCGCAGGCGTAGGAGCTCAGAAACGGCAAAAACGACTTCCCATTGAGCCCCACCTTGCTCATCAGCCAGTCCATGATGAAGGCGAGGCGCGACATGTAGCCGGTGTCCTCCATGATGCCGATGAAGAAGAACAAGATCAAAATCTGCGGCAGGAAGATGACCACGCCGCTGACTCCAGGCACGACGCCTTTGACGATGAGATCGCGCAGATCACCGGGAGACATCAAACCTTCCACCCAAGCCCCAAGTTGTCCGAATCCTGACTCGATCCAACCCATCGGCCCCTCGGCAACGCGGAAGATGAGATAGAACAGAATGCCGAGCACGAGGAGCAGGTTCACAAACCCGAGCACGGGATGGAGGAAGAAGCGGTCGAGCTTGTGAGTGAGCGTTTCTTTCTCCTGATCGGGGCGGCGCAGCACCTCGGCGCAGAGTTTCTCGATGCTGTGGTAGCGCTCGGCCACGAGATCGTCCTCCCAGCCGGGGAAAGCGGCGTCGATGTTCTTCCGCAGCTCATGCACGCGGTCCATCTGCGCATCGGCGAGGCCGTAGTGCGTGGGATCGTGGTCGGAAAGCAGATAGAGCGGCTCCAGCAGCGAGGCCTTGGCATGAATGGCTCCCGTTTCACACAGCGGGCCGCGGCTTTGCTCCAACGCGGCACGCACACCTGCGGGAATGACAGCGCTCTGCCATTTCGTGGCGGGCACATCCTCGCGACTGAGGGCGAGTTTCAATTCGATGATCCCCTGCCCCGTGACTGCCTGCGTTTTGACAACGGGAATACCAAGGATTTCGCTCAACTTCGCGGCGTCGATGCGCCACTCGCGCTGCTCGGCCACGTCGGCCATGTTGAGCACCAAGATCGTCGGCAGGCCGAGCTCAAGCACCTGGCTGACCATGTAGAGATTGCGCTCGATGTTCGCGGAGTCTGCCACGCAGACGACGCGGTCCGGGCGCGGCGTCTCGGGTCGGCGACCTAGCAGCACGTCACGCAGCACGGCCTCGTCGGGCGAGCGGGCGTTGAGGCTGTAAGCACCGGGGAGGTCGATGAGGCGCAGTTTTTTGCCGTGCTGGCTGTAGCACTCGCCGACCTTCTTTTCGACGGTGACGCCGGGGTAGTTGGCGACCTTCTGCTTGAGGCCGGTGAGCAGGTTGAAGAGCGTGGTCTTTCCCGAGTTCGGGTTCCCCACGATGGCGATGAGCGGCGTTGCAGCGGCGGCAGTGCTCATGCGGCGGAGATGGCGATGAAGGCCGCCTCGTGATTGCGCATGGAAAGCTGCGACCCGCGCACGCTGATCTCGATCGGCTCGCCCAGCGGGGCGCGGCGCGTCACACGGATGCGGGTGCCAGGAACAATGCCCATTTCCCGCAGGCGGGTGAGGCAGGACCGGCCGGTGGGCATGGCCTGCACGATGGCGTCGATGCCAACGGGAAGTTCAGCAAGGGTGGAAGGCATTGGAATGGTGAAAACGGGTTGGAAAGGCATACGAGCCTGCAAATGAGACTCTGTCGCATACTTGAACTCAAGATTAACAAGCCACGATTCTTTGGCAATGACTGACTTGGCGATTGCCTCAAGAAGTGGCGCACGCCCAGCAATCCAGG
>DNXB01000054.1 GCA_003506995.1 Verrucomicrobiales bacterium
CCTTCAGGCGGAGAAGACTCGTTCGAGCAAGACGTGCGCAGATTAGAGAAGATTGTGCTGCGAAGAAAGTTCTTCCGGCTAAAGCCGGGACTCCGAACGAGCGCGGCGACATTTCACATTGCTTCCTCGTCGGCTTTTCAGCTAAAACAGTGCATGCACACACGCTGGCCGGTTGGGATCATGTTCTTTGTCATCGTCTGCTTTGGTCCCGAAGCCAGGGCGCAGGATGCCGCAAACACGGTCGTCGTGACGATCACAACCGTGAAGGAAAGCGACTGGCAGCGCGAAATGGCCAACGTCTCGAGCAAAACGGCGCAGCGCGAGCGTTTGAAGGCACGAACGCTGGTGGAACTGCGCGGCGAACTCAAGCACGGGGAGGAAACCGTTCTGCGAACCGGCGAGGAGCACAGCATCGTCACCAACTGGGACTTTGCAGACGGCCGCAATGACCTCGTCGCCAAAAAAACGATCCAGGAACTCATCGGCACCGAGGTGCGCGTGGAGCCAACTGGCACCGAGGGAGCGCGACTGCGCCTCACCTTGACGCATGACCTTCAGCCCCCGCAGATGCAGCCGATGACCTACGCCACGGCGGCCATCGGAGTGGAGCGTGACAAGCTCAGCGTGACCGCGCCGCGCTTCGAGCGCCTGCGCTGGCAGGGCGAGGTGACAGCGTCGAAGGACGAGCGGGTGGTCGCCAGCTTTCCTGCGGCGGGCGATGCTGACACCCGGCTCGTGGTCTTTCTTCAAGGCGGTGGTGACAGCAGTCCGGCACCGGATAGGGAGATCCGGCAGACGATTTATCGTGTGCCTGAACTGGACATGATCGAGTGGCTGCTGGACGGCGCTCCTGAGGATGCGGCGGTGGTGAGGCGGCTTCAGGAGGCGGTGGCCGCCGGAAGTGCCAGCGTGGTCTCGCGACTGACCACTGCGGCGGCGCCCGGCGTCCGAACCCAGGCCCAAGCCTGCGCCGAACACTGGCTGCCTGCGGAGATGAACCCGGATTACGACTTGCTGTATCAACTGCCCACGGCCTTCGAAACGGCGCTGACAGGCACCCGGCTGGAGTTCCAAGCAAACGATGCAGAGGTCATGTTTAAAAGCAGTTTCGCGCATCGGGCTCCGCTGGTCGTGAAATGGCCCACGTCGTGGCTGCATGTGTATGATCGCATAACCCACAAGCCAACAGGCAAGGCCGTCCACGGCTGGATGGACTGGTATGACCGTTTTGAGCAGGAAATCATCGCGGAGGTCGCCTTCCACGATGATTCTCCGCATCTCGTCGCCATGCTGCCGCCTGCGGACCAGCTCTGGGGTGCGGATCGCAAAGGACGCTGGCTGGATGTCACCGTGATGCAGCACGTTTCGGGCAATGACACGCCGTCAAAGACGCCGGAGCCAGCAATTCCGCCGGAACGTCTGCTGATCCTCGGCATCGCCCTCGACCACGATGCGGCGCAGGCCCTGCTCTCCACACGTCAGCAGGATGAGTCGCTGCTGCGTGAATTGGTGGCACGGGTGAAGCGTGGGGAGGCGCGGGTGCGGACCTGTGCCGTGTCGGCCAACGAAAAAGCAGGCGTCAGACGGACGCTGACAAGCGCGCGCCAGCATGTTTTCCCCACGGAAATGCCCAGCATTCCCTCCGCGTGGGAGATGATGCCTGTCGGCACACGCGTGGAGATGGACGGACCAGACTTGGAGATCACCCAGGATCTGGCACCGCCCGCCCGCACCGAGTGGAAGCTCGCCCGTGATGTGACGGAGGCCATCATGTGGGAGCCGCGTTTTCGGAAGCTGTCCCTCCACAGCACCGCCACCGGCTTCGCCAGCCCTGGCACCCGTCTTTGCGCAGTCGCGGACATACCCGCTGTCATGTCTGGTGGCGATCTGCCGGAGCATGAAACCGTGCTCCTTTTCACGCATCGGCCTGGCAATGGGGATCAGCCCAAGGCCACACAGCCCGACTTCGAGGTCGAAACGATGATCTTCGAAATCTCAGCGGGGGAAGCCCAGGACTGGCAGGAGGTGAAGACCGATGATTTCACCGCCTTCACGCAGTCGCGGCTCAAACGCGGTCTCGCCAAGCTCCAGTCGCACACGCTGCAGCGCGTTCAGGCTTCCACCCGGAGTGTCTTGAGCGTGGCCGAGGAATACATGACCGCCACCGAGTTCGATCCGCCGGAGCCGGAGGCCCCACTTCGCATGCGGCCCACCGCGCTGGAAACGCTCTCCGTCGGACTCCATGTCGAGGTCGAGGTTGCTGTGGAATCCGACGACATTGCTATTCTGCAGCTCCACCTCAAGCACTCCACCGCCAAACCCATCGAACCCGGCCTGGAGGAGACCCTCAAAATCGCCGCCAGCGGCAAGGAACGCTATCCCGGTGCGAAACACGAGTTTGAGGAATGGCGCGGCGATGCTCTCCTCTCCCCGCCCGGCACCGTTCACTGCCTCGGCCTGTCCATCCCTCCCGGCAGCGGCAGCGCCGCCACCCGCGTGGCGTTTGTCCGTGTGCGTCCCTGTCGGTGAGCCCAGGCCATCACCGAAGTCGGCCCAAAAGAGTTGGGTTGCTCAGCGGCGGGCGTGGGTGGATGAGGTGGTGCTTCACTCATGCGTCAACTCCTGCTGCTCCTTTGCCTCGCTTTCGGAACTTTTGCCTGCGGCCAAAACACCGAGCCCTTTCCCACGCCGCCGAACCAGAAAGGGCTTCAGGTGCAGATGGTGGATGATGCCCTGACGCTCGGAATTCATCACGCGGGCATCAACATCAACCTCGCGGCGTTGCTGGATCTGAAATCGAAGCCGGAAACGGGCGAGTTCGTCTTCAATCAGAGCTACCTCGCGTCCCTCGACCGCCAGATCAAGCCGCTCTCGGACCAGGGCGTGCTCGTTTATACCATCCTCATCGCCTATCCATCCAAAGACCCAGCACGCGATGGCATCGTGCTGCATCCGGGACACCGGAAGGACCACAAGTTCAGCGTTGGGGCCGTCAACACGACGAATCGCTTCCTTGATGCCGTCATCAGCCTGCTGGCGGAGCGCTGGAGCGGCGCGCATCCCGAGCACGGCCGCGTGTGGGGCTGGATCATTGGCAACGAGGTCAACTCGCACTTCCTCTGGAACAACATGGGGCTCGTTTCACTCGAAACGGCCGCCAGCGAGTATGAAAAGGCCTACCGCATCACCCACGCTGCGATCCGCAGGCATTCGCAGCATGCGCGAACCTATGTCTCATTCGATCATCACTGGGCCGGCAGCATGCACAACGTCAGCCCGCAGGAGGCCACGCCCGGACGTGACTTTCTCGACACTTTCGCGCGACTCGTTCGCGAGCGTGGTGACTTCGACTGGAACGTCGCCTGGCACCCCTACCCCGAAGACCTGGGCAATCCGCGTGCCTGGGCGGACCAAAGCATCACCACCGACGACAACAGCAACAAGGTCACTTTTAAGAACCTGCAAGTCCTCGCCCAGCACCTTGCCAAGCCGGAACTCCTCTTCCAAGGCAAACCGCGCCGCATCATCCTCAGTGAGCAGGGCTTCCAAACGCTGCTCACGCCGGAGGGTGAAAAGCTCCAAGCCGCCGCTTATGCCTATGCATGGGAGAAAACACAGACGCTGCCCTCCGTCGATGCTTTCATCTACCACCGCCACGTCGATCATGCCCACGAAGGCGGCCTGCGGCTGGGATTGTGGCGCAATGCGCCGAACTCCGTCGCTGATCCGCACAGCAAGAAGCTGATTTACGATCTCTTCAATAAAGCCGGAACGCCAGACTGGCGGGCGGCGGCGGACGCGCTGCTGCCGGTGACAGGATTGAAAACGTGGAATGATTAGTTCAGCGCCCGCGCCTTCATTCAGCCTGAGAGGTGATACGAAAATCGCAGGTCATCACACAGATGTGCGATGTGGGGCGTCACGCCCAAGAGTGGCACGCATGCTGCGATTCACGCGTTAAAAATCAGCGCGATCACATGACCATGATCATCCCCTTCCCTTCCAACCAAGAGCCCACGTCAGAAACCACCCTGGCTTTCCCTGCCACCGGCCCAGAAAGACATTTCTGACCGCGTTCTGGGTTCGTATCCCTTCTTTGAATGATGTCATGCCCAGCCATCCCTGATGGCCAAACTGCGGCCCTGACCGTTCTCACAAACCGAAGCCGATGAAGCCAATCGTTGAAAAGCCCTCCCCGGCGGCAGTCGCCGAGCCTGTGGTGTGCGAAGTGGTCCGGGGAAAGGATTTTGGCTGCGTGTGGCATTTTCACCCCGAATGCGAGATCACACTCGTCACGAAAGGTGGCACGGAACGCATCGTCGGTGACAACATCACGCCCCTCCAGCCGGGAGATTTGGTGTTCCTCGGATCCAATGTGCCGCATGATTTCCGCAATCAGCCGGCGCCGGGCACGCCCCCTGTCGAAGTAGAGGCCATCGTCGTGCAGTTCATGCCACAGCTTCCCGGGCTGGAAGACTGGCTGCACCGCTCGTCCATGCAGACCACGCGACGGTTGTTTCAACGCGCCAGCCAGGGCTTGGAAGTCACGGGGATCACCCGGCTGACGGCCACGCGGATGATGAAAGACATGCCGGAGGCACAGGGCATGAAACGCGTCATCCTGCTGCTGCGACTTCTCGACCTGCTGGCAAACTCGGAGGACTTGCGGGAAATTTACCGGACTTCTCTGCCGCCGGACCATATCGGCATCCCGGACCGCGTCGGCATCGCCTGTGCGCACATCCAGGCGCATCTGGCGGAGCCCCTCTATGTCGAGGCGCTGGCCGGCATGGTGGGGCTGGGACGCAGCGCCTTCAGCCGCCTTTTCAAGCACAGCACCGGGCGCACCGTGCCACAGTATGTGAACGAGTTGCGCATTGCCCGCGCCTGTCAGTTGCTGGCCGAATCCGACCAGACCGTCGGCCAGATTGCTTTTGAGTGCGGCTTTGTGTCTCCTGCTCATTTCCAGCGGCAGTTCCGTACCTTCCAGCAGTGCGCGCCCTTGAGCTACCGGGCGCGGATTCGTCAAACCGCCTGAAAGCGTGCCAAAACAGGTCGTCTGCACAAAAAGCGTCTCCTTTGCGCGATTTGGGGATCATCTGAACGCAATGAATGGCCCCAGGGGTGCTTTACAAGAGGCACCCCCTTATGAACCGCCCCTGCCCTTTCCCCCAAGGGTCGCATGGCGCTGTTTCCCGCATCACACTGGTGATGCTGGTGCTGCTGCCATTCCTCCCGCTCACCGCCGCCACCTTGACCTGGGATGCTGATGGCACGGCCGGAGGCGCGACGGGCGGGACGGGAACATGGAGCACGAGCGCTCTGCTTTGGAACAACGCGGGGACCATGCAGGCGTGGAACAATGCCACGAACGACCTCGCGCTCTTCGGCGGCACGGCGGGTACGGTGACGCTGGGCAGCCCGGTCACGGTCACAGGAATGACCTTCAACACGACTGGCTATGCCGTGGAGGGAAACGGCCATATGCTGACACTCGGCGGCCCCATCACCGTGACAAACGCTGGCACCTCGGTCTCGATTGACGCCGCCATCACCCTGTCTGCCTCCACGAGCTTCGCCGGCGCGGGAGATCTGACGCTCGAAACCACCAGCAGCATCGCAGGAGGGGGCACAGGAAGCACCGCGCTCACCGCAGGCTTTGCCCTCTCGAAGAGCGGCGCGGGCACGACAATACTGGGGGCGACGATCACCAATGCCGGAGCGCTGACCGTCAGCGGCGGCGTCCTCACCCTCTCCGGCAGCATGACCCGCGACGTTTACAACAGCGCCGCCGGATTCAACGTCAGCGGCGGCACGCTGAACATCACCGGGACGCTGGGCACCTCCGCCGCGAATCCCACCGGCCAGTCGGGCTTCTCCGGCAACAGTGTGACCAACTTTTCCGGCATCGGTTTCTTCAGCGGCGCGAGTGCCACCTTTCGCATCGGCGAGGGCAGCAACGCCACTTTCAACGTGACTGCTGGCACGATGACCCTGGGCACATCATCGGCGGGACTTGTCCTTGGCCGCAGCAACGCCGCCGCCCAGGGCTTTCTGAACATCTCCGGCGGCCAGGTCATCGTGACCGGCAGCGCCACGGTGGTACGCATCGGCGCGGGATACGCGAACACGGAAACCAGCGGCGCCAGTATCATGACGCTGTCTGGCACAGGCTTGTTTGAGACCGGCCTCACAAGCGGTACCATCCTGCTCGGCTCCAACCTGGCAGGCAACACGACCAGCACCGGCACGCTCAACCTCAACGGCGGCACGCTGGCGACCAACCGCACGATCACAGGCGGCACGGCCGCGTCATCGATCTTCAATTTCAACGGTGGTACGCTGAAGGCCAACGGAACCACCGTCACCCTGGCCACCAGCCTCACCACCGTCAATGTCCGCGACGACGGCGGCAGCATCGACACCAACGGCTTCAACATCAGCATCGCCAAAAGCCTCACGCATTCGGATATTGACGGGGACAACGCCATTGACGGCGGCATCACCAAGATCGGCGCGGGCGTGCTGACCTTCACTGGCACGGATGCCAACACCTACACCGGCCTCACCCGCGTGTTTGCGGGGGAGCTTGCGCTGTCAAAAACCACTGGTGTGAACGCCATCGCAGGTGACATCGCACTCGGCGACGGCAGCGCCGCCGCCTTGCTCAAGCTCATCAACAGCGACCAGATCGCCGACAGCAGCGTCATCACCTTCAACGGGATTGATACCAACGCAGGCATTTTTCGCCTCAACGGCAGAACAGAGACCCTCGGCGGCCTCAGCAGCACAGGCGGCGCTGGTTTTGTGGAAAATGAAAGCTCTACCAGCGTGGTGCTGACGCTGAACAACAGCGGCACGCAGACTTTCAGCGGCATCCTGCGCAATGGCACGCTGGCGGGCACCTTGTCGCTCACCAAAGATGGCCTGGGAACGCAGATCCTCAGCGGTGCCAGCACCTACACCGGCACCACGACGATCAACGCGGGCACGCTGCGATTCGGAGCGGACAACGTCATCAGCACGAGCAGCGTCCTCGTGATCGCTGCTGCTGGAGCGGGACAGGCCACACTGGACCTTGACGGCCAGGCTTGGACCTCCGGGGCCATCACCTTCTACGACGCCACCTCCACGGCCACCAGCCAGGGCATTCTCAACATCGGCATGGGCGGCCTGCTCACTCTCAGCAGCAGCACTTTCACGCTGAACTCCGACAACAACCCGCTCGGCGCGCAGATCAACGGCGGCACGCTCGACCTTGGCTCGGCGACGCGCACCTTCACCATTGCCGACAGCAGCAATGCGCTCGTCGATCTGACCATCAACTCGAATATCACCACGAGCGCAGGCAATTTCGGGATCATCAAAGCAGGCGCGGGCACTCTGCGGCTGGCAGGCAGTGTCACGCTCGGCAGCACGCTCAGCGTCAGCAATGGCGTGCTCGAAATCTCTGGAGCAACCGCCACCGGCGCGGCCAGCACCACGGTCGGCTCCGTCGCCACGCCTGGCATCTTGCGCATCATCGACGGTGCTGATTTTTCGACCGCCACCATCTCCACCGGCACCTCTGCCAACGCCAGCGGCGTGATGATCATGACCGGCGGCACTGTGACACTCAACCCTCCCAGCACGCAGGCTGGCATCGAGCTCGGACGCAACGGCTACGGCGGCTTGTTCCTGTCCGGCGGCACGATCAACACCAGGCGCGTCGATTCATGGGACGGCACTGCCGCCAGTTCCGTGGCCATGCTGCGCGTCACCGGCGGCGTGCTCAACACGGCCAATTTCATCATGTTGCGCAACGAGCACTGGGAGTTCACCATCACCGGCGGTGAGATCAACCGCACCGGGGACGCCATTGCCCTTGGATTTCGCAGCGGCGGCTCGGCCGGCACCGCCACCACCACGGCCGCAGGCGCGATGACTGTGGCGGGCGGCGTCATCAACAACTCCTTATTGAACATCACCCTGGGCCAGCAGAACAACAACACGGCGCTCGGCACCACCCATTTCAACCTCAACGCCGGCCTTCTGATCAACAATCAGATCGTCCATTCCAACGGCACTGGCGCTGCCACCCATTCTTTTGTGAACTTCAATGGTGGCACGCTGCGCACCTCCAACACCACCACCACGTTGATCAGCACCAGTGGCACCGGCGGCACGGGTTCCCTCACCGCTTATGTCAACGGCGCGTTCGGCACCTTCAATGGTGGCGCAGTGATCGACACCAACGGCCTCAACAGCACCCTCGGCATTGCTTTGCTGGCCCCCACGGGGGACGGCGTCTCCAGCATCGCTGTCAATGCCAGCGGCAGCGGCTACATCGGTGCGCCCTATGTCGAGATCAGCGGCGGCGGCGGATCAGGGGCCACCGCCTTTGCCCTTGTCGATCTCGATCCCGCCAGCGCCACCTATGGGCAGCTCACCGGCATCGTCGTCAGCAATCCTGGCAATGGCTACACCTCCGCGCCAATGATCACGCTGATTGGCGGCGGCGGCACGGGGGCGGAAATCGGCACAGTGACCACCGCGGCCAACACCTCCGGCGGCCTGACCAAATCCGGCGCGGGCATCCTCACGCTCTCCGGCACAACGGCGAACACCTTCACCGGCATGTCCCACGTCATCGCCGGTGAGCTGGCCTTGTCCAAGACAGCGGGCATCGACGCCATCGCTGGAAACATCACGCTCGGTGATGGCAGCACCGCAGCCGTGCTCAGACTCGTCAACAGCGACCAGATCGCTGACAGCAGCGTCATCACCTTCAACGGCAGCGGCGCCAACGCCGGCATCTTCCGTCTCAACAACCGCAACGAGACGGTCGGCGGTCTTAGCAGCAGCGGCGGCGCAGGTATTGTGGAAAACGAATCCGGCAGCGCCGCCACCAGCACGCTCACCGTCAACGTCTCCTCCGGCACCCAGACCTTCAGCGGCATTCTGCGCAATGGCGATGGCATAGGGACCGACGGCACAATGGCTCTCACGAAGACAGGCGCGGGCACGCAGGTGCTCAGCGGAGCCAATACTTACAGCGGCGCGACAACTGTCAGCGAAGGTCTGCTGCAAATCAGCGCGGGCGGCACCACAGGCATAGGCGCGGTCAGCGTGTTAAACGGCGGCGCCATTGCGGGAACAGGTGTGATTCAAGGCAGCAGTTTCACCGCATCCAGCGGCAGCACAGTCCATGCCGGAGACGGCACCGACCACGCCCAGCACGGCACTTTGCATTTCACCCCCGTGTCAGGCTCCGGCGCGCTCGACTTTCAGTCTGGCAGCACCATCATCCTCGGCATCAATCCCGGCGGCACCTCAGATCTTCTCAACTTCGTGGGCACGGGCACGAACACCTTGCTGTTCAATGGCAATCTCACCGTCTCTGCCGCCGGCTTCACCCCCATGGCGGAAGAAGTGTTCAATCTCCTCGACTGGTCCGGTCTCAGCGCCGCGCCGACGTTCGC
>DNXB01000209.1 GCA_003506995.1 Verrucomicrobiales bacterium
CGGGGCTATGAATCACGGATACCTTTTAGTCACCGGAATCATTGCTGGAATGACCGCATCTGCGAGACTCCCACTCCTAAAGTTTACAGCTTTCGAGCGCAGATAAACTGTCTCTGATGTCGATATGCCCAACCATTGGGCTGATTCTCCAAGATGATATGCATCGATTAGAGCTGGACCAGCAAACATCGACTTTTCGAAATTGAAGAAGAATTTGCCTAGGGCCACACCAACACGAACAGGTATGCCATTGAACATGGCTTTGTGAAAAAGCTCTCCTGTCGCTATGAGTAATAGACGAAGATCATCTTCTGTTTCGCCTTTCGTGAATAAAACGATGGTGTCAGAAAACATGACGCGGAAGACCCGATCTGAGATCGCAAATTTTTGTCCGCTGGCCGTAACTTCGACTCCGAAGCTATCCAAATGATCTCTAACGCTGGCGAGGCCTGACAGCACCTCCCAAGCTTGTTCTGCGTTTCGCTGAACTAGAGATGACATGCCGAGAATATCGACATGTGTCACGTATCGGATGTTATCAGGCATGATTGGGGGCCATATGCGTTAGATCAGAGCATGGCGCGTGACTTGAGCGCTCGGTTGAATGAGAGCACAGATTTGGTGGGCCGCCAAGAGTCAGCTCCTATTTGCCCAACGCACCAAGCACGTTAGCGATGAAGTTTTCGACGCTGATGCCCTGTTTTTGTGGAGGACTGAGGGGGCGCGCTCGAAGAGCACGTCATGCACGGGAAGACGCTCGGCAGCTATCCCGCGCCGGGTTGGGTGGAGGAGCGGTGAGGAACTCTCACACCTCAAACGTGTGCTTCAGAGGCAGCGGTGCGCCGCAGATCACGCACAGCGAGCGTTTCGTGTTGGTCTTCGAGCCGCAGCTCGGGCAATCCACGATCTGCGTGCGGATTTTGCCATCGGTGGTGCCGTCGCGCAGGTCGATTTCGAGGATGCGTGATTGCAACTCGTCCTCGGTGAGGCCGTGCTTCTCCCGCAGCAGCTCCCACAGGCTCTGGCAGCACAGCGCCAGCCGCTCGATGCGGCGCTGCAAACGCGCGATCTCGGCAACGGTGGCGTCCGCCTTGTTCTCCGCCCGGTCGGCGGTTTGATTGGCAGACGAAATCTGCCCCTGTTGATGAATGTCCCAGAGCAAGTCCATGGCCTGAGGCATAACCGCTTCGCCCACATCAGGCGATTACCAAAACGGCCCAATTTTGAAGGCGCCGATGCACGAATGCAGACAGGGCCGCATCACAACTTCGACTTCATCCACGAGTAAAAGCTCGCGCCGATCTGGGCGTAGCCGGCCGGGTTGGGGTGGACGCCGTTGTTGTTGGGGTAGCCATCGACGGGGTCGAGGTTGAGTTCAGTCGGGACGAGGTGGATCCCATCTTGTTCGCGGTTGGAGAGGCGCTTGAGCATGAGCTGGACGATGCGGTGCTGGATGCGTTTCCAGCCCCAGCGCGGGTATTTGTCCTTGTAGTTGGCGGTGAAGCCTTCCTGGCGGGCATTGGGCGGTGTGGTGAGGCCGACGGCGAGAATGGCCTTGGGCGCGGCCTTGTGGAAGGCGGCGAGGAGTTTGTCGGCGTTGTCGAGGACGCTGTTGATGGTGGCGTCGGGCTTGGTGGGATCGGCTCCGAAGCAGTCGTTGATGCCGAGGAGGAAGGTGACGACATCGGGCGGCTGGTTGCCGCAATGCTCTTTGAAGTAGCGGCTCAAATCGAAGACGCCGGTTTTGCCATCGGCGGCGGGAAAGACGAAGGGGCTGGTGGCTTTGCGGGCGAGCGGTCCGGCGGTGACGCCGGGGGCTTCGGGAGTGAACTTGGTGAGGAAGGTGATCCAGGCCCATCCGCCATAGCCTTCATGCGCGACGCCGGGCTGCGCGGAGGGGGGCTTGTGCGTGCCGAGCATGGTCCATTTGCGATTTCCAGGCTGCGACAGCAACCGGGCGATCTCGTTCGGGTAAACCGTCGCGTTGGTGAGACTGTCGCCAATGATGAGAAGGCGCAGCAAGCGACCGTTGTCGTTGGTGCGCGGCGAGATGTGCAATGTGGTCCTGCCCTGCTCCAAGATTTTGCCACTGCCGTCTTTGACGGTGATTTCGAGCGGGTGATCGCCGACGTCGTGGTCGGTGGGCATCACGGTCCAGCGGCGGGGTTCGTTGGTGCCGAGTTTGCAGGCGAACTCGAAGCTGTAGTCCTCGGGCTTCTCGGTGAGGACGATGTTGTCGTGGTAGATGCTCATCGGCACGTCCGGCGTGGCGTAAACGACGGGCGGGAGGGTGAGTTGGAGGTCGCCGGCGAGGGAGAAGGACGTGATGATTCCGAAGAGAAGGCACAGTCTCATGGAGTGTGGGAGTAGTGGAGTGTTGAGGACTGAAAGTCCGCGCTCCACTACGAGCCACCGTGAACGAATCGTTCCATGAAGCGGACGATGGCCGACATGGAAAGCTGACCACCGGGCGTGGAGGGGAAGTAATCCGTGCCGTGTGTGCCCCAGGGGAGTTCGAGGAAGTGATGATCGTCGCGATCTGCGCGCAATTGGGTGAAGCGGCGGCTGTGACCGATGCCGACGATGGAATCGCGAGTGCCGTGGATGAGCAGCGTGGGCAGGCTGTGATGATCGAGGAACTCGGTGGCTGAGGCGGTACGGTAGGCTTCGGGCACTTCATCGGGATCACCTCCCATGTATTGAAGCACGAGAGTGAGCGATTTTATAAGATCGTTCGGCACGGACCATTCATGCGCGAGGTGCATGTTCGGTGTGCCATACACGGCGATGCAGGCACGGGCGGCGAGTTCCGGCATGCTATAGGCGCAGGCGGTGGCAATCTGCGCCCCTGCGGAACGGCCCATGAGGACGATTCGCTCGGGATCGAGACCGAGCTCGCCAACGTGATCGCGAATCCAGGCCAGAGCGCGGCGTGTGTCCTCGGCCTGAGCAGGCCAGTGATGCTTCGGGGCGAGGCGGTAGCCAAAACTGCACACGACGTAGCCATGCGACGCGATTTCGGCATTCGCCCAAGCGAATTCTCCAGGATCACCGCTGTCCCAGCCGCCGCTGTGGGCAAGGAGCAGGCAAGGCAGCGCTTTGTCGGCTCCGAGAGGTCGATGAATCACCATGTCGAGCGATGTTTCGTCATCCTGCCAGTAGCTGCGGCGTTCGTTGCGAACCCGATAACGAACAGAGCGGAACGGCTGCCACAGACGCAGCCAGGAGAAGTTCAAACCTTGGTCACGAGCGATGCGTGAGGCCTGAAAAGCAGGAATCATGAATACAAGCGCCAACGGAACGCACAGGCTCATGGCCATGAGTCCCAAAGTTCCCGGCAGGTGCGATGCAGGAAACAGCAACATGAGCGCCACCAGCGCGAGCCAGTGGCCGAATTCGAGCGTGACAAGCTGCAGCATCCACTGCCAGCGGGTCATCGGCTTGATCCAGGCGTTCAGCGCCAGCAGGGCGAGAATGACGAGTGCCGGGAACATGAAGCAACTTGGGGCAGCTTCAGGCAAACATCAGGCGACCTTTGGGCTCCGGCACTTCCCGCCCGATGGCTTTGGCGGTTTCCATCCATTCGTCGATCACGAGCCGGGCATTCGTCAGCGCCTCCTCGTAAGTCTTGCCGTCGGCCATGCAGCCGGGCAGTTCGGGCACCTCGGCCACGAACGCCTCGTCGGCTTCGCTCCAGTAGAGAATGATTTCGTATTTACTCTTCATCTTCGGGAACCAGGTGATGGCGGGTGAGGATGTCGCGAACTTGCTTCACCTGATACGGTTTGGCAAGGCTGCCGCGTGGTTGAAGATTGATGATCTCCGGGATGCCGTCGCGGTGAAATATATGATGGCTGCCTTTGATGCGTGATGCAAAGCCGAGGTGCGTGAGCACCCGGCAAAGGTCGTCAAAATCAATATTGGCATCCGCTGAGCCGGACAATAAACGACGCAGAGCTTTGCCAAAGGCAGACATGGGCTTTCGTTATCCCGCAATCGTAAACACCTCACGCGCATCCGCGATGCTGCCGGTGAGAGCGGCGGCGGCGACCATGATGGGGCTCATGAGGACGGTGCGGCCCGTGGGGCTGCCTTGGCGGCCTTTGAAGTTGCGGTTGCTGGACGAAGCGCAGAGCTGGTCGCCGATGAGCTTGTCGGGGTTCATCGCGAGGCACATGGAGCAGCCTGCGCCGCGCCATTCGAAGCCAGCTTCGCTGAAGACTTTGTCGAGGCCTTCCTGGCGGGCGAGTACATCGACGATCTGCGAACCGGGAACGGCGATGGCTTTGACACCGGCGGCGACTTTGCGGCCTTTGATGTACTTCGCCACTTCGCGGAAGTCGCTGAGGCGGCCGTTGGTGCAGGAGCCGA
>DNXB01000351.1 GCA_003506995.1 Verrucomicrobiales bacterium
GGATGAAGCCGATGATGGCATTCACCAGCACCACGCCAAAAATCACGCCGGAGTCCACCCACTCGTGCAAAAACGCCGTGATGACCGACGCGGCCACCAGCAGATAAACGAGCGGCTGGTTGAACTGCTGAAGAAAACGCTTCCACGCCGGTGTGCCGCCGCGCGCGCTCACGATATTGAGGCCGTATTGCTGCTGCCGCCGCGTGACCTCCGCGCCGCTGAGTCCGCGCTGGCAGTCGGACTTGAGGAGTTGCACCACTTCCGTGGTTTCGAGCTGGTGCCACGTCGCGGTGGCTGAAGATGGGGAGGATTTCATCAAAGGCGTCGGGGTTGCAGTCGCATACGCCCCGATGAAATACACCGCAACCCCGAATGCCCCTCGCGAAATCCGCCACAAACCGCTTTTGCCAAAATGCGTTCAGCAGGGCGCAAAAATACCCTCCACGGCCTCGCGCGGCTCTTTTCACAACCACCACCACGCCAGCCCGAAGTAGAACAGCAGTGTGAAGATGTCCGTCAGCGCCAGCGTGATCGGCCCGGCGGCGATTTTTGGATCAAGGCGCAGCGCGTGCAGCAAAGCGGGCACGCTCAGGCCCGTGACGCAGGCCGTCACCAGCGCCAGCGCGATGCTGCTGCCGATGCTGGCCGCCACCATGGCCTCGCCGCGCCAGAGCCACACGATCACCGCCACGATCAACCCGCAGCCCGCGCCCAGCAGCAACGCCGTGAGCGCCTCCCGCCGCAACGCGCCGAGATACCAGCGCAGCGTCGGCTTGGTGCTGCGCAGCGCTTGAATCGCCACGGTCATCGACTGGATGCTCACGCTTTCGCCCAGGCCGAGGATCAGCGTCATGAAAAACGCCAGCACGATGCTTTTCTCCAGCGTGAGCTCGAAGGTGCTCGTCAGCACCGCGCACAACGTGCCGCTGGTGATCGTGGCCAGCAGCCACGGAAAACGGAAGCGAAACGCCCGCACCGGCGACGCCTCCTTCACCTGCGCCACATTGAAGCCGATCGTCTCAAAGAGATCCTCAAGCTGCTCGCGCTCCGCGAGGTCGAAGATCTTGTCGGAGAGCAATCCCACATCGACCACGCCGACCAGACGTCCGTTTTCTTCAATGACCGGCAGCGCGAGGAATTTCCGCTTCGCAAAAATCTCGGACGCCTCCAGCAGCGACTCATCAGGGCGCAGCACTGTGACGTTTTGGATCATGTGCGCGTCCACCGTGTCCTCCAGCGGCGCGGTGAGCAGCCGGCGCGTGGGAATGACGCCCATCAGACGGCCTTCTGGTCCCGTGACGTAAAAATACACCAGCCTCTCGCCCACACCTACCTGGCGGATGTGCGTCAGCGCGTCGCCAATCGTCGCGTGATGTGCCACGGCGGGGAAATCGGCGCGCATGAGGCTGGAAACCGGCGCGCTGAGGTCGATGCCGGCCGTTTGTTCCTGCGGCGAGCGACGTGGTTCTCTTCGGTCGGCCTCGTCCGCCGCTTCCGGCTCCTCGGTCATGTGGGCGGGTGGAACCACGAGCACGGAGCACGGCACCTCGCGCAGCACGCCCTCCGCCGTGCCGCCCAGCCAGGCCCTGCGCCAGCCCTGGGCGCCATGCGTGGACATCACGATCAGGTCCACCCGTTCTCTCCGCGCCAGACGGCACAGCGCACGGTCCGGCGTGCCCTCCACGACATGTGTTTCCACGGTCAAATCCACCGGCAGGTGCTCCTCACGCCACGTTTCGATGCGTTCGTCCGCCTCCTCGCGCAGCGCGTCGATTTGATCGCCGAAACGACGGTATTCCACCGTGCCCGGCAGTCCCATCGGCTCCTGCACGTTTGCCAGCAGCAGCTTCGCGTCATACTGCCGCGCGATCAGCTCCGCCCATGCAAAAGCCGCGCGCGAATCCTCTGAAAAATCCGTCGGCAGCAGGATGCGCCGCGGCTCCTGCGGTCCGGGAGCCTGCTCCTCGCCCACGATAAAGACCGGGCAGCGAGCATGCCGCGCCACCTTTTCCACCGTGCTGCCCAGCGCCTCATGGATGAACCCGCGCTCCTCGCCCGTGCGGCCCATCACCACCAGATCGCAGCCACGCTCCTGTGTGGTGCGGATGATTTCCTCAAACGCGCGTCCTTCCGCCAGCACGAGTTCAGCCGTCTCCGCGCCGGACTCTCGCGCCAGCGCCTCCAGCCGTTGCCGCGCATGCTCGCGGCGTTCCTTCGGGAAATCGCCCCAGTGCAGCGTGATTTCAGGATCATCCGTCACCGGTTCAAGCACATGCAGCAGCGTCATCTTCGCGCCGATGCGCGCTGCCAGCGCGGACGCCGTGCGCAGCACGGTCCCAAGCTCCCGCGTGAAATCCACCGCCACCAGCAGATGCCGGGGAGCGGCGGCTGCGGGAAGGGTGATTTCTGCGGATCCGCTGGCTGTCATGGCGCTGTTATGGAATGAAATTTTTCCATGATGCCGCCCGCCGTGCCGTATCGCAAACACTACGGCTGCCTCAGCGGCGAAAATCCTTCCTTTGCCCTGCGATCAGAGGTGCTTCTCGCTCACGGATTGGTCGTGGTCGTAGATCTGCTCCTTGGTCTGCTTGCCCTTCATGTCCCAGTAACGATTGAGGCCGTGGCGCTGGCCGTGGTCGAAGTTGGTCTCGGCGGACTGCTGGCCGTTCTCCCACCATTCCTTCATCACGCCGTGCATCTTGCCATTCTGGTAAGGGTATTCGCCTGCGGTCTTGCCGTTGGAGTGCTTGTTGCGGACGAGGCCGGTGTAGGGCTTGTTGCGGACGAGGCCGGTGTANNGCGGACGAGGCCGGTGTAGGGCTTGCCCTGGTAGTTCGCTTCTTTGCCTTCATTGAGTAGTTCGACGTCTTTGTCGGCGAAATCGACCTCGGCAGGCTGTTTTTCGCAGGAGGTGAGGCACAACGCGCAGAGCAGGAGAGTGAGGAGCCGGTTCATGGGTGCAGCTTGGAGTTGGAACGCCGGTTATCAAGCGGC
>DNXB01000511.1 GCA_003506995.1 Verrucomicrobiales bacterium
CGCAACCAATCTCAAAGCCCTGTAACTCAATGAGTTACAGGGCTTTTTGTTAGTGGAAATCAAGCCGCCTGGGCCAGTAGCGGGATGGCTTGGTAGCTCTTGGCGTTTGCCAAACTCGCCTCCTCCAGGTCAAAGTCTCGTTGTAGCCCCAGCCACAAATCCGCTGACGTGCCAAGCGCACGGGTCAGACGGAGGGCGGTGTCTGCGGAGATGCCGCGCCGCCCTTTGATGATGTCGGTGATCCGGCTGTGGGGCAGACCGCAGGCGATGGCGAGACGATACTGGCTGATGCCAAGCGGCTTCAGGAAGTCTTCCAGCAGCACTTCACCGGGGTGGATGTTCTTCAGACGTTTCATGGTGGTCTAGTGGTAATCGACAATCTCGACGCCCTCCGCGTGATGGTCATCTGTCCAACGGAAGCAGATGCGCCACTGGTCATTCACACGAATGCTCCACTGGCCTTTGCGGCTCCCCTTCAACAGCTCCAAACGGTTGGCAGGCGGAATTCGCAGGTCTTGCAAAGAGACTGCATTGTTCAGCAGTCGCAGCTTGCGCCGCGCCGCGTCCTGAATGTCGGACGGCAAGCGACGGCTCCGCATGCCCTGCCAAATTTTTTCGGTCTCCTCACATGAGAAACTGCGAATCACAGCCCAATATTAACGAAATTCAGAAATAACGCAAGCACGGCGATTTTCGCCTCAACTTTGGTCTTCCACCTCGAAATAATCATCCTCCGCGATGTCCGGGATGCCGACGACGAGGACGCGCATCTTGCCACGGGCACCGTGGACGACGCCGGGCGGGATGTGGACGAGGGAGCCTTTGCTGACGGGTTGTTCGACGCCGTCGAGCATGACGGAGCCGCCGCCTTCGAGGACGTAGTAGAGCTCGGTGGAGCGTTTGTGGTAGTGGGGTTTCGCGCCGTCGATGTCCACGGCATGCGCCCAGGCGGCGGGGTTTGATTCGGCGTCTTCGCGACTGATCAAACGGTCCCGCCAGCCGCAGGTGCTGCGCTCACGCGGCGTGTGGCCTTCGTGGCGGATGAGAAGCGGGCCGGAAGCGGACATGGGGTGGATCACTGCTTGGGCTGATGGGTTTTGATCTCTTCGGCGAGGTGGGAGAAGTCGCCTTTCTCACAGAGGCGGACGAAACCCTCAGTGAAGCGCTTCAGCTCATCCCAGACACCGCGAATGTGCGCCGCCTCTTCATGGGTGATGCGATTGTCCGACGCGGCCTTGCTGATGGCGGAGAGGAGGTCGGCGAACTGCTGCACGATCTCCTGGGTCGCGGGCATGAGCTCCATGCCGCGCGGCCCCCCGCCGGAGGGATTCTGCACAAAGACGCCGTTCGCCTTGTGGCAGAGCCATTGCATGATCTGCGGATCGCGGGTGATCTCATAGAGCTGGCGCACGCGGTCGAGCGGGTTGGCGGTGCCGCTGCCCTGCATCTCGTCCGGCTGGGACCACTTGTAGGCGAGGGAGAGGGAGACACCCATCTGCGCGGCCACTTCTTTGAAGCTGGTGCGCTCGACGGCCTTGCTGATCACTTCATGCGAGTCCATGTGCGATCTGTTTCCGAGGCGGGGCGCTTTGGCAAGCGGCATGATTGGGAGGATTTCGGAGCCGGGCATCCGCCGCGAGTTCCACTTTTGGCGCGGAATTCTCCTTGTTTACGGCGGCGGCTTTGACGTAAGCTCCGGCCCTCATGAAAAAAATCCACCTTCTCCTCCTCGCGGCGGTCTCCTTCATCCTGACCTCCTGTCTTGAAATCAAATCCACCGTGATCGTCAACAAGGACAACACGGCCACCATCGAGGAAAGCGTGCTGCTCGGCGCCCAGCTCGCGGCCATGATGCAGGCCGGCGGCGGCCAGGGCGACCAGCTCAAGGGGCTCGTGATGGACAAGGCGAAGGCCGAGGAACGCGCCAAGAAGCTCGGCGAGGGCGTGACCGTGAAATCCCACGAGGAAGTGAAGATGCCGGATGGCAAGAGCGGTGTGAAGGTCGTCTTCGCCGTCGCGGATCTCGCGAAGCTGAAATATGTGCCCTTCGAGCCGGAGCAGGAAGGCAAGCCCGCCTCCAAATCAGAACCGATGACCTTCGCGCTGAGCGGCTCCTCCCTCACGATCACCAATCCTGATGCGGACAAGAAAAAAGGCGGCGACATCGAGAAACCGAAGAAAAGCGCCGAGGAGATCGCCCAGATGAAAGCCCAGATGGGCATGATGAAGCCCATGTTCGCCGGCATGCGCATGACCGTCGAGCTCAAGGGCGCGGGCGGCATCGCCAGCTCCGACGCCACTCATCAAAGCGACGGAACGATCAGCTACCTCGACATCCAGTTCGACAAGCTCATGGACAACACGGACGCGTTCATGGAAGTCATGGAATCCGGCGAAGGCGGCATGAGCATGAGCGAGGCATCGACGAAGTTCAGCAAGGTCGAAGGCCTCAAGATCGAGGGCAAAAAAGTGGTCACGGTGGAGCTGAAATAGCTTCCATTGGCCACCGAAGCCGAACTTTCCAAGCCGATTCGACTGCCAGTCGAATCTACGCGATGGCCGGGGCGTGCTGCCCCGGCCATTTCTGTGTCGTGATGAGACACTCGTGTCCGCATCGCTTTTTTCGTTTGCCGCGTCGGCTTGACGCCGGACAGTCCAGTCCGCATGATTTCCCAGCTCCTCGATTTCGTCCTCCACGTCGATAAACACCTGCAAGTCTTCGCTCAGGACCACGGGGCGCTGATCTACGGGCTGCTGTTTGCGATCATCTTCTGCGAGACGGGCCTGGT
>DNXB01000344.1 GCA_003506995.1 Verrucomicrobiales bacterium
CTTGGCGCACCGATTGCCAATCGAAGCTACGAAAACTGGATGCCAGGGCTGAGCGCACGGCAGAACATCGTCGTCATCGCGGAGTGGATGTGACGGATAAGAGTTCCACCAAGGCTTCCTGCGTTTGATCCGCCGAACTTGGCAGGAGGCTGGTTGCGGCCTGCATGATGCACGCCATCATCGGGACAAATGCCATGCTGACTCCGCTCGATCTGAAGCTCTTCCGCGACCTCGGCCGCATGAAGGGCCAAATCCTGGCCGTGAGCCTCGTCATGGCCTGCGGTTTGGCGATGATGATCATGACGCGCAGCATCATCCTGACGCTGGAGAGCACCCGCGACGCCTACTACCAGCGCCATCGGCTGGCGGATGTGTTTGGCTCGCTCAAGCGGGCACCGCTGTCGCTGGCCGACCGCGTCGCGGAAATCCCCGGCGTGGCCGCCATCGAGGCACGGGTCGTGGTGGATGCCACGCTCGACCTTGTGGGCCTCACCGAGCCGGCCTCGGCGCATATTGTTTCTCTGCCGGAGGGCAAACCGCAGACGCTCAACCAGGTCTTCATCCGCAAAGGCCGCCTGCCGCAGCCGGACGAGCGGCGGCATGCCGTGGTGAGCGAATCCTTCGCGCTCGCGAACAAGCTGCAAATCGGCGACAGCATCGTCGCCATCATCAATGGCCGCCGCGACACGCTGATCGTCTGCGGCATCGGCCTGTCGCCTGAGTTTGTGTTTGAGGCGCGGCCAGGGCAGACGCTGCCGGACAACAAGCGCTACGGCGTGTTCTGGATGAACTACAAGGCCATCGCCGTGCCCTACAATCTCGACGGTGCCTTCAACGACATCTGTGTCGATCTGGCCCCTGGAGCGAACGCGGGTCCGGTGCTGGAGGAAATGGACCGCCTGCTGGCCGACTACGGCGCGCAGGGCGCCTACACCCGCGAGGACCACAACAGCGCCCAGCGTCTCGACGATGAACTGCAGGTGGTGCATGCGCTGTCACTGGCCTATCCCGTCGTCTTTCTCAGCGTGGCGGCCTTCATGGTGAACGCGGTGCTCGCACGTCTGGTGCGGCTGCAGCGGGAGCAGATCGCGCAGCTCAAGGCGCTCGGTTATTCCTCCTGGCAGGTGGGGCGGCATTACCTGAACTACGCCTTCGTCATCGTCGTGTTTGGCACCGTGATCGGCGGTCTGGTCGGGCGCTGGATGGGCGGCGGGCTGCTGGGCATCTACGATCTGTTCTTCCGTTTCCCGGAACTCAAATTTCGCATGGATTACAGCGCCCTGGGCCTCGCGCTCATCGTGAGTGCCGGCGCTTCGATTCTCGGGATCTTCAGCGTCGTGTGGATGGCGGTCAAGCTGCCGCCCGCCGAGGCCATGCGGCCGGAACCGCCCGCCGATTTCAAGCCTTCGCTCATGGAGCGCATGGGTCTCACGCGTGGCAGCAGCCCGGCCTTCCGCATGGCCTTGAGAAACATTGAGCGCCGCCCCATGCAGGCTGTGTTCACCATCTTCGGCATCGCGCTGGCCACCGGGCTGATGGTGCTGCCGGGCTCCATGGCGGACAGCATCGACTACCTGCTCACCTATCAGTGGAATGACGTGCAGCGGCAGGATGTGGTGGTGTTTCTCGCCGAACCGGGCTCTCCCAGCGCCCTGCACAATCTGGAGCATCTGCCCGGCGTGCAACGTGCCGAGCCGGTGCGCGCCGTGCAGGCCCGTATTCGTTATGGGCATCACTCACGCAAGCTCGCCATCACCGGCATGCCGCGTGACGCCGATTTGAACCGCCTGCTTGATGCCAGTGGCCGCCGCATCGTGCTGCCGGAGGAAGGCGTCGTCATGTCCGCGCAGCTCGGCCAGATCCTCGGCGCGAGAATTGGCGATGTGATCCAAGTCGAGGCGTTGGAGGGCAAAAGATCGACGCTGAACGTCGCCATCCGCGGTTTCATCGAGGACTTCGCCGGTGTCTCCGCCTTCATGGACATCCAGGCGCTGCATCGCCTCATGGGCGAGGGAGATGTGGTCAGCGGCGCTTATCTGGCCGTCGATCAGGCGCGGTGGGAGGATTTCATGCGCGAGGTCAAGGACACTCCGCGCATAGCCGTGACGCTGGTGAAAGACGACCAGCTTGAGGCATTCCGCAGCACCACCGGCCAGAGCATCGGCATCCTGCGGAAGCTTTATCTCACCCTGGCGGTGATCGTGGCCTTCGGCGTTGTTTACAACAGCGCGCGTATCGCCCTCTCGGAGCGCAGCCGCGATCTCGCCACACTGCGCGTCGTCGGCTTCACACAGCGGGAGGTGGCGGGCGTGCTGCTCGGGGAGCTGCTGATCCTCATCGTCGCCGCGTTGCCGATTGGTCTGCTCTTTGGCCGGGGGCTTGCCATCCTCATCATCGAAAAAGTCCGCACTGGTACCGTGCGCCTGCCGCTGGAGATCAGCCTGTTCACCTACACCGTGTCCGTCCTCGTGGTCGCCGCCGCCGCCTGCTCGTCCTTCCTCGTCGTCGGCCGCACGCTGCGGAAGCTCGACATGGTCGGTGTGCTCAAGGCGCGGGACTGAGCGTTCAATGAATGCGGATGAGGGCATCCGCGCTCCGTTGGATCAGGCTTCCAGCTTCCAGGGGCCGCGATATTCGCGAGTGAGGAGCTTGGCGGCGTCGGCATCGCCGATGATTTCTTCCTTGGCGGGGTCCCACTTGATGGAACGGCCGGTGAGGAAGGAAATGAGGGCGAGGTGGCCTGGGGTGGCGCTACGGTGAGCGGTTTCGACCGGGGTGACGGTGGGCTGGCGGCTTTTCACGCAATCGAGGAAGTTGCGATGGTGGCCCTTGGTTTCATAGAGGCGGGTTTTGATGACATCGTCGCCGAGTTTCGGGGCGACGGCGGCTTCGATCACCTCGCTGTTCGGGTCTTTTTCATCTTTGCGCTTCTTGATGATCTTCTTGAGCGCGGGATTCGAGCAATCAAAGGCACCACCACGATTCACATACACCCAGCCGTCGGTGCCGATCCATTTGGTGCCCATCTTGATGTCGTCGTGACCGCCGGCGATGATCATGGTGATGTCACCCGCATATTTCGCCTCGGCGCGATATTTGGTGGCGGTGTTCCAGATGTCGGTGCGCGGCGGCATGTCCACCTGGATCGGATTGACCTCGATCGGGCCGCTGCTGTCCATGTCCATGCCCCAGTGGGCGATGTCGCAGTGGTGGCCGATCCAGTCGAGAAGCTGGCCGCCGCCGATATTGTAGTCCCAGCGCCAGTTTTTATGCACCCGGCACTCGATGTAGTCCTGCATCGTGGCAGGGCCGATCCACATCTCGTAATCGAGCTCGGCAGGCGGCGGCGTCACACTGCGCTTGTCGCCGGTCTTGGCGAAGTCGTTGTGACCGCTGGGCAGGCCGACATGCACCTCCTTGAGCTTTCCAATGAGGCCGTTGCGGACGATTTCGGCACCAATGCGAAAATTGTCCTCGCTGCGCTGCCAGGAGCCGGTCTGCCAGATGCGTCCGTGTTTCTGCACGGCTTTCACAATGGCCTGCTGCTCGGCGATGGTTCGCGCGAGCGGCTTCTCGCCGTAGATGTCCTTGCCGTTCTTCGCGGCCTCAATGGATGTGAGCGCATGCCAGTTATCCGGCAGGGCGAGCATGACGGTGTCGATATCCTTGCGGGCCATGACTTCGCGGTAGTCGTGGTAGGGCTTGCAGTCCTGGTTCTTGTACGCGCTGTTGATGGTGTTGAGCGCTTTTTCGAGGTTACGTTTGTCGATGTCGCAGGCGGCGACGATCTGGCAGTCCTGCTCCTGGAGGAATTTGCCGGTGTTGCTCGGTCCCATCATGCCCCAGCCAAAAACGGCCATGGTGATTTTGTTTGAGGGCGCGTTCTGGCCGAGCACGCTGGCAGGAATGATCGTGGGAAAGCCGATGGCGGCGGCTGTGCGGCCAATGAACTGACGACGGGAGGAGACAGGGATGCGTTTCATGACGGAGGTTGGGTGAATGGGCAGGTTTTAATCGAAAACGGGGCGGTGAGTCCAGCGTGAAAGTTGCCCAGTTGCGCTGCAACTGGCTTCCTGTTGCGGCGCAACAAGGCGGCTTTACCAAAGCAGGATCGTCAGCTTCTTCGGACCGTGGGCGCCGAGCACGAGGATGCGCTCAATATCTCCGGTGCGGCTGGGGCCGGTGATGAAGGTCATGAGGCTGGGCCAGCTAGCGCCGTAACGCTGGTGGAGCAACTCGTAGGCAGCTGGCAGATCGGCGAGCAATTGAGAGCGACGGGCGAGCACGACGTGATGCTCAGGCAGCACGCTCAGCGCACGACCACCGCCGCTGCGGCTGGTGAGCAGCACGCTGCCGGTTTGCGCGATGAGCGCGTCGCATTCGGAGATGCCAACGTCGCAGGATTCGAGTTCGGTGACATCGTAGCCGTGGGTGGTGTCGAGCAACGGCAAAGAACGCGGTACTAGCGCGTCGGTGAGAGTGCCTTGATGCGTGGCGAGCTTTTTCCAGCCGTGTTGCTGGGTGAGTTCGAGGAGCTTGGCCTTCGCGGCGGTTTCGTCAGGCAGATTGAAGAAGTCAGCGCGGAGAGTGGCGGCGTTTTGGGCGAATTGGGCGGTCAAATCGTGAACGCTTGGCAGGACGGAGCGCTGTTGGGTGCTGGAGGCTTGGTATTGGATGGGTGGCGAATCACTGAGGGCTTCGCGGATGCGGGCGAGGGTGATGTCGCGGGAGTTATTGGCAGGAGTGCGGATGCCCTCATCCGCATGAGCAGTTTTTGCGGGTGGGGGCACCCGCGCTCCTTTGACGGCTGCGGATGGGGGCATCCGCGCTCCGGTGGAGCGGGCGCGCCACCAGTCTTTGAAGCTTTGTTTGGCGAGTTGCGGCGCGGCGCGGCTTTTGGTCCAGCCGCGCATGGGATCGAGCGGCGTGGCGCTGACGAGGCGGTGCAACGGCTGGGCGAATTTGGCGAGCTTGGTGCCGAGGTTGTAAACGAAGGGCTGGTTGATGCTGCGGGCGAAGAGTCGCCACGCGAGGCCTTCGAGGGCATCCGGCTTCTCCTTGGCGGCATTACGGCGGCTTTGGAGGAGATGATGATGGAGGTCGATTTTGACCGGGCAGGTGGCGGTGCAGGCACCACAAAGCGAGGATGCGCCGCTGAGGTGTTTCCAGTCCTGCAAACCACGCAGATGCGGCGTGATGACGGCGCCGATGGGGCCTTGGTACGTCGTGCCGTAGCTGAGGCCGCCGATGTTTTTGAAAATGGGGCAGACATTCAAACAGGCACCGCAGCGGATGCATTGGAGGGCGTCGCGCTGCTCGGAATCGGCAAGGAGAGCGGTGCGGTGGTTATCGATGAGCACGACGTGCCATTCCTCGGGTCCATCGGCCTCTCCGGGCTGTTTGGGGCCGCCGTAGGCCGTGTTGTAGCAGGTCAGCGGCTGGCCGGTGCCGGCGGTCGCGAGCATGGGCAGGAAAAGCGCGAGATCGGCGAGCTTCGGCACGACTTTTTCGATGCCAATGAGCGAGATCATCGTCTTCGGCAGCGCACCGGTGAGACGGGCGTTGCCTTCATTCTCGGTGATGGAGATCATGCCGGTCTCGGCGACGATGAAATTAGCCCCGGTGATGCCGACGTCGGCCTGGAGGTATTTGTCCCGCAGCCAGCGGCGGGCGATCATGGTGAGTTCTTCAGGATCGTTCGACGGCGCGGATTTGATCTTGTCCTCGAACAGCTCGCTGATCTCCTCGCGGCTCAAATGCATGCACGGGAAGACGAAATGGTAAGGCGCTTCGTTTTTGAGCTGCTGGATGAACTCGCCGAGGTCGCTTTCGATGACGCCGAAGCCCTCGCGTTCGAGCAGCTCGTTGAGATGGATCTCCTCGGAGGTCATCACCTTGCTCTTGATGATTCGCTTGGCGTTTCGGCGGCGGATGATGCCGAGGATGATCGCACGAGCTTCATCGGAATCCTTGGCCCAATGCACCACCGTCCCACGCGAGGTCGCGTTGCGCTCGAACTCGATCAAATGCTCGTGCAGACGGCTGATGGCGGCCTTTTTTGTGGCGGCGGCGATGTTGCGGGCCTCCTGCCAGTCTTGAAACGCACCCTGCGTGCTGCCACGAGCCACACGGTACTTGTCCATCGCGCTGATGATGCGCTCACGATGCGTGAGGTCGGCGGTGACGCGGGTGGAGTCGGTGAGGAATTGAGATTTGGCGGACATGCAGGGGGAAATGACGAATGCAGAATGACGAATGTCGAATGACAGAGAAGCAGCAGGCCATTCGGCATTCTGCATTCGGCATTCCCGCGCTAGCGGGCGGTGAGAACTTCGGCGAGGTGGAGGGTCTTCAGGGGCTGTTTTTGGTGGTCGAGGAGGCCACGAAGGTGCATGAGGCAACTGGAGTCGGCGGAGATCATGTATTCGGCGTTGGTCTCGCGGGCGGAGGCGCATTTGACCTCTCCCATGGCGGTGGAGATCATTGGAAACTTGGTGGCGAAGGTGCCGCCGAAGCCGCAGCAGGTTTCGGCCATCGCCGATTCCTTCACCGTCAGCCCGTCGACAGAGGCGAGCAGGCGGCGCGGCTGGGCCTTGACGCCCATCTCGCGCAGTCCCGAACAGGCGTCGTGGTAGGTGACGGTGGCGGCGAGGCTGGCGGCCACGCCCGTGACGCCCAGGACATCAACCAGGAAGGAGGTGAGTTCGCAGGTGCGTTCGGCCAGCTTGCGGGCCCGCCCCTCCCATGCCACGTCGCCGGCAAAGAGGCGCGGATAATGCTCGCGGATCATGCCGG
>DNXB01000341.1 GCA_003506995.1 Verrucomicrobiales bacterium
CCGCCGTGGACACGCTGATCCGCGAGGCGCAGCAGCAGTCCGTGCTGCAGCATCCGAACATCGTCACCGTGCATGACGCGGGCGTGGACGAGGAAGGCGGCTTCATTGTGATGGAGCTGGTGAAGGGCGAGACCCTGGAGGACATCATCATGCGCGGGGCGCTGACGCTGGAGGACTTCGACTCGCTGGTGCGCCAGGTCATGGAAGGCATGAGCGCCGCGCACGAGCAGGGCATCATCCACCTGGACCTGAAGCCCGGCAACCTCATGGTCCAATGGCTGAACGCCGGGCGCTTCCAGGTGAAGATCCTCGATTTCGGACTGGCTAAAACGGCCAAGCAGCCGGTGCAGCAGGACACAGACGAGCAGGGCGGGCTGTATGGCTCCGTCCACTTCATGGCGCCGGAGCAATTTGAGCGGGCCGATGTGGATGTGCGCACGGACATCTATGCGCTGGGCTGCATTTTTTATTACGCGCTGACGCAAAAGTATCCCTTCACCGGCGACACAAACCCCCAGGTGATGGTGGCGCATTTGTACCACCGCCTGACGCCGCTGGCCGCCCTGCGGCCGGATCTGCCCGCGAACCTCGTGCAGTGGGTGGACTGGCTCATCAACCGCGTGCCGACCAGCCGCCCGGCCTCCGTCGCTGAAGCGCTTCAAGTTTACCAAACCACCGTGGCAGAAGCTGGCACGGGCGCTGGAACGAAAAAACTCATCACCGGGCCGGTGGGAACAAGCTCCTCACGACTGATGACTGGCAGCACGACTGGCACGTCCTCCTCACGACTGGTCACGGGTGGCGCCGCCGGAACCTCATCCTCCAAGCTCGTCACCGGAGCAGGCGGCGGCGCGCCGCTGCCTTCCCTGCCCTCACGCCCGGCCAAGGCAGGATTTCCGAAATGGGCCTCAGTGACGCTGCCGTTTCTCGTCATTGTCATCGGCGGCCTGGGGGTGAAGCGCTTCATCGAGCGCTCACGCGAGGCCGGACGCCAGCAGCGCTTCGTGGAAATCGCCAGCTCTGACAAACCGCAGGTCACCGACCTCGACATGCGCCTGCTGTTTGATTACCTGGAGAATCCCAAGACCAGCGCCGCCGCCGCGCAGGCGCTGAGCCAGGCGGAAGGCGGGGACGTCGTCAATAACATGCTGGTGAGCCACCTCGGCTCCGCGAAACACCCGATGGCGCGGGCAAATCTTGTCAAAATCATCGGTTTGCGCGAGATCGGCGGCACCTTCCCGCAAATCCTGCCGCTGGTGAGGGACGCGGACACCAACGTGCGCCGAGCGGCCTGGACCGCGCTGGGTTTCATCACGCAAGGCGATGATCTCGCCCCGCTGCTGGCCGAACTGCCCAATGTGCCTGACAAAGAGGCCGATTTCGCCGAGCAGGCCGCTGTTTCGGCCATCGAGGCGCAAAGCGACCGCAACATCGCGGTCGTGCCCGTCATCGCCGCCTATCGCGGTGGAAACACGAAAGATGCGGTGAGGGCGCTGCTGCTGCGCGTGCTTGGCCGTGTGGGCGGCGGGGATTCCCTCGCCGTGATCATGGAGGCCGTCGCAGACCCTGCGGTCAGCGTGCGCAAGGCCGCGCTCAGCGCCATCGCCCAATGGCCGTCTTCCGATCCCCTGCCCGCCCTCGCCGCACGTCTGCCGCGTGAGGCAGATCCCGCCTGCCGTCTGCTGCTGCTGACAGCCGCCACCCAGCTCTGCTCGCAGTCGGGCGAGCTGCCGCAGTCCGAGCTGTTTGCGCAGGCGCAGCGACTTTACGAAGCCTCCAAGGATGTGCGTGAAAAAGACCAGGCGCTCGCCGCGATGAGCCGCGTCACCGACCCGCAGGCCGCCGCGTTTTTTGACGCGCTGTCCGTCCGCGACCCGCAGCGCAAGGCCCAGGCCACCGCCATGAGCAAGGGCATCAACGCCGCGCTGGCCAAAGTCACCCCGGTGACTGACACCACCACGGTCTCCGCCGAAAAAGCCGACTATCCCAAGCTGGGGGCCATGGATTTGATGGCGGACATTTTGGTGAACTGGCTCAGCGTGGGCGACTGGGCCGCGTGGTATCTGCAATTCGACCAGCCCGGCAAGTATGAAATCGCCGTACGCCAGGCATCCGAATCGCAGCGCGAGGGCGTGTATCAGGTCGTCATCGCGGGCAAAACCCTGCGCGCCAGCGTTGTGCGCACCGGCAGCACTCAGGAGTTTCGCTCCTGCATCGTCGGCGAGGTCGAGATCAAGCGCCCAGGCATCTACCGTCTGCGCCTCAGCGCGCTTGAAGTGCCGGAGCGGCAGCCGCTTTTCCGCCTCAAAGCCATCGAACTGGTCAGGAAGTGACCTGGGCGGCGGAAGGATGACGAAAGCTCCTTGCCATCACACGGCGGGGCTTCCATCATGCGGGGCCACTCCACAAAATGACCATGATCCGCGCCATTTTCTCCGCCCTGACAGCCGCCCTGGCGGTGCTCTCCCTCAACGCCTGCAGCATGATTCAGGCGCTCGACCCTGAATTCAAAATGCCCAAGATTCCGCTGCCCAGCATGCGGAAGGTCGTCAATCTCATCCCCGGCATGCCGGAAAAGGACCAGGTGAATGCCGAGGATCCCACCGTGCCGTTCAACTCACGCGGCACGCTCGGCTACGGCCACACCGTGCGGGTGGAGGTGTATGAGGGCGCGCGCGGCTCGGAGCGCATCCACCGCGACATCTCCATGGTGGACACACAGGGCCTGCTGCCGCTCGGCAGCGTGGGCACCGCCCGTGTCGGCGGCTTGACGCTGCCGAAGGCCTCCGAGGCCATCGCCGCCGTGTTCCGCGTGGCCGGACGCAACACCCGCCCCATCACCGTCCACATCATCTCCGTGGAAAACACCCCGGTCATCTCGATCAATGGCGACGTGCGCGAGGCCGAGTTCATCCCGGTGTTTAAAGACATCAGCGTGCAGCAGGCGGTGACCGTGACCGGCGGCCGCAAGCCTGGCTCCACCGCGCGCGGCGTGTACATCGCCCGCGAGGGCCAGCGCCGCTTCTTCACCTCGCTTGAGGCCGCCAGCAATGACTGGAAACCACGGGCGGGCGACATCATCACACTCTCTCCTGACATTTGACCCATGCTCGAATACACCGGAGGCAGTCCCGCCGCAGTCCAGAGCCCGCTGGGTTCGTTGTTCAAAACCGTCGCCATCGTCCGCATCGGCACCGGGACGCTGCTCATGACCCGGCATGGCTTCAGCGCGGCGCTCAGCGCCTATCAATTCTTCTGGAAGGAGCAGCCCTGGGCCTGGGTGACGGCTTTTCATGACGCCGGCCTGCCCTACCCCCACCTAGTCGCGCCGCTCACAGCCCTGCTCGTCGCGGGCGTGGCGCTGAGCTGGATCATCGGCTTCCTCACACGATTGTTTTCCGTGATTTTTCTGCCGGTGGTCATCACCGCCCTCGTGATCCTGCAAAAAGCCGGTTCCGTGCAGGTCGAGGCCGCCTGGCTCTACCTGTTCATCACCGTGACGCTGCTGCTGTACGGCTCGGGAGCTGTGTCGGTGGATCAATTGTTCCGCCTCGGCCAGGGCGGGTCCAAAAAACGTCGCTGATGGCCCGCATCGTCCGCAGCAGCGAGCCGCCCGCCGCCAGCACGGTCGAGCGCGTGCTTGCCATCGACCCCGCCCTGCGGAAAACGGGCTGGGCGGTGGTGGAATGCGAAAAAGGGCAGTTGAAAGCCCTGGCTTGGGGAGTCATCCACAACAAGCCCAAGCTCCTGCCTTCCGGCTGCCTCGTGGCCATCCGTGAGGGGCTGGTTGATGCCATCCGCCAGCATGCGCCGACGGTTTGTGCCATCGAATCGACCATTTTCGTGCAGAGCTTCAAAACGGCCATCGTGCTCGGCACCGCGCGTGGGGCGTGCTTGATCGCAGCCGCCGAGCACGGCCTGCCGATTTACGAATATGCCCCGCGTGAGATCAAGCAGGCCGCCGTGGGCCGGGGTGCCGCGCAAAAGGAGCAGGTGGCCTTCATGATCCGCGCCCAGCTCCGTCTGCGCGAGACGCCGCCGGCCGACGCCGCCGACGCCCTGGCCACCGCGATCACGCATTTTCAAAACAGCGCCGCCGCGCGCGCCACGGAGCGTGAAACACGGCGAGTGTGAGCGTGTGCTCCTCAATTTTGCGAATGGGTGATTGCGCATTGTGTTTCAGACGGACATAAGGTTTATTTTCCTTTCCCGTCCCATCGCAACTTCCCTCTTCCCGGTCCATGATTGATGTACAGAACCTCACCAAGCAGTACGCCGGGCGGACTGCGGTGAACAACATCTCCTTCCAAGTCGAGCCAGGGGAGATCGTGGGCTTTCTGGGGCCGAATGGCGCGGGAAAATCCACCACGATGCGAATTTTGAGCGGTTACATGCCCGCCACATCCGGCCGGGCGGTGGTGGCGGGTTTTGACGTGTTTCACCAGTCCCTCGATGTACGGCGTTCGGTCGGTTACATGCCGGAAATGGCCCCGCTCTACACGGACATGAAGGTGAAGGAGTACCTGCGCTTCCGGGCGGAGCTAAAAGGCCTCTCCGGCCACACCATGCGCCGCCGCGTGGGCGAGGTGATGGAACTGACCGGCGTCAACGACATGCGCCGACGCCTGATTGGCAACCTGTCCAAAGGCTACCGTCAGCGTGTGGCGCTGGCGGACGCGCTCGTCCACCGGCCAAAGCTGCTGATTCTCGACGAGCCGACCAATGGCCTCGACCCGGTGCAAATCCGCCATGTGCGCGACCTGCTGCGCAATTTGAAGTCCAAACACACCGTGCTGCTTTCCACGCACATTTTGCATGAGGTGGAGCAGACCTGCGACCGCGTGGTGATGATCCACCAAGGCCGCATCCGCGCCAACGACACGCCGGAAAACCTCACCCGCCAGCTCCGCTCCACCACGCTGCTGCACCTCGAACTGGAAGGCCCGGGCAATCTGGCTGAAAAGCTCACCGCCCTCCGAGGCGTGCGCAAAACCACCGAGGAGAAGCTGCTGGTGCATCCCTGGCGGCGTTTCACCCTGCGTGTGGAGCCGGAACATGACGTGCGCGACGCGGTGCTGGACCTGGCCTTGAAACAACAATGGCGCGTCCGTGAGATGCACCTTCAGCTCCCGACCCTGGAGGATGTCTTCGTCGAGCTGTCCATGAACGCCGGCATTCCCGGCGACATTCCCACCCACGTCCTATGAGGATTTTCTGGATTCTGCTCAAAAAGGAACTGCACAGCTTCTTTGTCTCGCCCGTGGCCTATGTGGTGCTGGCGCTGGTGATGATTCTGAACGGCTTTGCCTTTCGTGCCGCGCTGTCGGTGCTCGAAAGCGCCCCCAGCGAGGGTTCCATCGTGAGCTGGACCTTCCATGCGATGTGGTTCTGGCTCTCGTACTTCTTCATCTTCCCGCTGCTGACGATGCGCCTCTTCGCGGAGGAGAAAAAGCTTGGCACTCTGGAGACGCTGTTCACCGCGCCGGTGCGCGCCTGGCAGGTCGTGGGCGCCAAATACCTCGCCTCGGTCATCGTTTACTGCGTTCTCTGGCTGCCAAGCCTGTTCAACTTCAAGTTCTCAGCCTGGATCAGCGCCGGGCAGGTGGAGCTGCCTTCCGGCGCCATGCAGGGCGCCTATCTCATCCTGGTGGTGATGGGCATGTTCAACCTCGCCATGGGCTGCTTCGCCTCGTCGCTCACCTCGAACCAGATCGTCGCGGCGATCATTTCCTTCACCCTGAGCCAGATGCACTTCCTGCTGGGCGTTTTCATCATGGTGGTGGGGCGGAAGATCTCTGATTCCATCGTGGATGTGGTCAATTACTTCGCCGCCACGGAGCACATCCGCATTTTCACCTCCGGCCTCATCGACAGCCGGCCGCTGGCCTACTACCTCAGCCTGTCGCTGCTGTTCCTCGCCTTCACGCACCATGTCGTCGAGTTCCGCCGCTGGCGCCCATGACCGCCGACCGCACTCCTTCCCCCATGCCGGATTCCGACCAGCCTCAAGAAGTCAAAGCCACGCCGCGCGAAATGCCGAAGCGCTACGGCATCGGCATGAACGTGCTCATCCAGGTCGTCCTGGCCCTGGCCCTGTTTGTCGGCATCAACCGCCTGAGCTACCGCCACTACTGGCGCTGGGATCTCAGCCCCGGCCAGGAGTACACCCTCAGCCAGGACACGCTGAATTATCTGAGCCATCTCTCCCGTGATGTGCAGATCTACATCGTCTTCGGCCGTGACTCGAAGGTGTATGGCGAGGTGCAGTCCCTCTCCGAAGAGTACCGCCTGCATGGCCGCCAGCGCATCAAAATTCGTTCCATCGACCCCGTGCGCGACATTGAGCGCGCCGAGCAGCTCAAGGCCGACACGGGCCTCTCCCTCGCTCAAAACGGCGTTCTCCTGCGATGCGGGGTGAACAAGCGCTTCATCAGCGAGGAGGAACTCGTCATTCGTGAGTCTGGCACGAGCACGAACCGTCAGATCATCGAGTTTCGCGGTGAGGACGCCATCAGCTCCGCCCTCATCTCCGTCGTCGAGGGACGCGTGCGCCGGTTTTATTACGTCGTTGGCAAAGGCAGCCGCTCCGACGCCGCCTTGAGCGACGCCTACAACGCCGCGCTCGACCTGGGCAGGCAGCAAAATTTTGAGGTGGCCCAGATCAACCTCTCCGAAGTCAGCGAGATCCCGGCAGATGCCGACGGGCTGCTGCTCCTGGGCGCGCGCTATGATCTTTCCGAGCGTGAGGTCGCCATGCTCGATGACTACTGGAAGCGGAAGCGCGCCGGACTTTTCGTCATGCTCGATCCTGGCGGCGAGACAACCCGGCTCACCTCTTTCCTGGCCTTGAACGGTGTCCGTCCGCGTGGTGACCGCGTTCTGGTGGCGGAAAGCACCAGCACGGGGGCCAAGAAGGAGTTCACCGTGCAGGCGGAGTTCATGAAAGAGGTTCCTTTCATCCGCCATCTCACCTCCTCCACCATCAGCTTTGCCGGCCAGTCAGAGTCCCTCGACCTCCGCTCAGACGCCCCCTCGCTCAAAGAGCAGTCCATCAACGTCCTCCCGCTCATCCNNAGCTACTGGGGTGAGACCCAGTTCCTGGAGGAACTGCCCGTCGTCGATGAGGCGGACACCGTCCCGCCCATCTTCCTCGCCGCCAGCATCGAACGTGGCGCCGTGGAGGATGAAACCGAGCGGGCCGACAGCGCGCGCATGGTCGTCGTCTCCAACTCCACCCTGCTCGACAAACAAACCATGCTCGCCGTGAACCGTGATTTCGTGGCGGCCGGGCTCAACTGGCTGATGAACCGTGAAAGCCGCATCGGCATCACCTCCAAGCCGAAGCGCTCCTACCGCATCCAGCTCACCCAGCACCAGCATGAGCTGATTTTTTGGATCACCACCATCACCCTGCCGGGCCTCGTTCTGGGCTTTGGCTTCATGATCTGGGCCGGGCGGCGGGCCGCATGAGCTGATTTTTCGCATGAACACGCGCACCACTGTCATTTTGATGCTGCTCGTCGCTGTACTCGGCGGGCTGATCCTCGGCATCGAGCGCTACTTCCCCTCCGCCCAGGAACTGCGCGAGATCAAGCGCGGCCCGGCCCGCTTTGAGAAAGAAAAAATCACCCGCATCGAGGTTCTGAACTCGGAAAACACGCCGCTCACCCTGGTGCGTGACGGCGTCTCATGGCAGATCGAGGCCCCCTTCCAAGACCTCGCGGACCCGCAGAAAGTCGCTGCCCTCATCCTCACCCTGGACGGTGTGGAGTGGGTCGAGCGCATCCACCGCGAGGAGTTTGACGACAACGAATGGCAGAAGACGGGGCTCGACAAGCCGCGCCACAAGGTTCGTCTGTTTGCCGGAGACAGCGTGGTGCATGAGTCATGGTTTGGCGCGCCTGCCGTCATTGAAAACAACTACTACATGGGCGTTCCGGGCAGTCCGGGCGAGGAACCGGCCTGGTACCTCTCCAAAAGCGAGGCCCCGCTGGTGCTGCAAATTCCCACCGCCACCTGGCGTGATCCCAAGCTCCTCCGCCTGCCTGCCGAAGTCATCACCGGCATCACCCTGACCCAGGCCTCCGGCCAGATCGTGCTGATCCGTGAGAACGAGCATTCCCCGTGGTCCCTTGAAAAGCCGCTCAGGACTCGCGGCAGCAAGGAGCGCATCACCGAACTGCTCTCCACCCTGCTGAACATCGAGGTCACCGAGGCCAAGGACGCCCCCTCTTCCAATGGCAATGGAGGCGCCGCCAAATCCAACGCCTCGGCCCCTTCTGCGGACGAGATCAAAATCATCATCGACTCAAAACCACGCGGCAAAAGCTACGAGCTGACGCTGAAAAAACCCGCCGACGAGAAGCAGACCAACACCACCGCCATCGCTGCCTGGCGAAAGCCCGTCTTTACCGTTGCCGCGAAGAACCTCGCCAGCCTCTGGGTGCAACCCAACAATCTACGTGACCACCTCCTGGCCCAGATCGACGGCGAGCGGCTCGAATTCCTCACCATCAGCAGCAAAGCGCACCCCGAGGTCAGCCTGCGCAACGAGGGCGGCTCCTGGTATCTCCTGCGTCATGGCAACTGGGATCCTGCCAATGGCGAACGCGTCGCGCGCGCCCTCGGCGCCCTCAACACCCACGAGATCCTCCAGTTCACCGCCGACACCGCCGCCGATCTGATGCCCTACGGCCTTGATGCCCCCTTCCAGACCGTCACCTGGACGCCCTCGCGCGAAAAGCCCGTGAAGCTCATGTTCGGCCACAATGCGGAGAGCACCCAGTTCTTCGCCAAATACGAGCACGAGCCCTTCATCTACCGCATCGACGCCTCCCTGCTCCCTTCCCTGCCGACCGATGGCATCAAATGGAAGGGCCTCGGCGCACTCCGCTTCACCACCTTTGCCCTGCGCCGTATCAGCCTCGCCCTCGGCGCCAACACGCCCATCATTCTCAATTACAACCCCGTCTCCGCCGAGTGGAAAGCCACGCGTGGCGGACGCGATGTCAGCGAGGAGATTGACCGCGTGAAAGCCGACCAGCTCGCCGGCAATCTCGCCAAATTCACCGTCCAGGACTGGGCAGTGGACCGCAGCGCCGCCTTGGAAGCCCTCAAAACCCCCTTCCTCACCATTCAGATCGTCCTCGGTGAGCCCGGTCGCACGGATGGCCCGGTGCGCGAGGTGGAAATCCTCTTCTCCCCAACCCAACCCAACGCCACCACCGCCTTCTACTTCGGCCAGGTCAAAGGTGATCCCGACATCTTCTACATGACCCGCAACGGCCTGCTGCAAATCGCCGGCAGCGACA
>DNXB01000366.1 GCA_003506995.1 Verrucomicrobiales bacterium
TGGCGGCTGCTGCACGGCAGAACCTCACCGTGCAAAAGAAGCAGTTGCACGAGGCGTCCCAGACCTCCTTCTTCCACGAGGTGGGTGTGACGCTCACGCTCACCGGCGACCTGCCGGATGTGTTTCGCTGGTTGCACGGCCTGCTGGCCCCTGAATCCTTCCGCATGGTGTCCTATCTGAAAATCCTGCCAGACGCGCAGGACGCCGCCAAAGTCACTGTCATCGCGCGCGTAAACCGCCGCCACGCGCCCGCCATCACCGCCGTGGAAAGTCATGAGAAGAAGGGGGAGGCCGGCTCATGACACGTTTGGCCGCCATCTTTTGCTTTTACCTGCTGGCCTGTGGCGCGGCTTTGGCGCAGCAGGACGCCGCTGTCTTCACCCCGCCCAAGGCTTATCCGGTGGACCGGTACGAGGCCGGCTGGAGCAGGAATCCCTTCACGCTCAAAACCGCCCCGGTGATCGTGGAAAACGCCTCCTTTGCCAAAGACCTGGCCATCGCCGGCATCTCCGGAGACACGGCCAATCCCACGGTCACCGTCGTCAACATCAAGACCCACGAGCGATTCCGCCTCAAGCTCGGACAGCCGGGAGAGAATGGCATGCTGCTGCACGACGTGAAGCGCGCAGCGACCCGCAAGGACTCCGTCGTCGAGGTCACGCTCGGCACCGAAACCTCCAAGATTCACTACGACAACAGCTACCTCAAGCAGGTGGCCGCGACCGCGACCACCAGAGCGCCACAAGGCAGCCCGCAAACACCGCAGAAGCCTGGACAGCCCCCGGGACTGCCGCGTCCGCAGATGCCGGGACAGCCGCCGCAGAACTTGCGCATTCCCACACCGCCGCAGCAGCCTGCGGGCAATGGTTTCACGGCCCGCACCGGCGCCGCCGGGGTGCCGCCAGCGCTTCAGGGCATCGTGCCAGCCGCCGCCTTCAACCAAAATGTCGCCCAGGGCGCCACCAACGTTGGCACGACGGTCCCGACCCTTACACCCAATACATCTGGCGGCATGAATCTTTCCGTTTCCACTGGAACTCCAACTGGAGGCACGGGCATTACCAACCCGTCTCAAGTCTCTCAAGTCGCCAGCGCGACACCTGTGCCAGTGCGCCGCCGGATGATCACACCAGTTAACAACGTTCCGCCGGTCCAGCAGTGACCCTCCGCTCATGAAATCCATCCACCAGCCCAGTCTCATCTGCGCGACCATCCTCAGCCTGGTTTGCGGATTCACCCAGGCCCAAACACCCCCGGTGCCGCCGCGCATCCGGCCCACCGCGCCCCCAGGGGTGCAGCCGCCTGCAGCGGCACTTCCGACTGCCCCCTCCCCTCCCCCTGCCCGTCCCGCCAATCCGATCCCGCCGCCTTCCGGCAAGTATTACATCGACTACCCCGCCACCCCGCTTGCCGAGGTGCTGGAATATTACTACGCCGCCACCAAACGCCGTGTGCTGCGGGACCGGGGGCTCGAAAGCGCCACCGTCTCCATCGAGGTTCCCGGCGAGTTCACCCCGGAAGAATATCAAAGCATCATTGAAAAAGGCCTGCTCATGCACGGCTATGCGCTGGTTCCCAGCGGAGACAACCTGTTCAAGCTCGTCGCCGCCGAGCAGGGCACCTCCCCCTCATCCCAGGGCGTGCCGGTCATTCTGCGGTCAGAAGACCTTCCCACGACCGACCAGGTGGTCTCCCACGTCATCCAGCTCACCTATCTCCAGGCCGAGGAGGCATCCACCGCGCTCCAGCAACTCATCCCCCTGCATCCCTATGGAAAAATCCTCGCCATGGCCAATGCCCGGGCGCTCGTGATCACCGAAGCCTCGCAGACCATTCGCGCCTACCTCGATCTCGTGAAGCAGGTGGATGTGTCGCCCATGGAGACCATGCAGAAGACCTTCACGCTGCAACGTGCCACCGCCTCCGAGGTCGTCGAGCAGCTTTCCTCGCTCCTCGGTCTCGGCGGCAGCGGCGGTGGCTCCACCGCACGGCCGGCGTCCGGTGCGCCTGCCATTCCAGGCCAGCCGCCAGTCGGCGGCACCCCGGCTGCGGCAGCCGGCACATCAGCAGCGATGGGCGGCGCGGGTGGTGTCAGCCCGGAATCCACCAAGCCCATCCTCCAGGCCATCGAGCGCAACAACGCCATCCTCGTCATCGCGCGTCCGACGGACATGCAGCGCATTGAAAGCCTCATCACAGAACTCGACGCCGAGTCCACCAACCGGCGCTACTTCTCCCGCCGTCTGAATTACCTCGACCTCACTGTCTTCCTCAAAATCGCCGAGCAGGCCCTGCAACGAAACTCCAAGACCGGCGGCTCCAACAGCGGCCTGGCTTCGCAGGCAAATACTCCCGGCGGCGCAACCCCGACCAGCAACGCCTTCAACAACTCCTCCTTCGGCTCCAATTCCGGCCTCAACTCAGGACTCGGCGGCGGTCTGGGCGGTGGCGGCCTCGGTTCGAGCGGAGGAGGCATGAGTTCAGGCTCAGCCCCGCAGTTGGACGTCACCAAGAAGCCTCTCAGCGTCCTCATCGCCAACACCCTCGTCATCGCCGACCCCGCCAGCTCCAAATTCTTCGCCAGCGGCCCGCCTGATCAGATCCAGGCGCTGGAGGAACTGGCAGACGAACTCGACGTTCGCCCGCGCCAGATCTACCTCTCCGCCATCATCGGCGAGTTTACCCTGGGGAATGACTTCAACTTCGGCCTCGACTGGATTCAAACCCTCCGAAAAGTCGGGGAGGAGGATCTCGTCGGCGGTGTGCTTAATACCCAAGGCACCGCCTTTGCCAATCCCGCCAACCTCCGGGACATCACAGGATTTCTCGCCGCTGGAGGTCCCTCCGCGCTCTCCGGTCTCACGGCCTACGGCCAGATCGGCAAGAACCTCAATGTCTTCCTGCAGACCCTGGAAAGCACGCGCCGCTTCCATGTGCTGCAAAGGCCCACCGTCACCACGCTCAACCACCAGCCCGCCACCATCTACATCGGCCAGCAGATCGCCATCGCCGGCCAGACGTTCACGAATGGCGCCACCGGCAACAACGGCCTCGGCTTCACCTCCACCACCCAGTACATCCCCGTCCGCCTCCAGCTCGACATCACCCCGCACATCTACAACGACAGCGAGGTCATGCTCGAGTTCAAGCAGCAGAACAACGACATCAGCGGCTTCAACACCATCGGCGGCAACCGCGTGCCCAACATCTCCGAGCAGGGCATGGTCAACAGCCTCATCATCCCCGACCGCGCCACCGCCATGCTCGGCGGCCTCATCACCGAGCGCGACACCAAGAACAACAACGGCCTCCCCTTCCTCGTCCGCATCCCCCTCATCAAGCACCTTTTTGGCAGCACCAACAACACCAAGGAGCGCCGTGAGCTCATGATCTTCGTCCAGCCCCGCATCATGCCGGATGAGGCATCCCAGATGCTTGAGCAGGCCAAAATGGGCGACCACCTCGCGGGATTCAACGAAACCACCCAGTTTGGCGGCATGCCGGAAACCGTCGTGCCCAAAGCCCTGCCCGCCGACACGAAGCGCCCCAATGATCTGCTACCCGCGCCTGCGGTTGAGAAAGAGACCGGGAAAGGGTTTTTCAACAAGGTGAAATCCTTGTTCAGCAACAAGCAGACGGCGAAACCCTGAACGAGATGCTTTCGTGGATTCAATCATCAAGGTCGATGGGTGAAAAGAGACGGGAGCATGAAAGGCAGGCTTGGCCAAGAAGTCCCGCATCCACCTGAGTCCTGAGGAAAGAAAGCAACGGCAACACATCGTCAAAGCAGGCAAAGTGACGGCGAGAACTCGTCGGCCGCATTCAAAAGCGCACCGGGGAAGCCCGTGATGAGATCAAACGGTTCCTGAGCGAATGCGATAGCGACTGCCGCTGAGATTGACCACACTCCACACGCCGACATGAGCCATCGCCGCATGCCGGCCTGTGTCTGTTTGTGAGGTGCTCCGATCACGCGGTTCTGTGTGAGCAGCAAGCGGCACAGTCCTCACAGGCGCGCGCACATTCCTCCATCCCACCGATGGTTCTGCAGCTCGCCGCGCAACGACGGCAGATTTCGGCGCAAACACCGCAGATGAGAAGATGCAGATCCTTTCCCTGATAAGACAGACATCCCACTTCCCGAGAACCGGAGTGCCATGGGGATCGAACCCTCGGTACCATGAAATCTTCCCATTGGTTAATCCTCGCCGCGGCATTCAGCTTTTCCTGGCCTGCTGCCGCCCAGATCGGCAGCCCTCCTGCCAGACAAATCCAGCCGAGCACCCAAGATACGGCGGTGGTGCATGACGGCATCGTGTTTTATCACGGCCAAACCTATCTGATCCGTAATGGCCGGGCGGCCATGGTGGATACCACGCTGGTCGCTGAAGGCCAGGTGCTGACCCCGGAAGGGCGGCGGGTGCCACTGCCGGAAAACATTCTTACCACTCCCAGCCCCCTGGTGCGTGACGGCCTCTTTACCGTACGAGGACAGACTTATTTGATCCGCGACGGCCGGACGGTGCGAATTGATGCCAAACTGATCCCGGACGGTCAGGTGCTGACAGCCGAAAACCGTCTGGTGCCGCTGCCCTCAGATTTCAGCGGCTTTGTGCTGGATCGTGCGCCTGATGGCACGGTGCTGCCAAAGCCGCCTGCCCAGTCCGGCCCGCAGGTGCTCTCCGGGCAGGCAGGAGTGCCGCAGGTGCCATCCCCCGTCGAGCCCCAGCCACCTCAGCAAGAGGACGCGTCCAATCAAACCGGAGCCAAAGCAGCGGCGAATCCAAAGGGAACCGCACGAGCCGATGCCTCAAGCGCTGCCAGCCCCCGTCCGAAACCAGATGCGAAGGCCCCTGCCCCGCCGCCTGCCCCGCCGTCTGCCAGCCGCTGATCACCCACCTCGGGTGGTGGTGGCGTTTCATGCGTGCAGAATCACATCGTCAGCCTGCGCTCAGTCGCCTGACGCAGTCAAGCGATAACATTGAAGGGGACAACTCGCCGCCTCGCCGTGCTCCTGACAACGATCACTTTTCTCTTTTCACATGAAACAAGAATCCGCATGGGAACTGCCTCATCCCCCCTCGTTTCCTCCGGTGCTGAAGGATCTGTATGCAGACGTGCTGGTCATCGGCGCCGGCGTCACGGGTATCACGGCCGCCTATCTGGTGGCAAAAACCGGACGCTCGGTGATCGTACTGGAAAAGGGAAAGCTGTGTGGTGGCGAAACAAAACACACCACGGCGCACATCAGCTACCCCACGGATGCGCGCCTCGGTGACTTGGTGAGGAAGTTTGGGCGCAATCATGCCGAAGCCGTGTGGGACGCGTGCCACGCCGCCGCCGAGCAAATCCGCCACAACATCCTCACTGAGCAGATCGCGTGCGAGCTGCGGCATGTGCCAGGCTATCTGTATGCAGCAGAGAACGCCAAAACCAGGGAGATTGACAGTCTTCAACAGGATGCCCGGCTTGCCAGGGAGATGGGATTTGACGCCGCGTTTGTCGAGTGCTGTCCGCTGACGAGACGCCCGGCGGTGCGCTTTTCGAATCTGATGAAATTTCATCCCACGCAGTATGTCGTTCACCTGGCGCAGGCGGCGGGCCAGCTCGGCTGCCAGATCCATGAAGAAAGCGAAGTGACGGAATTCGATGCTGAAGGCCTCAGCGTGCATTGCAACGGTCACCGTGTCTCGTGCCGTCACGTCTTCATCGCCACCCATGTGCCGCTGCAGGGAGTCTCGGGCCTGTTGAGTGCCACCCTGCTGCAAACCAAGCTGGCAGGATACTCCACATACGCGGTGCAGGCCCATCTGCCCCTCGGACTGCCAGAAGCCCTCTGGTGGGACACCGCGAATCCATACTTCCACCTGCGCGCCGACATCACCACGACAGGCGTCCGTGTGATCGCCGGCGGGGAAGACCACAAGACAGGGCAGAATCATGACACCGAGGACTCTTACCATGCGCTGAGCAGTCATCTGCAGGCCATTGCTCCCACGGCCAGGATCGTTCGACGCTGGTCCGGGCAGGTGATCGAGACGGTGGATGGCCTGCCTTATATCGGAGAACATGCCGGGCAGTTCATCGCAACGGGCTTCTCCGGCACGGGCATCACCTATGGCACCCTGGCGGCGATGATGTTCCTGGACCATGTGGAAGGCATCACGAATCCGTGGCAGGATTTGTTCCATATCGAGCGCAAGGAACTCTCCAGCAGTTGGAACTACCTGAAAGAGAACAAGGACTACCCCTATTACCTCACCAAGAGTCTTTTCATGGGTGAAAACCGCGATCCAAACGATCTCGTCAGCGGCGAGGGCGCAGTTTTGCGCCGTCATGGGAAAAGGATCGCCGCGTCCAGGGACTCGCACGGCAAGCTGACACTCCTCAGCGCCATCTGCCCGCACATGGGATGTGTGGTCGGGTGGAACACCGCGGATCACACCTGGGATTGCCCCTGTCATGGGTCAAGGTTCACCGCGCAGGGCGAAGTCATGGCAGGTCCGGCCGAATCGCCGCTAGAACCCGTTCGAGATGATCCGGCAAAGGAAGCTTGATGGAAAAAACCCAGCACCGTGTCATGCGCGCTCGTTCGCCTGCGGTTCCTGCGCAGGCCACTCTTGCTGGAGGCCATGCGCAGCCTCCAGCAAGAGCGCCACAAAGCCGCCGAGGGCGAGCAACACAGCGGCAAAATCCTGACCGATGGCGTCATGAAAGGGTAACCTGAACACGCTGGCACAGTCACCACATGCGCCGTGACAGTTCGCCGCCCGGCAGGCCATCATCGCGGAAGAATCGGCGGTGCCCGTTCTCATACACTCCGCTTTTGCCATCGGGTCGAAATCCTCGACATAAAGCATGGTGGCAGACAGGCCCGCGCCCGTGCTGCCTGTAAATGCGTCATTCCCAAGGAATGCCATGACCACGCCAGGAAGGCACAGGAGGTCGAAGAATCCAACCGCAGCCCCCGGTCCTTCACTATTGAGGGTGAAGTTATCGATGGTTGGCATCAAAGGTGGGGCGGGTGGCGAGATGTTCATGGCACGGAGGAAGGCGGGGGTTCATGCTTGAAGTGGTGCTTGAGAGAGCTTTGGAGACAGGGCATCACGACGAGCGGGATCAGCATCCGCACCGCCTGAGCGGCGATCAGTCTGCCCAGAGGGCTCTGCCGCACGGAAGGGGCAGGCATGCTTCTCGCGGTGGTGCTGGCCGCTATGTGGCGACGATGAAGCAGCAGCAGCGTTGGAATAAGTCCGACAGCGAATGCGCCGCCCAACACGAGCACCGGATGAAGCGCCACCACATGGCGCAGCATTTCCTTCGGAACGAGGCGAGAGCGCAGCCATTGCGCTTCTGCGCTGATCTGCGCCCGGCTACGTTCCAGCAGATGCAGCGCCATCTGCCTTTCATCTAGTGTGTTTTGGGTCCCCGAAGCCATGCCTGGTCCTTTCTGAATTCATTGAGGGTGTCGGCAAACCAGCGCGCACAGGCCAGGCGCTTCCACAGCCATAGCGCCACCACGAGACCGAGAAGCACCTGCGCGCCTCCCGTCACGACTGCAGTCATCCCCCAGGTCCAGCCTGTGTGATGCGTGAGCCATCCCACGAGCGCGTAGGTCAGCAGCAGCCATCCCGCAAGCATCATCGCGACGACCACCGCCAGCAGCGCGATGAAACCCAAGATCTGCCGGAAAGCCTCCTTCGCCTCGATCGTCAGCAGCACACCACGGCCTTCGAGGTATTTCAGTAAAGGTGCGAGTAGTGGCAAAGCAAAAGGATGCGCGGCAGCCCCTCCCCCCCTCTGCGGAGAGGCATGCGGCTCTTTGCCACCGTGCCCCTGTTCAGCCATGCCTTCGTTCAAGCGCTCGCCACGACTGACCCACACCGCATTGACCGCTGGGCGAATGTGACGGCCCTGGGCATGCGCATACACCTGCGTGAACTCAGCCCCGAACAGCAGGATGCAAGACGCATAATAAACCCACAGGAGCAGCAGCACGACCGAACCAGCGGCACCATAGGCATTGGCGGTGCTTTCACGACCCAGATACCAGCTCAAAGCGGTCTTGCCGATTTCAAACAGCAGCGCCGTGATCACCGCCCCGGTCCACACATCCTTCCAGTGGGTTCGCACATCTGGAAGCACCTTGAAAATCCACGCAAAGAGCGTGGTGGCCACCGCCATGGAGACAAGAAACGTGACCACCGTCCAGGCAAACGCCGGCAGCGCCACCACATGCTCCAACCGATGATTCAGGCTGGCTATGGCCGTGCTCATCAGCAGCGAAACCAGCAGCAGAAATCCGATGACCAGGACCATGCCGAAATTCAGGATTTTTTCTCGTGTGAAGGCACGGATGCTGAAATCCTCCCTCGGTTTGACCTCCCAGATGGTGTTGAGCGCGTCCTTCAGCGCGCCAAACACCCCCGACGCCCCCAGCAAAAGCACGATGAACCCCGTGATGGTCGCCGTCACGCTGTCCGCCGGCTCCGAGGCGCTCTCCACCATCGATTGCAGCGCGGCGGCGGCAGGCGCTCCGATGTATCCTTTCATCTCCGCCTTGAGCTGGCCCGCCACCGCCTCATCACCGAGCATCATGCCCGCCACCGCGATGGTGATCACCAACAGCGGGGCGATGGAGAAGACCGAATAATAGGCCAGCGCGGCGCTCAGCCGCAGTGTCTTGTCCGCGATCCAGGCGTTCACGGATCGCTTCAGCAAATCCGTCCAGCGGATGTTGGTGGCATCGACATTCATCAGTTCGCATGGCATCCGTGGATGAGGAGCTGCTCCATGAATGCCATGTTAAAATCGGAGCGCACGGGCGCTTCAGATGGGTCCATTTGGCATCGCTGTCCTACACCACATGCCACACATCCGGCATGAACCAACGCCTGCCATCAGGTCGGTTGCAGACAACCAAAAGATGGCCGGCACGCGATATGCCATAAGAATGCCGTGCTCAACCCATGTGAATCCTATGCACCCTCTCCAGCAGTTGCTTCAAAATCAGCTCCGCAGCTTGTTTGACGCAGAAATGCAGTTCAACGTCATGCTGCCGCGGATGATCCAGAAATCCACCAATGCAAAGCTGCGCAACAGCCTTCGCCAAATTTGCGGAGACACGATGAAAAACATCCAGCAAATTCAAAAGGTCTGCAGCCTGCTCGAAACCTCTCCCACCGGGGTTGTCTGCAAAACCATGCAGAATCTCATCCATGAGGCGAGCCTGGCCACGGCAGCACATCAAGATGCTGCAGCCACTGACACATGCCTCATTGCCAATGCGCGAAACATCGTGGAATACGAAATCGCCAGTTTCGATATCGCCTGCACCGTCGCCTGCTCCTTAGGACAGCAAGACGCCTGCCTGCTGCTCGCAAAGCTCGCCAACCGGGCTGATTACCACAATCAACTGCTGAACAAGATCGCCATCGGCAGACGGTCCAATCCCCGTGTGAGGAAAAAAATCACTCATGGCAAAAACTAAATTCCCAACCCGGAGCATCATCAAAAACCAGAGCCCGCCCATGATGCCTGCACCTTTTGCACACAACCATAACTTTACTTCGTTAAAGGTTTTC
>DNXB01000385.1:0-910 GCA_003506995.1 Verrucomicrobiales bacterium
GTCGTCAAGACCGGCGACATCGTCACCGCCAAGTGCGTCGGCATCGACGACAAGGGCCGCATCAAGATGAGCCGCAAGGCCGCGATGAAGGAAAAAGACGCTGCGGCCGCCGCTGGCGAAGCCGCTCCTGCCGAAGACCTCGGCTAAGCCTCACCAGCCACATAATCCAAACCACGAAGGGGCCGCGTAACTGCGGCCCCTTTTTTGTGTTCGCGATGGATTGAGGAAGGAGTTGCGTCATAGACGGCGTTCTGGCAAAACCATCTGCACCAATCAATCACCGCCATGACATCACGTCGCTCTTTCATCACTCAGTCCGCCCTTGCCTTCACCGCGTTGTCTGCCACCCGCGTGTTGGGGGCGAATGACAAGATTCGCATCGCTTCCATTGGCCTCGGTGGTCAGGGGATGGGGAATGCGAGCCGCATGGCGAAGGTGCCGGGCGTGGAGATCGCTTACCTCTGCGATCCTGACACGGCGGCTTTGGATCGGGCGAAGAAGGTGTATCCGGAGGCGAAGACGACGCAGGATCTGCGCAAGGTGATGGAGGACAAGGACATCGACGCCGTGGTCGTCTCCACCGGCAATCATTGGCATGTGCTGGCCTCGATCTGGGCGCTGCAAGTGGGCAAGGACGTGTATGTGGAGAAACCCGTGTCTCACAACATCTGGGAAGGCCGCAAGCTGGTGGAAGCGGCGCGGAAGTACAACCGCATCGTGCAAGGCGGCACGCAGCAGCGCAGTGATCCGCTGCAGGACGAGATCAAGGGCTTCCTGGACGCGGGCACGATCGGCAAGATCAAGTATGTGCGCTGCAACCATTACAGCATGCGCGCCAGCATCGGCAAACGCACGGAGCCGCTCACACCACCGTCCACGGTGAACTACGACCTGTGGCTCGGCCCGGCGC
>DNXB01000385.1:915-5482 GCA_003506995.1 Verrucomicrobiales bacterium
AAAATTCCACTATGACTGGCACTGGGACTGGAACACCGGCAACGGCGAGATGGGCAACTGGGGACCGCACATCCTCGACGATCTGCGCAACGTCGTCTTCCGCGACAAGGTCACGCTGCCGAAGCGTGTCATCGCCGGTGGCGGACGTTTTGACTGGGATGACGCGGGTGAGACGCCGAACACGCACTTCGCCTACATGGACACGGGCGACATTCCGGTGATCGTCGATTTCCACAACTTGCCGCGCCAGAAGGGCGTCAAGGCGCCGGATGTGTATCTGCGTCGTCGCACCGGAGCCTTCCTGATCATTGAGTGCGAGGGCGGCTACTACACCGGCAGTCGTGGCGGTGGCACGGCCTATGACGCCGAAGGAAAGAAGCTCCATACCTTCAAAGGCGACGGTGGCAAAACGCACGCGGCCAACTTCATCGCCGCCATCCGCAGCCGCAAACAGGCGGAGCTGAAGGCGGAGATCGAAGCCATTCATTACTCCAGCGCGTGGTGTCATCTGGGCAATCTCTCTTATCGCCTCGGTCAGAAATACAACCGCGAGCAAGCCGAGGCCGCCGTGAAGGATTTCCAGCCGTGGAACGACGTGATCGCCGATTTCCACGAGCATCTCGTCAAAAACGAGCTCGATGCCGCGAAGATCGACATCAAGATGGGGCCGATGCTGGAGCTGGATGCCGCGAAGGAGACCTTCATCGGCGAAACGGCGACTCCTGAAGCCCTGGCCTTGCTCACGCGTGAGTATCGCGCGGGCTACGAGGTGCCGCAGGCGGTGTGAGTGCCGCGTCGATGTCGCGCTGAATCTGGGCCTTGAGTTCCTCCAGGCCGCTGAACTTCATTTCAGGACGCAGCAGCCGCGTGAAGCGTACTTCGAGATCCTGGCCGTACAAATCACCGCTCCAGTCCGGAAAATGGACTTCGAGCGTCGGATCGGCGTTGTCGGCGACGGTGGGTCTGCGGCCAAGATTGGCGACGGCAGGCCGCCATTCATCAGCGATCCGCGCCTGCACGGCGTACACGCCCAGCGGCGGCAGTTGCTCGTTTTCGACAGCGACATTGGCCGTGGGAAAGCTGAGCTGGCGGCCGAGGTGCCGGCCTTCGATCACCATTCCAAAGACGGAGTGCTCACGGCCTAGGAAACGCGCCGCTTTGACGAAATCACCTTTGGCAACCGCCTCGCGGATGAGCGTGCTGCTGACGACATTGCCGTCGATTTTCAGCGGGGGCACGCCATAAACGGCAAAATCGTGCTGCTGGCCCAGTTCCATGAGCAGGTGGATGTTTCCTTCACGCTGATGGCCAAAACTCCAGGTGTAGCCGACGGAAATGCAGCCCAGCGGCCTGGCGGCTGACACCAGCCGTCCGATGAAGTCACGCGCGGGTGTTTGGGCGGTCTCAGCGGTGAACGGGCAGGCCAGCAGGCACGGAATGTCGAGTTGGGACAGGATGATCTGCTGATGACGCGGACCGCAGAGCAGTTTCGGAGCCGAACCGGGGCGCAGCACCTGCGCCGGGTGCGGATCAAAGGTGACGACGACGGCGGTGCCGTGGTGCTGGGTGGCATGCTCCTGGGCGGCGCGGATCACCTCCTGGTGGCCGAGGTGGAGGCCGTCGAAAACGCCGACTGCGAGCGCCAGCGGGCCGGGAAGGGTGGAAAGAGCCTCAATGGAGCGGAGAACCTGCATGCTTGGGGCGGGAGCTTTAGCCGGGGCGCCTGCGAACCGCAAGGCCCAGGCCGCTCCGGGCCGGTTTGAATTACTTCAGGTTGCTCAGCGTGCTCCAGAAGGAGGCGAGGATGGTCTTCTGCTCGGCCTTCACGGTGCTGGCGACGTTGGTGTGGGCGGTGCCGATCAGGGTGTTCATCACTTCGCCGTAAGCAGGCATCGAGGACCAGCCGAGGGTGATTTCTTCGTTCTTGGCGGTGGAGGAGGTGGTGTTTGTTTTCATATGATTCGTAGGTTTGAGAGTTTCGAGGGGATTTAGGCGGTGAGTTTCAGATTTGAATGAACTTTGGTTTACGAGTGTGAGAATCGAGTCGCGAAAATGAGAATTACATGCCAACAGGATGACGAGGGCTGAAACCAGCGTAGCTGCGGCCCTTGGTGCGCCAGCGTGGGCCTTCGCCAGTGACCTGGCCGGAGGTGTCCATGCGAAGACCGCAGACGGTCATGAAAACATGCTCGCCAGGCTTCACCCAGATGGTGATGAAGCGGCCCTGGCCAGCCTGGCCGTAGTTGGCGAACTCCTTGCTGGACAGGCAGCGGTTCAGCAATCCTGCCTTCATAAGGACATAAGAAGTGCTGCTGGAGCAGTCATAAGCGCTGTCCTCAATGTTGCGATGGCCGCCACCCAGGAGGTAGGGCTTGTTTTGGAGGGTGTTGGCGGCGTAAACGGCGAACTGGAGGGCCTGAGGAGCGGTCTGGCCGACGGAGGCGAAGCGGCCGTCGAAGCGGATCTGAGAATTGCCACCGACTGCTGGGCGGGCGGCGGCAGCGCGTTGAGCTGCGGCGTGCCGGGCGGCGGCCTGCTGCTGAGCGTAGTAGTTGGCCCAAGCCTGGGCGTTGGCCTGCTGGGCGTGGTAGGCGGCCCAAGCTTGAGCGTTGGCTGCTTGCTGCTGAGCGTAAGCGGCTTGGGCCTGGGGGGCGGCATAGTAACCGGCGGCAGAGTAACCGTTCTGAGCGTTCGCGATGGAGGCGACGAGGAGGCTGGCGGCAAGTGCGAGGCGGATGATCGTTTTCATGGCTGCGTAAGTGATTCTTGTTTCTGCTAGTATTTATAGCAAATACTAGAATCACTGCAACAACCATTTCAGAATTAACTCATAATTTTGTAAATTTGATAAAAATGGCAGTTATTGTTTTGGTTAAATAACTGGCTATCAATGAGTTAAAAAATGATCAGTTTTGATCTACAGGTGAGTGGACTTTGGAAATTTGAGTCGAGATGCCCTTTCGATGACCTCAAAAGCCGGTTTTGTAGCCGACTAACTCAAAAATATGATAATAATAAAAAATGCGGTTTAAGCGCTTTCTAATATTTGAGTTTCTGCCGCTTGGCTTTTTGAGAAACGGTTCGACTCACCAGCGCATGTCCAGGCGTTAGTTGGCAAAGCGGTAGGGGCTGCGTGAGCAACCTTTGCCATCCGTATGGGCAAAGAAGGCCCATGGTTTAAGTTGAGGGAAACATGGACTCCGCGCCTAATGAGAGAAGCGAGTTCCTGGTTCCGGGCTGTGGAAAGAAGGGAAGGGGATAAGATCGCGTGGCGTTGCGCCGGGCGTTCAGCACGCTAGCCTGCGCACATGCTCGCTCTGCTTCGAGAAATGCTGCACACGCCGGTGCTGGAGATCATCCAGCATCTGAAGCACTCCACTGGTCTGCCAGTGCGGGAGCTGAGCACACGGATGAAGATGAGCTACATGGGGGTGAAACAACACTGCGTGGACCTGGAGAAGTCGGGCTTTCTGGACACCTGGCGCCGCTCGAAGGGGGCGGGTCGCCCCGAAAAAATCTACCGCCTGACGCCAAAGGCGGACGCTTTGTTTGACGGGGGCGGCGTTCCGACGTTGACGCTGGATCTGCTGACGACGGCGGAGCGTGTGTATGGCGAGACAGCGCCGCCAAAGCTGTTGTACACCTATTTTCAGGCCAAAACGGAGGCGCTGGCCCCGAAGCTGGCCAAGGCGGCGGGCGTGGTGGAGCGTGTGAAGCTGCTGGCGAAGCTGCGCAGCGCTGAAGGCTGCCTCAGCGCCTGTGAAACCGACGCGCACGGCCATCTTTGCCTGGTGGAACATCACCGGCCGCTGCGGGCACTGGCGGCACGTTACGACATGGTCGATGAACTGGAGTGTGAGATGATCGAGCGGCTGCTGGGCTGCGAGGTGCGACGTTCGGTGGAAGAAGTCTCGGGTCTGGTGCGTGTTACTTTCCAAATCAAGACCAGCGCGCATCACGCATGACCTCAGGGAACGAAGGGAAGATTATCACAGGGATTCAAATCGCAGTCGTGGCCGCCACCGGCCTGCTGAGTTCTTGCGCGGGTGGTTTGGGAGGACTCAGTCCAGCATGGCAGCAGGATCCGAATCTTTATCATCATGGCGTGCCAGCGCGTCCGTCCCAGTCGGCCGCGACACCGCATCTGGTGGCCCGCGTGGTGTATGCCGCGCCGGATCAGATCACCCGGCTCGTGGAGCGGCAGGATGATGTGGTGGACACGCAGCGCGGCTTTGCTCGCATGGGGGATGGGTCGATGGATCTCGCGGTGCAGGACGTGGCGACGGGAAAATGGCTGGAATCCCACCTCTGCGGCGGCGTGTTGTTTGTCTCCGGCCTGCCGAACCAGTCCTACCGCCTCGTTCTGAAGAACCGCACGCCCATGCCGCTGGAGATTGGCGTTGGGGTGGACGGCAAAGATTTGGAAACGGGCAGGGCTGCCTCATGGCGGCGTGGTGGACTGCAGATCAAGCCGCGTGGCACGCTGTCGCTGGAAAAATCGGCGCAAGGCCCGCTGCTGTTCAAGGCGGTGAGCGGCCACGGGGTGCTGTTTGACACAAGTCCGCAG
>DNXB01000580.1 GCA_003506995.1 Verrucomicrobiales bacterium
TTCGCAACGGGTGCTGAATAGTTACATTCGTGGAATGAATTTTCAACCGACCTGCATCACACGCCGGAAGGCTTGGTTCTCGTGGAGATTCGCTCATCTGCTGGCATGCAGAGCGCAAAACTGACGCAGAAATCCAAATGAGGCAAACGCTCGCTCACCAAACCGACGAGTCCCATATCAACGACATCACCACCGTCAACGACATCACCACCGCCAGCGGTCTCACCGTGGCCACGGTCTCATCCACTCTGATGCGACTGGAGATGAAGCGGCTGATCCGCGCCTTGCCGGGACGCAGGTATGTGCGGCTGGTGTGAGAGTGCTCCAGTTTGTGGCAAAGCTGGCTCGTTCGTCACAAAAAGTGCTGACAACAAGAGCAGTGTTGTTCATGATTCAGTGGTGCAGCCGTCAAATCCAATGATTGTCCTCTCAACCTTCGCACACGACCAGCTCTGGGTTCTGTCCGGCTGTCTTGCGGCCTACATGGCTCTCTTCTTGTGGTCATGTCGCTCCGTGCGTCATGGGAAGCCGGCCATCCCAAGAAATATCATTCTTTTATTGCCGCTTGGAGCTTATGTTTTCTTCCTGCAATGTTCATTGCCTCTCACGGCACCGGCGGCTGCGAGAAGTCCAAGCCAGCGATCCTACGCGGAAGAAAACACCACTCTCCGCCATGATCTCGACGATGCGCTCACAGCTTTGGATCAGCTCCGCTCGATCAACAATGCCATGCTGAACTTGGCGTGGCTGGCTATCGTCGTGATTGTCTCATCCTGGCTCGTAAACCGCCTTGACGACCGCAACTGGATTCATGGTGGCATTCGGCCGCCTCCAGACGCACCAGATCAGACTTCGCCAGGGGGCCAAAAAACAGGGCTGGAATGAGCGTGAAACAAAGGCCCATGAACGATCAACTCTTCCAACAACTCGTCTCCAGCATCAAAGAGGGCGGCACCATACTGCGTGGCAAAAAGAAAGCCTCCAGGCAGCGCACCCATCAGTGGCCGGACGCACAATCCGTGCGTGAGAAGCTGGGACTGACGCAGAGTCAGTTCGCCGGACTGATCGGCATCAGCATCCGCACCCTGCAAAACTGGGAGCAAGGCCATCGCCGCCCCGAGGGCACCGCCCGCGCCCTGTTGCGTGTCGCCGAACAGCATCCTCAGGCGGTGCTTGAGGCCCTGCATGCGGCCTGAGCCTTGAAGATCGCGATTCTGCCCCCGACGCCTCACACCGCCACCGGCGGTTTCCAGGCGGCGATGGCGTCTGGCGATTTGGATTTCATGCCAAGCCGCTGCGTGGTGAACTCGTCCGGCAGCAGGATCTCTGTGGCCGAGCCGAGACTCAGAGCGCCGAGGAAATGCATCTCCGTCCGCTCCGCCGACTCTGCCAGCCAGGCAAAGGCTCGATGGTAGAGGCTCATGAACGCATCGACATACGGCGCGACGGTTTCCGAGGCCTCGGAGGCCATTTTCAAGCCGATGGCCCGCATGCTGGCGACATCCGCTGACATGAGCGAGCCTGCGGGCATCTCCGGCATGCCGTGTGGCTGCAAATGCTCGTTCAAGGTCACGGATCTCCCATTCTCCGCAAAAGGATACGGCGCGCCGTCCATCGTGCTGATGATCTGACGCACGAGGTTGAGCATCTTCGGCACCACGGACTGAAGCGCGGTGAGGAATGCGCTGGGATCATCGACGTTGGCAAATTTAGCGCCCAAAGTTTGGAACGCGAAGAAGGTGGTGAGCAGCTCACGGAAGGACGGCAGCGCCCCGGTCATCGCCTCATAAATGGTGACCCATCCGGGCAGATCCTGTCGGCGCTCCCGCAGCCAGTCGTTGAGGTCGGCCTGCTCGCTCCACCAGAGCAAACCAAGTGCGGCGGCGAAGCGGCTCTCCAACACGCGCTCCCGCTCCTGCAACGGCCCTTCCATGTGCTCCATGACCATGCGCTGCCGGGCGGCCTCGGCACGCAATGAGGTCGGGCTGGCGTCCTCGGTGCCGAACTGCATGCGCGAGACGGTGAATCCGGCGAGACTGAGCGTGGCGGCGGCTTCCAGATCGCGACGGCGCTGCCAGGCCTGGTTCCACTCCTGCAGCGCCACTTTGAACTGCGGCCCCCATTGCACGATCTCATCGCGCACGCGCAAAATTTCGCGCTGAAGCTCCGGCCGCGCCGTGGAAGTCGCGGGGGTGCTGCCCAGGCCGCACATGGCCCGCTCAGGATGCGCCAGCCCGCCGAAGTAACGGCGGATGACCAGCAAAGATTCTTCCTCACGGCGATTTTGATGAATGACCTCCTCATCCGCCACCATGCGGTGCTCATGCAGATTGAGTCCAAGATCGTGCTGGTAGTAGAAATAAGTGACCTGCCGTGAGAGATCGACAAACTGCCGCATCACGGCCGCCGCAGGCTGTGCCGGGGACAGATGCTCCACTAGGGCCGCACCCTTCGGCGGCTTGGCATCCTTCTCGTGTTCCGTTTCTGTTTTAATGCCAGCCTCGGCGCGCGCGGCATTGCGGTCCTTGGCCGTTTTCGCCACATGCCGGGCCATGAGGAGCGACAAATTCTCCGGCAGACGATGCTGGATGACACCCCGGCGGATTTCCTGGCAGGCGGACTTCCAGGCATCTTCCAGCAGGTCAAGCTTCCGCCACATACGAGCGCAAGGCGCGGCACCGATGACATTGGCTCCGCATTTTTCCGCTGTGCGCCGGATGATCCAAAGCGTGGCCGTGCTTACCAGACGTGACGCGATGGCAAACAGCATGAAGGGAATCTTTGCCGCCCACATCCACCCGCGCAGCGCCTGTCGGACAATCATATGAGACTTCGATTCCTTGCGCGGTGCATCATGCATGTGCATCTCCCACGGATCACGCTCCATCACAGCGCGGAAGAACCACGCGTTCATCTCCCGCACCGCGTGAATGAAAATCGTGCTGAAGCCGCCGGCATTGTGGCTCAGCTCATGAGCCAGCAGGCCCGCCAGTTCGCGGGCGGTGATGACCGAGATCACCGGCAGACCAAGGTGCAGCATAGTTTGCCCGGTCAAAATGCCCACCAGCCCGCCAAACATCGAGCTGCGCACCGAGATCGTCGTGTCCAGCCACACTTGCGTGGGAGGTTGTGCGCGAAGATGCCAGCACAGCGTGTGGATCAGCTCAAAAAGCTGCGGCTGCGTGGCGGCGGTGATTTGCAGCGCCACCTTGGCCGTTTTCGGTCGTGGACGCAGCGGGCGCAGCATGAAGACCCACGTCACGCCCATGAAGGCAAACTTCAGCAACTCGGGAATCACCCGCCACTGAAACACTCCCACCCGCGCCATCTGACCGGTGATTTCATAGACCTGCCAGCACATCCAGCCGAACAAACCCACGACCAGCAGCACATAGCAAAACTGCAAGGCCAACGAAACCAGTGCCGTGACCGTCAGCAACCCAAACTGCAACGGCCCGCGCCACGGTGCGATGCGCACTGGCTTCGCCGGTTGCTGTCGCGAGGAGGAGGCAGGCATGCGAAGGCGGGCCGTCGAAAAGGCGGCGCAGGCCGTATAATCAACCTCATTTAATATGGTAATTCTAGTTAATTGTTGGCATTTACGCGCCTCCGCTCGCTTAGCTGGGTAAGTTTGCTCCCTGGGAGCCGTTCCTCACCCATGAAGATTGCCCGTTTCCTCTCTCTGCTCTTCGCCCTTAGCTCCTCGCTCTCCGCCTGGGCTGCCAAGCCGGTCAATCTCGTCTTCATTCTCACCGACAACCAAGGCGCCTGGACCCTCGGCTGCTACGGCAATCCCGACATCCGCACGCCGCACATCGACAAGCTGGCCGCAGAAGGCATCCGCTTTTCCCGGGCACTGAGCAGCAATCCCGTCTGCTCCCCCACCCGCGCTACCTTCCTCACCGGCCTCATCCCATCACAGCATGGCGTGCATTCCTTTCTCGATCCCAAGTTCATGATGGGACCGGAAGCCTACAACACGCTCCAGGAGTTCACCTCCCTCGGCGAAGTTTTGCGCGATGCCGGTTACACCTGCGGATTGAGCGGCAAATGGCATCTCGGGGCCAACATGACGCCCAGCGAAGGCTTCACCACCTGGACCACGAAGCCGGACGGCAGCACGCAGGAGTTTTACGACCAAAAAGTCATCGAAAACGGCGCGCTCCGCGTCGAGGCCGGTTACACGACGGATCTTTGGACCCGCAAGGGCGTCGAGTTCATCCGGCAGAACAAGGAGCGGCCATTTTTCCTCTTTTCGACCTACAACGGCCCTTACAACCTCGGCAAGCTGATGTCCAACCCGCCCAAGAACCGGCACGCGGCCTACTACAAGGACAAGCCCTTCACCAGTTTCCCCCGCGATGCCATGCACCCATGGCAGTGGGCCAACAAGCAGTTCCACAACACTCAGACCGCGATGGAGCGCTGCGCTGCCGAGACCTCTGGCGTTGACGATGGCGTGGGCGAGATCATGGCCGCGCTCAAGGCCAACGGCCTTGATGACAACACCCTCGTCGTCTATGCCGCCGACCAGGGCTGGATGGGCGGCCAAAACGGCATGTGGGGCATGGGCGATCACTTCCGTCCCACCGGCGCGCACGAATTGATGATGCAAATTCCGCTCATCTTCCGCCAGCCGGGCCCAATCCCCGCCGCGCAGACCTGCGACGCCCTCGTCAGCAACTATGACTTCCTCCCCAGCGTCCTCGGTCACCTCGGCCTCGCGGAAAAAATGCCGCAGAAACCCAAATCCCCCGGCCGCGACTTCTCCCCTGCCCTGCGCGGCCAAAAACTCGAAAACTGGGACAACACGATCTTCTACGAAATGGAAACCACCCGCGCCATCCGCACCGAGCGCTGGAAATACGTCTCCCGTTTCCCCGACGGCCCCTTTGAACTCTACGACCTGCAATCCGACCCGCAGGAGCGCTTCAATCAATTCGGCCAGCCCGGCACCGACGAGATCAAAGCCGATCTTGCCAAGCAACTCGACGCCTTCTTCACCCAGTACGCCGCCCCCAAATACGACATCTGGAAAGGCGGCGGCTCGAAGGCCAAGCTGCACACGCTCGGCGGCAACGGGAGACCGTAGCAGAAGACGTGAGTCTTCCGCCGATTTCGGAACGCTGACGCGTTCCGCTACGAGGAGCTGCCCTCAACTCACCAACGGCAGCAGCTTCCCGAGCATCTGGCTGATTTTCAAGTGTTCCTGCCCGCCGCTGTCGCGATGACGCAGCATCACGGTGTCGAGCAGTTCGGGGCTTTTTCGCCAGGGGAATCGAAGTCGATGGTGACGCCGCGTTTGGTAGCCGATGAACTCACAGCAGCCTGCTCCGCAGGGACGCGCTTTGCAACGCCATGACATCATGGCTCCAGATCGGTCACCTCAACGCGCACAAATTTGCGCTCAACCACCGCTGGGTCAGCAAGAACTCTGAATATGACAGTCTCAGTCACCCCGTCTGGATTGGGAGTGGCGGCGCCATACTGCTGAATTTGAGTTTGGGTCCGGTCCCAGGATGTCAAGTTGTCGGAAACCGCCACCACATAATGGATGTTGTTGCGTTCAATCCGCCGGACAAAACTGATCATCAGGTATTTCTTGCCGTCCAGAACGTTTGTGGCCAGCGAACCAACAGCGTACTCGTTGGGTGACGAACCTTTGTTGGGATCAAGGTTGAAGGCGAACTCAGCGAAGTTATTGAGCATGTCCCCGTCTGGATCGGCGTTTTTTGCCTGATCCGCAAGCGAGCGGTTTTTCAAAAAATAGCCCGCCCAGTTTCCAAACTGGCCGACCTCGTAGAGGAGTCCCTTCTTGCGCAAGGCGTCATTGATTCGTGCCTGGGTCACACTTGGCGCAACCCCGCCAAACGTAGGATCAGGAGTAGTGCTGGACACCGCCTTGTTACCGAACAGACCTGGGAGCCTTGCACGCAGCGGCATGTTTGAGGATGTGATGGCTTGAGAGAGGTCCAGGGTTTCTCCTGCGACATTGGCCGGGCCATTGAGCGAGTCCGAGGCCTGCTGGGCATGCGCGCGGGCGTTGGCCTCCATGGCTTCGTATTCGCTGGAGAGAGGGAAAAGATGCCTTTCATCCGCAGGATTGGCACGGGTGTTCCTCACGAAGTCGGAGCCGGCTTGGTAATGACTGTTGGCATTCTGGATGGCAGCCTTGAAAGCAGCGCGCTGATCATTCCCGGTCAGATCAAGCAGATTTGACACTGAGTCGATCAGAGACTCCGCGGTGAGATTGTCCTGGTTTGTCTGCGTGACCAGATTGGTCACAGAAGCGCCGGCATCGTAGGTTTGCAGCAGCCGGATCATCGCCTCGATGAGGTGCGTTGAGGCAAGGATCAGAGACACATCACCAGCGTCTATCCGTGCATAGCGTATTGTTGTCTCACTGTCCGAAAGCGAGGCCTGAAACGAGGGGGCGGACGCCTTGGCAAGATGGGCGCGGATGGTGGACAGCGCCGGCAGCACCGTGTTGCCAAGATAGTCGATGGCGTGCGAGGTATGGGTGCCCGGTGTTGCGATCAGATCGCCATTGGCATCTCGTGGAATGCTGTAGCCGCCCTGGTACAGGTCTCCACCGGCAACACCTAGACCGGCGAGCGCGGACTGAAAAGCCCCCGCCTGCTCCAGCATGGCAAACCCCGTGAGAGCCTTCAGAAAATTGGCTTCTGCGTGATCAGCGTCGATGGCGAGCGCGGCGGCAAACTGAGCGTCTGCGTTTGCGAGTGCCGCAGCATTCTGCTGCTGAAGGTAGGCGCGGCCAAGAGGGACTCCCGGTGTGTTGATTTGCGAGTATTGCAGGTGGGCCGCGCCGATGTCGCCCAAGGTTTCTCCACTCACGCGGATATGATAGGTCGTGCCCGCCACAGCGTTCAGCGCCAGGCTGCTGCGACCTGAGTCGTTCGCGTCATGATTTTCCGCGACCAGGCTCAGGGCACTGAGGCTGGAACCGGTGAAAACCTCAAGCACGGTGTCAAAATCAGCCCCAAGCGTGTCAAAGCTGAAGAAGCCGTCAGCCGGGGCGGTCCAAGTCCACCAGATGGTGCGCTGGGTGGAGGGCATCCAGAAAAAGACGGGGTGTCCCGGCTCGCCACTCTCAGTGTTGGTGCCGAAGTCGATCCAGCTCGCTGAACTCCCGCTGGCCGCCGAACCCAGACCAATGGCGCTGGCAAAATCGTTGTTCGCCGGTGTTTGCGACACACACAGCACAAAAGATCCCGAATAAACCACCCCCGCCGTGTAGCTGGCACCATCCACGGCGATCTGGTAAGTCGTTCCCGCAGTGGCGGCAAAGCTCACGGTTGCAGGAGCCCCCCAGCTCGCGCTTCCAACCTGCGCCAGCGCTTCAACACTGCTCCCTGTGTAGAGTGCGAGGATGCAGTAGTTGTTAAAGTTCCCAAGTCCCTGCAAATACGCGTTATACGTTCCGCTGGAAGGTGCCGTCCAGGTGTACCAGACAGACTTTCCGCCGGTGTTGCCAGCGTGAAGCGGCTCGCCAGCTTCCTTGGTGGCCCCGTTGTTGTAGCCGTTCGCTTTAACGAACCCGCCGGAGAGCAGAGTTCGACTGGCAAAGCTGTCGTTTCCCGGAGCGCCCACAGGATCGCTGATCTTGAGCGTAAAGCTGCCTGAGTATGGCATGCTCCCGGTGTCCACGGCAATGTGGTAAGTCACCCCGGCGGCGGCGTTGAAAGTGGCAAAATTTCCTCCGCCCGTCACCCCGGCGGAAGTGAGGCTTGCCACCTGGGTTCCGGTGTAAACACCCATGAGCGGATAAAACGTGGCCCCCGCGACCTCAAGAGTCACCTCGCCTGCCGCTGGCGCGGTCCAGCTCCACCACACCGATTTGCCACCTGCTAATCCTGCATGATCCGGCTCGCCTGCTTCCTTGCTGGCGCCTGAATTGCTGCCGGTCGTGCTGGTCTGGCCGCCAGGCAGGATGATGCGTGAGGCAAAGGAATCATTGGCAGGCGGTGGAACAATGCTTCCAATGTTCAACGTGAAGGATCCCGAAGAGGAGTCGTAGCCATCCACCGCGATCCGGTAGGTGGTTCCAGCCTGCACCTGGACGTATGCGGTTCCACCAAAGGCAGCACTGCCAGCCATTGTCAGGCTGTTCACCGCCGTGCCGCTGTAGATTCCCAGCAGAGTGTTGAAGCTCGCATTGTTGATCCACATCTGGCACTCCCCCGAGATCGTTGCGGTCCACTCGTACCAAACGGAACGCCCGCCAGCGTAAGAGGNNCGGCCTCCACGTTGGTGCCGCTGGTGCTCAAAGGCAGGAGGCCGGTGAGAGCAATGCGATTGGCAAAAGCATCATTGGCAGGAGGAGCGCCCATGGCAGAAGGAACCCCAACGGCCAGTGAAAGACAAACAAGGAGGATTCTCTGGTTCAACAGCATGGCTTTGACGGATTAAAGGTTAATGGCGCGGACGGACAGTGAGTCTTATTCTGCATCTTTATACCAAAAGCACGCCCCATTGTTACAATTTTTCTTTCCCCACCAACCCAGCGTCAAATCCCCTACAACTTCCCCGGCCCCTCATCGTTTCATCGCGCATCCGACCGGAACACCGGACGATCACACCATGAATACGCGCCTTCTCCTCCCGCTTGCCTGTGCATTGCTCGTCACCGGCCTTCAGGCCGACAATGAAGTCTATCGCACCTGGACCGACTCCCAGGGCCGCAAACTTGAGGCCACTTTCCGGGGCATTGAGGACGGCAATGTCTTCCTCCAAGTCCGCAACGGCTACGTTTACCGCCTCCCGCTCGACAAACTCTCCGCCGCCGACCAGCAGGAACGCTTCAATCAATTCGGCCAGCCCGGCACCGACGACATCAAAGCCGATCTCGCGAGGCAACTCGACGCCTTCTTCAATACCTACGCCGACCCCAAATACGACATCTGGAAAGGCGGCGGCTCGAAGGCCAAGCTGCACACGAAATGAAGCTCCGCCTTTACGGATAGCTCACCTGCACGCGGTAGAATTTCCGCGTCGAGGTTCCATCCGGATCCGTCACGGTGCGGATCTGGCCGTTGTCCTGAATGGTGGCGCCGGTGAGATCCTGCCAGCCGTTCACGCTCAGGTCGTTGCTGAACTGCACCGTGTAGGTGCGGTCGGACAGCCGGGGATTGATGGTGATCGTGTGGGAGGAGCCGCCACCGCCTACATCGGTGAGCAGACGCGAGGCCGGATCGACCGGATTGAGGCCCGCGATGTATTTGAGCAGGTTGTTCTGGCCGGTGCCGCTGGCGTCGGCGGTGGCAAGACCGAGCGGATTGTTGGTGCCGAAGTGCTGCGCCTGCCAGGTGTCGGGAATGCCGTCACTGGCATAGATGCCGAGGTCGTCCGTGCCCACGTTGACGATGGTCAGGCCCAGCGTGCCGTTCACGCCGCTGTAGCTGCCCTGCACCGTGGCGGCGGTGTCCTGATACACGTTTGCCACCGTGGCCAGACCGCTGCTGTCGATGCTGCTGATCGGGCCGCTGAGGACGCTCCAGTTCAATTCACTTCCCAGCAGCGCCGCCGTCGTCGCATCATCCAACGTGGCCGTGGCGACCACCTGCCGCGTGGTGCCCTCGTTCAAGGTCGTGGGCGTCGCGGCAAGCTGCACCGCAGTGACTTCGCTGAGCT
>DNXB01000645.1 GCA_003506995.1 Verrucomicrobiales bacterium
GCCCCAGGGTGGACGCACTAACGATCAGCTTGCGAAGTGAGCGAGCAGAGCAGCGAGGTAATTGGGGTTGATGGTGGCGATGTAGTGGCGTCTGCGCATGGAGACTGTGGCGGGTTTGCGCACAGGTGGGGGCACTGTGCGCAGCAGGTTCATCGCCAGCTTGCGCAGCGCCGAGAGGTTGGTGGCGGCCTTGCCGGCGCGGCTTTGATCCTCGCCCCACTGCACGTCGAGGCGCCAGTGCAACGAGTTCTCCACACTCCAGTGCGAGCGGGCGATCTCCGCGAGGCGCGCGGCGCTTTGCGTCACGCCGCTGCTGATCCCGAGGCTGCTGAGGTAGCAGCGCTGCTCGACGCTGACTTTGCCCGTGGCGAGATCCTCACGCGCGCTCTCGATGAGCGCGATGCTCCCCAGCGCCTGCCACTGGCCGCGAGGCGCGAACTCAGCAAGGTCGCCGCTGACCCAGCGGCGCCGCGTTTCGAGCCGCCCGTGGCCTTTCTCCACGCTCTGGAAGTGCGGCCTCTCCGTCGTGGCGCGGACCGCCTCCATCGCCGCGGCCACGGCGGCGTGGGTGGTCGGCTGGTTGCCTTTCACGCAGAGCACATACTCGCCGCCGCGCTCGACGATGACCTGCGCGGTGTGGGTCTGTGCGTGCGCCGCGTCGGCGCTGACCACGCAGCCGTGCAAATCCAAATGGCGCAGCAGCAGCGGCAACTGCTCGATTTCGCCGCCTTCCGGCGGGATGCGCCGCTGCGCCAGGGTGATGCCGCGCCGCGCGCACCACACGTTGAGCACCTGGTCCATCCGGGTGAGGCTGCCGCCCTCGGTGCGCGGCTCCTGGCGGCGGCTGCCGCGCAGGCGCTTGCCGTCCGCGGCGAGCTGGCGCAGCGCGTTGGGATGCTCCGGCAGGGCCATCTCCCAGGGCGGCACCTCGCACTGGCTGGCCCACTGGCGCAGCGCCTCCTCCAGCGCGTGGCTGTCGAGGGCGGCGAAGACGCGGTTGAAGGTGTCGTGGCTCGGGATGCCCTGGGGCAGCCGCAGGAAGGTGCGCAGCCACTCCGCGTGGCCCTCGCCGTAGTCCTCCATGTCGTTGAAGCCTCGCCCGCCGGTGAGCATGCTGCACAGGGCGATGACGAGCAGGTCGCCCAGCAGGTGCTGCGGCTGACGGTGCTCACGCGGGTCTGGCAACTGCGCGAACTTCGCCGCGAGCTGCCCCAGCTTTGCATGATCGGGGTGCGTCATGCCGCCTACAGATAACCATCCCACACTGGGTACAACCACTAAAATACCCAGCTCTGATTTTTATTGCCGCGTCTGCCATGGTGCTTGCACCACCAAGATTCACACCCACTTTGGTGGCCCTTTAAACTCGAACACCCACGACCATGGCCGACATCCAAACCAGCGCAGCAGACAAGAAGGAAAAGGAATTCTTCACCCACATCCCCCAGGAAGCCCCAGGGTTCTTCCTCAAAGGCTGCCACCAGTACGACTGGGGCCTCAAAAACCGCCTCAGCCGCGTCTTCAATCCAAAAGACGGCCGCACCGTCATGCTCGCCTTCGACCACGGTTACTTCCAGGGCCCCACCACCGGCCTGGAGCGCGTTGATCAGACGATTCTGCCTCTCGCCCCGTATGCCGACTGCCTCATGCTCACCCGCGGCATCCAGCGCTCCGTGATTCCAGCCTCCACCACGAAAGCCATCGCGCTGCGTGCTTCCGGCGGTACCTCGATGATCAGCCCGATGGAAGAATGGGAAGGCGAGATCGACGGCAAGAAGGCCAAGTTTGGCCGCCCCGGCTTTGAACCGCTCTCCAACGAAAGCACCGCGCTCAACATCGAGGAAGCCATCCGCCTCAACGCCTCCGTGCTCGCCGTGCAGGTCTTCATCGGCAGCGCTTACGAGCGCCAGAGTCTCAAAAATCTCACCGATCTCGTTGATGCCGCCTCCCGTTACGGCATCGCCGTCATGGGCGTGACCGCCGTGGGTCGTGCGATGGCCCGCACGCCGCAGTATTTCCGTCTGGCGACCCGCATCATGGCCGAGCTCGGCGCGAACGTGGTGAAATGCTACTACACCGACACGGAGTTCGACACCGTGACGAGCTGCTGCCCGGTGCCGATCGTGATCGCCGGTGGCAAGAAGCTGCCGGAACTCGACGCGCTCCAGATGTGCGCCAACGCCATCGCCCAAGGTGCCAGCGGCGTCGATATGGGCCGCAACATCTTCCAGAGCGATGCTCCGGTCGCCATGATGCAGGCCGTGCAAGGCGTGGTCCACGGCGGCCTCACCGCCGAGCAGGGTTTCGCGAAATACAACGACCTCAAGGCTTCCGGCGTGAAGTAAATCGGGTTCGTTCTTAACTCATTCGAAAACTCCGACTGTCGCAAGGCGGTCGGAGTTTTTTGTTCAACGCGAATGAAGCCGGAATGGCCGCGAATGCTCGCAAATTCAGACATTCGTGTTCATTCGCGGCCATTCATAAACATTCGCGTTTGTCATTCAACAGGTGCCGTCTAAAAGCACCGCACTCGATGAAAAACCCCGTCTCCTTCCTGCGCTCTGTCGCCCTGCTTGAAGCCATCTCCTACTTGGTGCTGCTGTTCATCGCCATGCCGCTGAAATATGCGCTGGGCATGCCCATGGCGGTCAAAATCGTCGGTTCGGTGCATGGCGGGCTGTTCGTGGTGTTCTGCTTCGCGCTGTGGCGTGTGCTCATGACCACGAGCTGGCCTTTCAGCCGTGCGGTGCTCGTGTTTATCGCCTCGCTGCTGCCGTTTGTGCCGTTCTTCATCGACCGCCGCATGCGTGCGTGGGCGGCGGAATCCCAGCAGACTCCGGCGTGAAGAAAGTCGTCATCCATTCCGACGGCGGCTGCCACGGCAACCCCGGCCCCGGCGGCTGGGCCGTTGTGCTGGCCTACGGCAAGCATGTGCGTGAACTCAAGGGCGGCGTTCCCGCCACCACGAACAACCGCATGGAGTTGCAGGCCGCCATCGAGGCCCTGCGCATTTTGAAAGAGCCTTGCGAGATCGACTTCCACACCGATTCGCAATACGTCCGTCAGGGCATCAGCCAATGGATCGCCGGATGGAAACGCAACGGCTGGCGCACCAGCGCGAAGCAGCCCGTCAAAAACGCCGACCTCTGGCGCGAACTCGACGACGCCACCGCCCATCACAAAATCCACTGGCACTGGGTCAAAGGCCACGCCGGTCACACCGACAACGAGCGCTGCGACGAACTCGCCAACGAAGCCATCGCCGCCGTCAAAGCCCTCCACACGCCTCAGCAACTCAAGACGCTGCTGGAGGAGTTCAAAGCTGAGGCTGAGACGCAGCTTTTGTGAACAAATTCATTTCTTCTTCAAATTCCGCGCCATCTGCCCCTGCATTGCTGCTTGAGCCATCATGGCATTGCCTGCATCAGGATTGAGCAGGCCCACGACCAACGATGTCAACGCTCCCTGCTTCGCTGTTTTCTTCATCGCTTCGGCCTGTGCTCCATTGACAGTAGCGGCAATGGCTTCTGCGGTGAGAGGGGGAGAAGGCGGAGGCTGCGACGGTTCGATGACATCCGCCCAAGTGCTCAATGCCAGCCACTCCTCATCTCCTTCTTGGGCTACAGGTGTTTCCCAAGTAATCAGTCCTTTCCTCAAACGTTGGCGAATGGTGAAGATAGACAGCGGGCCTTGCGCTTCGCCATTGATCAACAGGTAGCATTGTGAGTTCTCGTCCATGGCATCAATTCAGTATAAACCACCTTCACCGGTGCTTGCTTGAGATGAAACGAAGCATCTCGTCATGCAAGATCGTTGACGATGGATCACGATCCATCTCGGCCACACGCTCGTCAGCAATGGCATCAATCTCCGCATCCGACACATCCGGCAGGCTTTGAGAAAGATCACCAAGCAGCCGCGAAACCAGCAACCCCATGTCAGGAGCAGTCAATGAACGAGCTGTGCTGTACAGTTGATCCAAAGTGGCAGTCATGACTGAATGGTATCGGTGTGCAGGAAAAACGCAAAGCGGGCTTTGATCAAAGCATGGCCCGGAACTCCGCTTTGGTATCAAACTTCACGCAAAAATCAAGAGGCTGAGCTATGTCTAGGACATCTGCCGCGTTCCTCAAAATGGCCTTTACAGAGGGGGGCAAAGTTGCGGATTGCTACTTTGATCACTCGATTTGAAACCTCACATCACAATCGCCGGTCTCGTCTGAATAAGCATAACCAAGGCCATCCGTATCAAAACGGCGGAAGGTCAGAAACCGCCAGCGCCGCCGCCATTCATGAAAGGGGGTGCCGTCTTGTTCACAGAAGGTGAAACGCACATCGTCTTCAGACGGGCTGTCTCTCAAGCACAGCATGCCGTTGTCTGCAATCCAGGCACCACCGATGCTTACACTCGGCTCAAGCCACAATTTTAGGTTACCATCGTGTGACACTGCAAGGCGTTGCTTGCCCCAAACGACAAGCCACCGTCCGTTCGCTGAAAAACGGGCATAGCCCCAAAATGGTTCCCACCGAACAACATGCTCGTAAGAATACTCCATCCCTCTCAACCTCATGTCATCGTTGATGGTGGCACGGCTCTCAGCGCACTTCTTTTCATGGGCGTCTGCCGCGCCAGTGCTCCTGTCATTTTCTGCAAATTTAGCCTGCAACCGCTTTAACATTCCTGGGCTCCTCCGTTCCATGGCTTGCGCTTGTTGACGCATTTTGACATCGTGCTCAGCCTGCCATGTCTCAAGCTCTGACAGAGGAAGGTGGTTTAGAGTGATCACAAATCTAAAATAAATGATCACTGCATCTGCGTGGCGTAGGTGGCGAAGAAGGACTCGGCCAGAGCCTTGAACTCAACCGCGCCCTGTGGTGTGTTGGTGATGTTTGTCACTCCCGCCAGATCGCGCGCACGCTGCGTAAAGACCGGGTTGCGCATCTGTTTACAAAGCGCAAAAAGTTGCTGTGCTTTCTGAATCGAATTGCCGCCGCCGTCATACACGCCCCTGGCCGCAACCACGGCATGCAGCGCGGTGACCTCACGGTAAAATTCATGCTCGGCAGCGCCGAAGGCCGGACGCATGACGAACCAGGTGCAGAGAATGCAGAGTGATAGCGACAGGATGGCGGTGAGCAGTATTCTCATGGTTTCAATTCAGGTTCAGCCTTGTCTTTCAGCAAGTGGTCATTAGAAGCGCAGTGTGTATCAAAGCATCGCCCGAAACTCGGCCTCGGTGACGATCTTCACGCCGAGCTTGGTGGCTTTGTCGAGTTTACTGCCAGCATCCTCACCCGCGAGCAAGTAAGTCGTTTTGCCGCTGACGCTGCTGCTGACTTTGCCGCCGTTGGCGCGGATGGTGTCGGCGATGGTTTCGCGGTCTTCGCTCAAGGTGCCGGTGATGACCCAGGTGGTGCCGTTGAGCTTGTCGGAGGCGGCGGTGACGGTTCTTTGCGTGAAATTGAGGCCCGCGGAACGCAGGCGATCGAGCAGGGCGACGTTGTGCTCGTCGCGGAACCAGGCGTGGATGCTCGGGGCGACGATGGCGCCAATGTCGGGGCATTGGGTGAGGTCTTCGATGCTGGCGGCGGCGATGGTATCAATGCTGCCGAAGTGTTCGAGGAGCTTGCGGGCGCCACCCGCGCCGACGTGGAGGATGCCGAGGCCGAAGACGAGCCGCCACGGGTCCTGCTGCTTGCTGGATTCGATGGCTTTGAGGTAGTTGTCGATGCTCTTGGTGCCGACGCGTTCAAGGCGGGCGAGCAGTAGCACGTTGAGCGCGTAAAGATCGGCCACATCGCGCACGAGTTTGATTTCGACGAGCTGGGCGATGACGGATTCGCCGAGGCCGCTGATGTCCATGGCGGCGCGGCTGACGAAGTGCTCGATGCGGCGCTTCACGACTTCAGGGCAGTGCGGATTGGGGCAGCGGATGACGACCTGCTCCTCATCGCGATGCACGCCAGTGCCGCAGACGGGGCAATGCGTGGGCGCTATCACCACACCTTCATCGCCTTTGCGATGCTCCTTCTTCACCGTGACGACGGCGGGAATGATCTCGCCGGCTTTTTCGATCACCACGATGTCGCCGACGCGGATGTCTTTGCGCTCGATCTCCTCGTAGTTGTGCAGCGTGGCGTTGCTGACGGTGCTGCCGCTGATCAAGACGGGCTCAAGACGCGCCACGGGCGTCAAAGCGCCGGTGCGGCCGACTTGGATGTCGATGGCGAGCAGTTTCGTCTCCGCCTGCTCCGGCTGGTATTTGTAGGCGATGGCCCAGCGCGGCGCTTTGCTCGTGGTGCCGAGTTCGCGCTGATCGGCGAAGCTGTTGACCTTGATGACGGCACCATCGGTCTCGTAAGGCAGGGATTTGCGCTTCTCATCGAGTTCGCGAATGGCTTTGAGCAAACCTTCGGCGCTGTCGGCATGCCAGATGAGATCGGCTTTGCGCAGTCCGGCGGCATCGAGCAACGCGTACACCTCGGTCTGCGATTGCACGTCGGTGGCCTCGACGAGACCGTAGAAGACGATGTCGAGCGGGCGTTTGGCGACGGTCTTGGGGTCGAGCAGCTTCAAGGTGCCGGCGGTGGAGTTGCGCGGGTTGGCGAAACGCGGCTCACCGGCCTCGTCACGTTCTTCATTCAGCTTGGCAAAGCTGGCTTTCGGCATGAAGACCTCACCACGCACTTCAAAGGTCTGTGGGCCGTCCTTGGGCAGACGCAGCGGCAGTCGCTTGATGGTTTTGAGGTTGTTGGTGACGTCGTCGCCGGTCTGGCCGTCGCCACGCGTCGCGCCGTGCTTCAAGACACCGTTTTCGTAGCGGATCGTGATGGCGACGCCATCGACCTTCGGTTCGATGACGCAGTCGATCTTCTCTCGACCGAGTCCTTTCTGCACACGAGCAAAGAACGCCGTGAGTTCCTCCTCGGAGTAAGTGTTGTCGAGGCTCATCATGCGCACGCGGTGCGTGATCTGCGTGAAGCCTTCGA
>DNXB01000138.1 GCA_003506995.1 Verrucomicrobiales bacterium
GATGCCTTCCCAGGTGGAGGCGATCTTGATGAGGATGCGCTCGCGGGAGATGCCGGCCTTTTCATACATGCCGATCAGATGACGTGCCTTGTCGATATTCGCCTGCGTGTCGAAGGACAAACGGGCATCGACTTCGGTGGACACGCGGCCCGGCACGATCTTGAGGATTTCGAGGCCGAAGGCGACGACGAGGCGGTCCATCACACCGTCCACACCGCCGGATTTGCCATCGGCGACGGCCTGATCGACCAGCGATTTGTACTCGGCCTTCTGCGAAGCGGCGAGGATGAGAGAAGGATTCGTCGTGGCGTCCTGGGGCTTGTAGGCCTTCATGGCTTCGAAGTCGCCGGTGTCGGCGACCACGACGGTGTGCTGCTTGAGCTGGTCGAGCTGGGTCATGTTTTTTGGGTTTTTGGGGCGGCCAGAGTAAGGGCGCTGGCGGCTTAATCAAGCCCCAGAAACCGCACACAGATGCTGCCGGGAACGTTCACCTTGGTGCCGGTGAAGGTGAGCTTGCCACTGTCCTGATCGACCTTGAAAAGCGCGGCGGTGCCGCTGTTCTGATGCGCGGCGATGAGCCACTTGCCGGTGGGGTCGAGGCAGATGTTGCGGGGGATTTCGCCTTCGACGGGGACGTTTTGCAGCTGGGTGAGCTTCCCGGTGGCGGGATCGCAGGCGAAGACGGCGATGGTGTCGTGCGTGCGGTTGGAAACATAAACGACGCGGCCATTTGGATGCGCGAGGGTCTCGGCGGTGCTGAGACCGGTCTTGCCACGGTCGGCTTCAGGCAACGTGGAAACGGTTTCGATCTCGGTGAGAGCGCCTTTTTCGGCATCGTAAGCGAAGACAGTCTCGGTCATGGCCATTTCATTGTTCACGAAGACGTATTTGCCGCTCGGATGGAAGGCGAGGTGGCGCGGGCCGCCGCCTGCGGGCGTTTTGGCAAAGGCAGGCTCATTCGGGGTCAGCTTGCCGGTGGCGGGATCGACTTTGTAGATGAGCACTTTGTCCAAACCGAGATCGCAGGCGAAGGCGAAGCGGTTGTCGGGGCTGAAGTTCACCGAATGCGCGTGCGGGCCGGTCTGACGCTTCGGATCGACGCTGGAGCCTTCATGCTGGATGAAACTGGCCGCTTCGGAGACTGAGCCGTCGTCCTTGATGGCATAGGAAGCGACACTGCCACTGCCGTAATTGGCGAGGGCGGCCATCTTGCCGGTTTGATCGACATTCACATGGCAGGGGCCGCTGCCGACGGCGCTGGCTTGGTTGATTGGCGTGAGCTTGCCGGATTTGAGGTCGATGCCAAAAGAACTGATGCCGCCGCCTTTTTTGCCATCGGGGGTGGAAACGTCGCCAATCGCGTAGAGATATTTTTTCGAGGGATGGATCGCGAGGAAGCCCGGATTGCCGGCCTCGGCGGCGAGTTCGGGCTGCGTCAGCTCGCCAGAGGATGAGTTGAAGCGGGCGACGTAGATGCCCTTGCTGCCGTTTTTGGCGTTCGTGTTGGTGCCGAAATAGACGAGGAAATTTTCCCCGGCGATGGCGGTGGTGGTGAGAGCGGCGAAGACAAAGGAAAGCGTGGAGCGTGTCATGGCGGCGCGATGCTGACGGTTGCGCCCGATTCGGTCAAGAACTGGATGGTTTCTCCGGCGATTTCGGATTGCGCAACGATCTGGCCGCGCTCCCATCGCTCTGCATGACGGCGTTTTTCAAACTGGCGGAGCGCGGAGGCTCGGTGCGTGCCGAGGTGCTCGGCGGCGTCACCACCTACATCACCATGGCCTACATCATCGTGGTGAACCCGGCGATCCTGAGCTTCGCGGGCATTCCAGCCGGTCCAGGCACGGTGGCGACGATTCTGACGGCGGCGGTGGGCTGCGCGCTGATGGGATTGATCGCGAACCGGCCCATCGCGGTCGCGCCTTACATGGGGGAGAACGCGTTCATCGCCTTTGGCCTCGCGGCATTGGGAATCGGCTGGGAACAGCGGCTGGGCGCGGTGTTTGTGAGCGGGGCGGTGTTTCTCGTCATCACACTGCTCGGGGTGCGCGGCTGGCTGGCGAATTCGGTGCCCACGGGGCTGAAACACAGTTTTGCGGTCGGCATCGGCCTGTTTCTGGCCTTCATCGGACTGTATGAAACCGGCATCGTGACAAGCTTCGTGACCGGCATGCCGCCACAGGCGCTACAGGCCAACGCGGGCGGACTTTTCATCGCGCCCGCCGTGCCGGTGAAGATCGGCAACCTGCGTGATCCACAGGTGTTGCTGGCGATTCTCGGCTTTGTGCTGATGACGGTGCTCATGATTCGGAAGGTGCGCGGCGCGTTGCTCATCGGCATCGCGGTGACGGCCTTGATCGGCGGTGCGCTGGGTTTTGGTCAGTGGCCGAAGGCGATCACCGCGCTGCCATTCACCGGCGACTACGATTTGAGCGCGATTGCGTTCAAACTCGATGTCACGGGCGTGTTGCAGCTCAGTTTCATGCCGGTGCTGCTCACGCTGTTTTTGATGAGCTTCCTCGACACGCTGGGCACGCTGACCGGACTCGGCGCGGCGGCGAACCTGCTCGATGAGAAGGGTAACTTTCCGCAGGTGGAGCGTCCGATGATCGTGGACGCGCTGACCTGCATGTTCAGCGGCGTGGTCGGCACCTCGACGAGCGGTGCATACATCGAATCCGCCACCGGCATTCAAGAGGGCGCGCGCACCGGCATGGCGGCGCTGGTGGCGGCGGCGTTGTTCGCGATTTCGCTGTTTTTCATCCCGCTGATCGAGCCGCTGCAGCAGCTCCGCTTTGCCTACGGCCCGGCCTTGATCGCCGTGGGCGTGCTGATGGTCGGCTCGGTGCGGCGCATCGACTTCGACGACCTCACGGAATGGGTGCCGGCTTTTGTGACCATCGTGATGATGCTGTTCACCTACAACATCGCCAACGGCCTCACCGCCGGTCTGGTGGTGCATCCGCTGCTGAAGCTCGCCGCCGGTCGTGCGCGAGAGCTGAACGCGGGGATGCTCGTGATGGCGCTTCTGTGCGCGGCTTATTATCTCTTTGGACTGCCGCATTGACGCGGCGCAACGTCACGACTCCCACTGGCTGCGCTGCACGCCGACGAAGGTCATCGCCAGGCCGACGATGACATGCACGAACAGCACAAAGGCGGCGACGGCGGGCGTGATGAGGTCGGTGGCGGTGACCTGCTTCACGGCGTCGTAAAAGGCGGTGCTGCGCATGCTGCTCAAACTGCCGCTCCAACTCCAGAACGCGGCGATGAGCGGCTGCACCCAGTTTTCCAGCCAGTCCGGCAGCGTGAGCACGGCGCCGGAGAGCGGAAGCTGGAAGCCGACGAGATAGATGCACAGGATCGTGGCCTTTTCCGGCGTCTTGCTCATGGCGGAGATGCCGAGGCAGATGCTCGTCATCGCCGCCGAGGCGAGCGTGAGGAGCGCCAGCTTGATGACGAGATCTCCGGGCAAACCGCCGACGACGAGATCGACAAAAAATCCCATCCATAAACTCTGCGCGAGCACAAAGATGCCGAGGAAGATGACCTTGCTGCCGACATACGCGAAGGGCTGCAGGCCGCCGAGCTTCTCACGCTCCAAAATCAACCGCTCGGAGGCGATCTCGCGCGCGGCGTTGTTGCTGGCCATCAGCGTGACGAGCACGACTTGCAGCATGACCAGACCAGAAACGAGGCTGCCCGCGTTGAGCTGCTCACGCTGGAACTGGGCCTGGCTTTCCATCTCGACCTTGACGTTCTCGTTCTGGTGCGTGGAGAGCGCCCGCAGCGGCTTGATGCCGTCGAGCGCGAAGATCACGACGAGCAGCGGAAAGCCGAGCAGCATGGCGAGATGGAGCCAGACCTGCGCCTTGTCGCGGCGGAAGATCGTCCAGCGCCGCCGCAGCAGCTCAAACAACTGCGTGGTCACGGATGGCATCTCGATGGGAGGGAATTCGTGATGCTCGGGGATGTGGTCCTCGGCGTGCGTGGATGAGTCATCCTCCACCTCAGGACGATCTTCGCGCACCGTGGTCTTTGAAGGACCGCTGTCGCTTTTCTTTGCCTCCTTTTCGGCCGCCTCATCTTCGGGCAGCACACGTTTGCCGTCGAAGCCATGGCGCTTGTAATAGGTGTCGCGGTATTTCTCCCAGGACTCATGCCAGTCGCCGTTTTTGCGCTCGGTGAGCTTCAAATAGACTTCCTCAGGATGCTCCACGGCGAAGTAATGCATCATGGCCTTCGGCGGGCCGTGGAAGGTCAGCACGCCCTGGTACATGACCATCACGCTGTCGTAGGCATCGAGACTGGCGAGGCTGTGCGTGACATTGATCACCACGCGTTTAGGATGCCCGCGCGAGAGCACGCGCAGCAGCGCGGTGATCTCGTGCTCCGAGCGTGGATCAAGGCCGCTGGTGACTTCATCGCAGAGCAGCAGACAGGGATCGGTGACAAGTTCCAGCGCGAGGCCGAGGCGACGCTTTTGCCCCCCGGAGAGCACTTTGACCTGACGATCGGCGAGATGGGTCAGGCCGGTGACCTCCAGGATGTAGTCGAGCGAGGGGATGAAGTCCTCCGTCTGCGCCAGTTGCGTGCGCAGCGCCATGGCGCTGGCGATGCTTTCCTCGACGGTCAGCAGATCATAAGCCACGCTGAACTGCGGCACATAGCCGAGATCGCCAGGGTGCAGATCTTCCTCATCGCTCAGATTGCGGCCATCCCACAGCAGCTCGCCCGCCGTCTGCTCCTGGATGCCGGTGATGACCTTCAGCAGCGTCGTTTTCCCACAGCCGGACGGTCCCACGATGGCCATCAGATGACCGGGCGGCACGTTGAAGGAAACCTCGCGCAGCAGATGCAGCACGGCGTTCTGCTCGGAGTCACCCGGCCCATCGACTTCAAGACTGACGTTGTGCGCTTTGAGCATGCGGTTTAAATAGTCCGAATAAAATAGGCCAGGCACCGATGCTCTGGCGATCAAAAAATCAACTCCACGCCGAAATGCACCGACGCCCGCGCCCCGCACGCCGCAAGTCCTCGCCGCTTCGCTGGCTGGGATGGCTCGCCGCTTTGATCGTCATCGCAGCAGTCATGCTGAACCTGCTGGCCCCAACGCTCGTCACCCGTTTCATCCGCGCTTATGTGCAGAAGGATGCTTTTCGTGAGAAAGCGGCGGAGCTGATCGCCGCGAAGACCGGCGGCGAGGCACGCATCGCTTCGCTGACGTGGAATGACGACAACGCGCTCGTGAGCGAGATGCTGTTGGAAAACGCCCACGGCTGGGATGTCGAGGCGGTGGGCCTGCATGCCGCGCTCGACTTCGGCGCCATCCGCACCGGCGTGTGGAGCATCCACAGCGCGGGAGCGGATGAGTTCACGCTGCGGCGTTCCGCGTCAGCCATGTCCAATCTGGAGAACCCGTCCGACACTGCCGACGCCGTGGACTCGATCCCGTCCTTCCTGCGGCGTCACATTCCCACGCAGACCGAAGTCAGTGGCTTCGACGTGCGGCATTTCAACTTCGAGCAGGCCGGGTGGAAGATCGCCGAGACCAGCGTAAAGGCCGCCGCGTGGGAAAGCGGCAAGACCTCCGTGCCCCTCAAGCTCAGCGGCGGCTCGCTGCAAACGCCCTTCAAGGCCGCTGAACAGGCCGAAGCGATCAAGCTCGATCTTGTCAAAGCCACGCTGCGGGTCACCGAGGAGCAAATCCAGCTCAGCGACGCCACACTGCGCTGGAAACAATCCTCCGAGGCCACACTGCGCGGCTCGGTGAAGTTTGAGACCGGCGCGTGGCAGACCTTTGCTCACGTCCAGGGCGTGCCGCTGGATGAATTCCTCAATGCGTGGTGGAAACAGCGCCTCTCCGGCAAAATCAAAGGCGACCTCGACTTTGCCGGCAGCCGCAACGCGCCCGTCGCATGGAAGGCGGATGCCACGCTCGAAAACGGCGTGCTTCAGGGGCTGCCCGTGCTCGAAAAACTCGCCACCTACACCCGCGCCGAGCGCTTCAAGCGTCTCGTGCTCGACCTCTGCCAGGCATCTTTCCGCCCGGAGGGCGATGCGCTGCGAATTGACAAGATCATCATGCAATCCAACGGGCTCATCCGCATCGAAGGCAGCATGACCCTGCGTGGCAATCACATGGAGGGCGATTTCATGGTCGGTGTCACGCCTGAGACGCTGAAATGGATCCCCGGAGCGGAGAGCCTGGTCTTCACCCAAACCAACCCCAACGGCCCGCCCGGCCTGCTGTGGACACGCGTCCGCATTGCCGGTCCGATTGACGCGCCTCAGGAGGATCTGAGTTCACGCCTGATCGGCGGCGCGGGCATGTCCCTGCTTTTTGACAGCCCTGGGAAAATCGTCAACCAAGGAGCCGAAACGCTGCTCAAACCCGTGCTGGGCGAGGACGCGGCCAAGATGCCAGGCAAGGTGATTGAAGGAGCCTCCGGCCTGCTCGAAAATGGCGTCAAAACCGGCGCGGGCATCCTGAATCAAGTCCTCCCGATTCCTCCGCAGAAGTAGTCTGGTCAGTCTTCCTGAAAAGTCAGGATTGAGCGGCCGTCCAGCTCGGGCAGGAACAAGCGGCCAGCCTCCAAACGCGCTCCTTTGGGGAGCGCACCGACGGCTTTCCAAGGGGCTGGCACATGCAGCGTCACGCCCAGGATGCGTTCGGGTGCGTTCACCGTCAAAACCACATGCTGCTCACGCCGAGTCACGTCGATCTCCAGTCGGTCTCGGGCCTGCCACCAGTCCCCCAACTGGCCGAGGGTGCCGATCCACGCCATCGGTCGTAGTTTGGGCAAAATTTGTTCAAAGAAGCGAAACTTGTACCCCAGAATGTTGGGGTGGCTGAGAACAATGAAGGTGCCGCCATACTGCGCCAACTGATTCGCCAAATCGAGCGCCTTGTCCACCCGCTGGTCCATCTCGGGCGGGTGCTCGTCCTCAATGGCCACCGGGAATTCAAACACGCTGGTGGAGACACGGTACTGGCGGTTGTAGTTCTTGCGATACGGCAGGTAGGTCATCACATTGGCCGCTGTGACCGAAGAAGCGTAGCGATAACCGGTCGCCTCCAATGCCTGTGGCAGACTCGGCGGACAGGACAGGTTCCCCGGACGGAACGAGCGCACCTGCCCGCCGATCAGGCGCTCCAGCAAAAACTTGCTGACTCGCAGCTCTCCCAGAACGGTGGCTCCGCGTGTGTCCCCCTCGCCATGCACCCGCGGCTGGTAGTCTGGAAACATCTCCGCGCCTGTGCCCAGCGGCAGCAGGTTGAAGACCTTGCTGTGACAGACGGAATGACTGCTGATCTCCGCGCCGCTTTGTCGCAGCCAACGCAGCACGTCCAGGGATGCGTCGTTGAAAAAGCCGCTGTCGAGGTAGTCCCTGAAGTACTTGGTCTGGACAAAATAGGTGGCCGCAGCCTGGTTTTGGGTCAGCAGCTCCTGGTAGGGCGCGATGTTCTGCAGCGATTTGACATAGTCGATGTCGAAGGACATCACCGCAGCCAGGCGCTTGCCATCGGGCACCGTGTCCACCGTCACCGCCAGCGGCTCATGCTTTTGATAGACATGCCGCAGCAGCCGCAGCCAGACATCCACCGAGGGCTCATAGCCGTTCACATAATCCCGCGACGCCTCGTCATCCCGGTCATTCTGGCATTTCAGGATGAAGAATCCCAGATCAAAGCCCAGCGCCATGGCGCGCCCGCCGCCGGGGTGCTGCTTGGTGATCCAGGCCGCCTGGCCATCCTGGTAGGACGCCAGCGTCTCCTCGGGCTTCGTGTAATACTGCGTGCCGATCCAGGTTTCTGGACGCTCAGGATTCCCCAGCCGCACGATGTGCTCTCGGGGATCGGTCAGCCAGCGGGTCAGCTCATGCTCAGCGGAGAGTTTCACCTCATAATGCCGTGCGCGGGTTTCCAGCACCTCATCGTACCCAAAAAAATCCTTCATGTCCTCTCCCAGCACCTGCGTCGCCAGCAGACAGCCACCCCCCCGCACATGCCGGCGCAGGCTTTCCTGTTTTTCATCATTGAGCAGCCGGCCCGAGATCATCGGATAAACCAGCACCACCCGGTGCCGGACCGCCCGTTCCACGTCATCGGTGATCACATAAGGGATGCCCATGGAATCCAACGCGTGCTGCACGCCGGTCCATGCCGAGTCGGGATCGGTCAGCAGCAGCGCCAGCCGGCTGGGTTCGGCTGCGACATCGCGGTCCCAGGTTGCCGGAGTCAAGGGCGCGGGAAACTCCTTCTCCGACGGCCCCCGCAGACTTTCAAAGGCATGGTAAGTGTAACGCGGCAGCAGGTTAAAAAGCACCACGGCCAGCGCCGCCAGACAGACGACTGCCAGGAGCGAGAAGAGCAGGCGCAGGAACTTCACGATGGGTGTGAAAGGGTTGGGAAAGTCTGGTTGCCTGCCACGATCATGCCTCATGGGGCAGATTCATATTCGACAGACCCTTCGCCCTTCGTGGCCTGCCCGTCCACCATCTTATCATGACGGTTCACACCACACTCGCGTCCCTGGGCTTTCGGTTTCGTGCCCAACGGGGTTTCATGCCGGCGCTTCGCTTTCGAAGCCGGAAAAATGAGTCGTTTGCATGGCGGACCAGTGACGCTAGCATGCGCCTCCCATGTCCGCCAAAGCCACCATCGCCTTCGCCGCCCGTGAATCCAAGCAAGCCATCGAGGAGGGGCTGCTGTTTGCCCCGAAGTTCGACGAGCACGGGCTCATGCCGGCTTTTGCGGTGGATGCGGAAACTGGTGCGCCGCTGATGCTGGCCTACATGAACGAGCAGAGCCTCAAAATGACCCTGGAGCTTGGCCAGGCGGTCTATTGGAGCCGCAGCCGCAACCAGCTCTGGCACAAAGGCGCGACGAGCGGCGAGTTTCAGGAAATCATCGACATCCGCACGGACTGCGACCAGGACGCGCTGGTGCTGCGGGTCAAACAACACGGCGGTGGCTGCTGCCACACGAAACGCCCCACCTGCTTCTACCGCGTGGTGAAAACGGCCGATGGCGAGGCGCTGCTGGAGCCTGCCGACTGAGGCGAAAGATCAACGGCTCTGCGGCATCATGCCGCCGAAGCGGGCATTGCTCTCCCACGGCTTGGGCCGGTTCCACGGCAGATTGCTGTATTCGCTACTGTCTGGACCGACGACTTTTTTGCGCTGCGGCTCATCCGAGGCACAGGAGCTGAGAGAAACGGCAGCGAGAGCCAGGAAAAGCAGTCTGAGAGAATGTGTTTTCATCGTCATGCAACCCATGGCTGAAAACCCTAGTTTTGCACCAAGTTTTCGAGGATCACCCTGTCGCCGGGCATGATGGTCAAGCCATTGATCACCGCATCAGGCACGATGGCGGCCATCGCACGGGAACCTTCGACGCTCATGACACTGATCTTGCCGACGGTCAGGGCGCCACGGGTGACGATGAGTTTCGTGTCCTGGGTGAGGCCGGTGGACTTGCCAGCGTCGATCACCACAAAACCCCAGTCATGGTTCACGGCCAGGATGCGGGCGGTCAGGCTGTTGCGGTCAAAGTTTTTACGGCGCTCTTCGATCTTGCGCACCACATCTTCGAGACGCTTCTGCACGCCGGCGATTTTCTCCTCCTCAGCAGTCGTTTCCTTCTTTTTGGCCTCGGCCTGGGCCTCGAACTCGAGCTTTTCTTTTCTCATCCGGGCAATGTCCTCGGCGATGGTCTCGGGCTTCATGCCCTTGGGAAGTTTGTCGAGCTTGACCGCGAGTTCCTGCTGCTTCTTGACCTTGCCATCAAGCTCCTCCTGCGTGCGGGTGGTTTCGCTTTCCGCCTGGGCCAGCTTGTTTTTCTGGGCCTTGAGTTTTTCCGCCTCGACATCCAGCTCCCCTTGCACGCGACCGATGTCGGCCACGAGTTGATTGACCTGGCCGACGACAACCTTGTCAGCGGCCTGCTCGGTCTTGATGTTGGTGTTGATGCCGGCGATGCTCAGGCGCACAGCAGCGAACTCACGCCCGTTTTGATAGGCGAAAAAGCTGGCCACGAGGATGACGACGGCACTGAGAATGAAGAGGACTTTGGTCATGGGAGAGAGCGTGAAAAATGGCTGGAGGAGTCAAAACATCAAGGATTGGCCGGTGGCGGAGTGGTGGGCGCGGCACCAAAAGGATCTGCTGTGCTAGGCGGCGGGGCGGCTCCACCGGCAGGAGGCGCGGCAGGGGCGGCAGGCGCGCCAAAGGGATCAGCTCCCATGGCAGGCTCTGCTGGCGCGGCGGGAGCCGCAGGCGCACCAAAGGGATCAGAACCCATGGCTGGCGCGGCAGGAGCAGCGCCCCCGGCTGCTGGCGCTCCGAACGGATCACTTGGCGCGGCGGCGGCCGGCGCGGCACCTCCGGCGGCTGGCGCGGCGGCAGCACCTGGTGCCGGAGCGCTAGGTTTGGCCGTTTTCGCGCTTTGTTCGGCGGCAGCGACGACAAGATCACCCGGACGAATGCGTTCACCCTCGGCAAGGCTGCCCTTGATCAGGTCTGCCACGGAGGTCTCCTGCTCCACATTGCGCACCTTGAGTTTCGCCACAATTTCTTTCCCGCGCTTCACTTCAAGGTCGGCATTGGCAAATACCCCGCCGCCATTGCCTTTGTTGATCACCACAAAACCCCAGTCCGTGTAAGATTGGGCGACCCTGGCGGTGAAATCATCATCCACGATGCCACGACGACCACGGGCCTCACGGTCCTCAGCCTCCTTGGCGGCATTGGTCAGGCCGGCCACCCGCTCCTGGGCGTTGGAGTAGCGCTGGGTTTCGTTGGCGACCGCAGCTTCGGCGTCAGCCCGCTCTTTTTTGATGGTTTCGATCTGTTTCAGCAGCCCCTCGATGTCACCAGCATCGGCGATCTGTTTTTCGAGGTCGTTCACGACCTTGGTGATCTGGTCCAGGTTGGTCTTCACCACAGCGAGTTCCTGCTCCTTGGTCTGTGCCTTGGCGGTGAAGTCCACCACCGCGAGTTTGGTGGTTTCCAGGTCTTTGTTGACGGTGGCGAGCTGGGTCTCCCGATTCTTTTTGGCCTCTTCAGCCTGGACCTTGTGCTCCTTGATCTCGGCGAGGTTGGCAGTGGCGAAAGTCTCACGCTTGCGCTCCTCAACGAGGGCTTTTTGATTGGCCCAGGCGAAATAGCATGCGGTGCCGAGGCAGACGGCGGAGAGCGCGGAGAGAATTTTCCAGACCATATTAAAAAGGGGCTAATTGAGAATTAAGGAGATGTTTTTTACCGGATCGCCCGTCTTTCGACAACACCAATTTTCAGCCATTTGTGCCTTTGGGGCGGAATCCTGCTTGTGCGAAACGAGGCCAGCGGCTAAATCGAGCGCGTCAGGGGCCGCGGATGTTCAGCTTGCGAACCCCGCCAGGTCCTGACGGAAGCAACGGCAGCCTGCCTGTCCATGTCGCGGTTCCCTGGCACTTTTTCCGCTTTTTTGCGGACTCAACCGGCAAGATCGGTGGTAATTGAGGCCGTAAGCGCCTTCAACTCCTCGGGGCCGAGCCCTCCAGTGCGCCAAGCCAGCGTGATGGTGATTTTTCCGGCAAAATCCGAGAAAAATAGCCCTAGACCCGGTGGTGTGCTCACGCTCGGAACGGTGCAGACGTTTTCCACCATCGCGCCGGCAAAGTCGGCGCGCCCAGGCAAAAACGCGCCGGTGTGGGAGTGAAACAGGCTGCAAATCTGGCCACGGTTTTGCAGCCGCACCATGGGAATGAACCAGCGCACCGGCATCTGGCGGGCCAGCGCCATCAGCGCCTCCGATGCCTGAGGCAGCCCCTGCTTGAGCGCGTCCTTGTAGCATTGCTGCACATGCGCCACGGCAGTGTCCAGCGTGTCCAGGGCGCTGCTTTCGAGAAACAACGGCAAAGTACCGAACTGGCCGCCGAAAACCAGATCCGGGCTGCGCTTGCGCCCCTGGGCGGGCAGATGCAGATGAATTTCCGGGCTGGACCAGCCGCGTGACTCATGCAGTGCGCGCAGCGCGCGCACCGCCACCGCCGCGTAAAAAGGCATCTGGAAAAACTCGCCGCAGAGCCGCCGCAACTTCTCGGCGGCGCGGCCGGATTGCTCCTCCGTCAGTTGAATCAACTGAAACTCTGGCGCTCCTCCTGCCTCAGGCAGCCCCTTGCTCCAGGCGGAAAGGCATCCTGCCCGCGTCATGGCATGCAGGCGGTTCATCAAAGGCCGCGCTCTCTTATAAAGCAACGCCGGGCTTTCCTGCGTCGCTTCGGGCACCGATGGCGGGCTGGCATCGCTTGGGGCGGCCAGTTTTTCCAGCAGCAGATTCACCCCGGTGCCGTCCATGAGCGCGTGCCGCCAGGTGAGCAGCACCAGATGCCGCCCGGTGGCCGCGTCGCCAAAAACTTCCAAAAACAGCGGTGTCGTGATGGCCTGGCCGAATACAAACCCGCGCAGCCGCTCCTGAATGAGGGTCGTCTCGTCTGTCTGACCGGAAAGCGGCTGCCAGGAGATGGGCGGGGCTTGGACAGGGCCGTCGGTCTCCCATACCAGCCGCCAGCCGCGCCATTTCCGCCTCAGGCGGGCGCCCAGCATCAGATGCCGGGCGTGAACTTGTTCCCAAGCCCGGTTCAGGGCTGTCGCCTCAGGTTTTCCTTTCAGCCACAGCGCCGTCACCGCCCAGTGTCTCCCCTGCCCGCTGCGAACCATGAAGGATTCCAGCCCGGCGAGGAAAAAATCGACCGTGGTGGCGGGGAACGTCGGCATCAGGCGGCAAGGCGGCGTTTTTCCCCCAGAAACGAGGCCAGCGCCCCCGCCGTGGCGAAGCGGTCGCGTGTCATCTCCGCCGGACTCACCGACAGGCGGAAGCGTTCCTCGATCTGGAGCAGAAGTTGCATCATCGCCATCGAGTCCAGACCCAGCGTGAACAGATCCGTGTCCGGCGCGATCGGCTCCTGCGGCTCCAAAATGTGCTCGGAGGTCAGCAGTTCGATCACGGAATCCGGGGTGATGGGCGCTTGTGGCATGAAAGCAGAAAGCCCGCATCCACCGCCGCGTCAAGAACACCCTGCATGTGTGTTTTGACCTCAGCCGAAGGTTGCACATCGCCGTGCCGCCGCCACCATGCGCCCCCCATGAACAAGCTGGACGAAATCATCGCCCACAAGCGCGCCGAAGTGCAGCGCCTACTGCCCCGCGCCGAAAAGCTGCGCACCGCCGCCGCCCTGCGCGACGACGTGCGCTCTTTCTACGACGCCCTGCGCCTCGACCCCACCCGCCTGAGCATCATCGCCGAGGTCAAACGCGCCTCGCCCTCCGCTGGCACCATCTCAGCGGATTTCGACCCGCTCACCATCGCCCGGGGCTATGAAAAAGCCGGTGCCAGCGCCATCTCCGTGCTCACGGACGAAAAATACTTCCAGGGCCGCCTCGAATACCTCACGCTCATCCGCGAGCAGCTCGACATCCCCTGCCTGCGCAAGGATTTCATCATCCACGAGGCGCAGATCTTTGAAGCCGTCGTCGCCGGGGCGGATGCCATCCTGCTCATCGTCGCCGCGCTCGACCAGCCCACGTTGGAGCACCTCCTCGAAGTCGCGCACACCTTCCAGCTCGACGCCCTCGTCGAAGTCCACGACCTGCCCGAGCTCGAACGCGCCCTCGCCACCGACGCCCGCATCATCGGCGTGAACAACCGCAACTTGAAGAGCTTCACCGTCGATCTCTCCACCACCGAACTGCTCGCCGAGGAAGTGCCGGACGACATCATCCTCGTGGCAGAAAGCGGCATCAAAACCCCTGCCGATGCCATCCGTCTTGCCGACGCCGGTGCAGACTCGCTGCTCATCGGCGAGACGCTCATGCGCAGCCAGAACATCCTCGCCGATCTGCCGCAATTCCGTGCGCCGACGCCGGAACGGCAGGGTGCTTGAGCCGGTGGATGGCATTGAGACTCCAGGAGCAAGCCAGCCTCCGTGCTGACGTGAAGCCACGCTTACATTCTCCTTACAACCTGCTCACAAGTGTCTGACGCAATGTTTTGAGCGCCTGCCATTCTGTTTGCAGATCAACGGCAGGTGGCCGCAACCACCCGTCTTTAAGATCATCCCTTTCTCGAAGTGTTGTTATCCTTCTGGCTGTTGGAAACGCATGTGAATCACCGGGGCGGACTACCAAGTCCGCCCCGGTTCATTTTATGGTTTTTCTAAATTTTAGATGATCTAATAGATAGCTCGGGTAAATTATAAGCTCACCCATGCTCCAACGCCGCTCCACGATTTTATTCATCATCCTGGTGATCCTGCCCCTGGCCCTGCTGGCGTGGCTGGGAACTTACCTGATCCGCGACGCTGAAAAGCGCACCGATGCCTCCATGCAGGCCATTCTGGCCGAGAGGCTAAGCTCGGCAGATCACCACCTGCTGCATGACATGCGACAACTGACCGACCGCCTCGACAACTGGGGAGCACAGAACATCGGTTCCGCCCGGTTGATGTCCGAAAGGCTGGCCAAACATCCATGGATCGCCCAAACGTGGGCGAAAGCTGGGCCAGGCACCCCACTGGAGTCTTTTGCTGGGGAAGCCTCTTACCAGCCAGGACCGGCCTTCGTGGCCGATGAGAGAATGGAGGCGATCAACGAGGCCACCCGGCAGCCGGAACAAGGGCAGCTCACCTCCATCCTGGACGAAGGCGGGCCGCCTTTTCAGCGCTTCGGCACTCCTGGGGCTTCAGTCGCGCTGCTGCCGCGCTCGGCCGCCTGGATCACTTATTTGAAAATTTTCGGTTACCACATTGACGACAAGCCTGGGGCGGAAAAATCCCAGTCCTGGAGCGGCTGGCATGTGGGAGACTCCACTTTCATCTACTGGCATCGTTTTCCCGACGGCGGGCTGAGCTGCGCGCTGCTGAACCCCCAGGCGTTGATGAGGGCGCTGTTTCAAAGGCATCCGCAGCCCGGACTGGCCGCGCCTCCGGGGCGCATGATGCTCACCACGGTGAGGGGCATTCCCCTTCACGAATGGGGCAAGCGCCTGCCAGGTTCCGAGCAGCCGCCAGCCGCCCACCGCGCCTGTTCGGAACCGCTGTCGCAGTGGGAGCTGGCTTACGCGCCCGCCAACGAGGAATTTCCCAAGCCCTACCTCTTTCCCATCGTGCTCGGCGTCGGCTCCGGCATCATCCTCGTCTTTGTCGTCGGCTGGTTGTATTTCCACGAAAGCGCCCGCGAGATCCGCGTGGCGCAGCAGCGCGTCACCTTCGTCAATCAAATCTCCCATGAGCTGAAAACCCCTCTCACGAACATCCGGCTGTATGCGGAGATGGCCGCGCATCGTGCTGAGTCGCAGGGAGACGCCATCGCGAAACGTCAGCTTGGCGTGGTCGAGGCGGAGACCGCCCGGCTGGACCGCCTGATCCAAAACGTGCTCAATTACGCCCGCCAGCAGCGTGACAAGCTCACCATCCAGCCGAAATCCCTCGTTCTCGACGAGCTGGTCGGCCGCACCATCGAGTTCTGGAAGCCGCTGCTGGAGACCAAGGGCTTCGAAATCACCTATTCTCTGGGCGGTCCTGCCTCCATCAACGCCGATCCCGACGCCATCGAGCAGATCCTCGGCAATCTCATCTCCAACGTGGACAAATACGCCAACCCCGGAAAGTGGATCGGCATCCGCACCGAACATGACGAACGCCACACCCGCGTCATCGTCGAGGATCGTGGTCCCGGCATCCCTGCGGGCAAGCGCCGTGCGGTGTTCGAGCCTTTCGAGCGCCTGCGCTCCGACCTCGCCGAAGGTGTCAGCGGCACAGGCATTGGATTGACCATCTCGCGCGAACTGGCACAATTGCACGGCGGCTCGCTCACGGTCTGCCCGCAATATCGCGACGGCGCGCGTTTCATCCTCACCCTCCCCAACCAGCCATGACCAAGATCCTCATCGCAGAAGACGACGACCACACCCGCGACGCCCTGCGGGAGGTGCTCACCATGGAAGGTTACGAAGTCATCGCCGCCAGCGACGGTTTGCAGGCGGTGGACTTCTTTCGTGTTGAGAGCCCGGACTTTGTCTGCCTCGATGTCGTGATGCCCGGCCTCAACGGCTACGAGGTCTGCCGCCAGATCCGCAAGCTTGACGAAAAAGTGCCCATTCTTTTCCTCACCGCGAAAGCGGAGGAGATCGACACCGTGCTCGGCCTCGAGCTTGGCGCGGATGACTACATGACGAAGCCTTTCGGTGTGAAGGAGATCATCGCCCGCATCCGCGCGATCCTGCGCCGCACCGAGGCGCGGCAAGGCGGCGGCGGGCCGCAGGCGGAAGATGCCGGGACACCGG
>DNXB01000021.1 GCA_003506995.1 Verrucomicrobiales bacterium
GCCATCGGACGCGAGACGATGCAGCCCATCGCGGATTTCCTCGACCGCAACGGCAGGGAGAAGCCGTTTTTCCTCTGGTATGCGCCCTACCTGCCGCATCAGCCGCATGATTCGCCGCCGCGTTATTTTGACCTGCATCGCCAGCGTGGCGCGGCGGAGCACCGCATCCCGTATCTGGCTTCCATCAGCCAGTTTGACGACACGGTGGGCGAGCTGCTGGCGATGATCGAGCAGCGCGGACTCGCGGACAACACGCTCGTCATTTTCGTCGCAGACAACGGCTGGACGCCCGGCACCGAGCGCATGAAGAAGAACCCGCAGGAGTTTGCGCACACGCATGAGAGCAAATACTCGCCCTTCGAGGACGGCCTGCGCACGCCGATCCTCATCCGCTGGCCCGGACACACCAAGGCGGCCACGCATGAGCAGCTCGTGAGCAGCGTGGACTTGCTGCCGACTGTGCTGGACGCCATCGGCAAACCCGATGTCATCGCGAATCTTCCAGGCCGTAGTTTGTGGGACGCGGCGATTGGCACGGCGAAACTCGCCGACCAGCCGGTCTTTGGAGAGATCTATCCCGGTGACGCATCGAGCCTCGGGCAGCCATCGCGTGACATCGCGTATCGCTGGATTCGTGACGGGCGGCACAAGCTGATCGTGCCGCATTCTCAGCAAAAAAAGACCGCCTGGGGTGATTACCTCGCCGAAACCGCGCTCTACGATCTGGTCAGTGATCCGGGTGAGAAGATCAACCTCGCCCTGAAGCCAGAACACACCGGCAAAGTGAAAAGCCTCATGCTCAAACTCGATGCCTGGTGGACGCCTGGAGACGATTCCAAGCTGCTCAAGCCAGGACCGTGATCCCCACCTGCTCTCGATGAAAAAGCTCTCCTGGATACTTGGCCTGGTGCTGATCACCCGCATCGCCCCGCTCTGCGCCGCCGAGCAACCCATCGTGCTCTGGCCGGATGGCGCTCCAGGAGCACTCGGCACCACTGCGAAGGATATTCCGACGCTCACGCCATATCTCCCAGCGAAATCGAGCAGCGCGGCGATGCTTCTCATCCCCGGCGGCAGCTACAGCGGCATTTATGAAGGACAGGCCGAGCCATTCGCGCTTTGGCTGAATGAGCAGGGCATCACCGTCTTCGTGCTGCGTTACCGGCTCGGCAGCGCGGGCTATCGTTATCCCGCGCAGCTTCAGGATGCCGTTGAGGCGATGCGTCAGGTGCGCGGCAGTGCCGCGAAGTGGCAGATCGACCCGCAACGCATCGGCGTGATGGGTTTCTCCGCTGGCGGTCATCTCGTCTCCACGCTCATCAACCGGCCCGAGGACGGCCTGATCCTCGGCAGTGATCGCACGGTCAGTCCGCGCCCCGATCTCGCCATCCTCTGCTATCCCGTCATTAGCATGATCACGAAACCGCACGCCACCTCGCGCAAGATGCTCATCGGCGATCAACCCGACGAAAAACTCGTCCGCCAGACCTCCAGCGAGCTGCAAGTGAAGCCCGGCCTGCCGCCCGTCTTCCTCTGGCACACGATGGAAGACAAAATGGTTCCCGTGGAGCACGCCCAGCTCTACGCCGCCGCCTTGCATCAAAACAACGTCCCCCACGAACACCACCTCTACCAGCACGGCGACCACGGCACCGGTCTCATGGGCACCCAGCACCCGTGGTTCGCCGATTTGCTCTTCTGGCTGAAGGCGCGGGGGGTTGTGAGGTAGATTGTACTGGCATGTCGGTATCAAACTGGATAAATGGCGAAGTCTGATTCTTCTTTGTGTCGATTATCGGCCACATCTTTATCCTATTCTTTCTGTTGATGCTCAGCGGCGACATCGCCGCAATTGCAGGGCACCGCGCTCAGATATTGAAACTTCCGGCAAGCAGCCTCGCCACGCTCACGCCGTTGCTTGTCTTTAGTGTGTATGTGCTTGGCGAGTTCCTGGTGGTCATACGAAGCCGTTCCGCGCATTGGATTCAGAGCCTTGTTCTCATCCTCATCATCATTTATCCAGCGGTGATTTATCAAGGATTCAGCCACGCCATCCAGACACCTGGAAGCTTGTCATCCATCGAGCTACAACGGTTTAAAAAACAGTTTGGGGTTCCCGTTGTCATGCAAAGCACCGAGATCGCCTTTGAAATTACCGTCGCGAAACGGGATTTCCGCCCTGAAATGGTTGAGTGGCTGAGTAAAAACGCAGCATCTGTGAGCAAAGAGCCGTGACTCATTCATCCCCTATCCGCACAACTTCCTGACACATCCCCGCTCCTCCCGCATTTCCCAGAGCACCATGAAAACCGCGCTGCTCTGTCTCTCCCTCTTCGCCCTTGGCCCGACGCTCTTCTTGCCCTCCGAAGCCTTGGCGAAGGAGGGCGCGGCGAAGCCTCACATCATCTTCGTGATGGCCGATGACATGGGCTGGGGACAGACCGGTTATCGTGGGCATCCGGTGTTGAAGACTCCGAACCTCGATGCGATGGCGGCGAACGGGCTGCGCTTTGAGCGATTTTATGCGGGGAATCCGGTCTGCTCGCCGACACGGGCCACGGTGCTCACGGGACGCACGAATGATCGCGCAGGCGTGCTCACGCATGGCTATGCGCTGCGCTTGCAGGAGAAGACCATCGCGCAGGCGCTGAAGGGCACGGGTATGTGACGGGACATTTCGGCCAGTGGCATCTCAACGGCCTCAAAGGGCCGGGCGCGCCGATTTTGAAGGACGATCCGCGCAGCCCGGGCGCGTTCGGATGCGATGAGTGGGTGTCGGTGACGAACTTCTTCGATCAAAACCCGCTCATGAGCCGTGGCGGCGAGATCAAGGAGTTCACGGGCGACTCCTCCGACATCTCGGTCGGCGAGGCGGTGAAGCGTTGACCCCGATCAGTCGGCTGTTCAGCTCGGCGCGGTTCTCCGGCATGTACAAAGTGCCCAGTTCGAACTCCACCTGGCCGAGATTCGGCGGTTTCACTGACGCGGGTTCGATGACCACCTCACCGGCTTTCCGCAGCGGTGCCTTGGCCGACGTTTGGGCCTCAGAGCTCGATCCAGCCATCCAAGCCAGCGCGAGTCCGAGCGGGAGAAGAAACCATCGGCGATGGAGTGGTGGGGTTCTGCATTCCAGTATTCCACATCTCCATGACTCCATTGCTCCGCAGTAAAGATTCACCAATCATGGCGTCGCTGGGTACACATCCTTCACTTGGCCTTCTTTTTCTTCGCCTTCGTCTGCGGGCGGTCGGCCAAGGTTTCCGCGTTCACGGACTTCAGGTAGTTCGACAGCACCTCGAACATCTCGCCTGTCTTCTCTGGCATCGTCGCGGCGAGGTTGTTCGCTTCACCGAGGTCTTTGGAGAGGTCGAACAACTCCTTCTCGCCCGTCTTCCAGTTCACCACGAGCTTCAGGTCGCCGATGCGGATCGTGGAATGCGGCAGGGGAGCCAGATGCGGACGATGAAACACGAGACCGGGCAGGGCGCGCCGCACTTTTCCTTCGCCAGCATTTTCCAGCACCGTGCGGAAGCTGCCGCCATCGAGATCCGCAGGCAGCGCCGCCTGGCCGCCCGCGAGATCGTAAAATGTCGGCAGCAAGTCGTAGCCAGCCACCGGCTCGTGACTGACAGAGCCGGGCTTCACCCCAGGACCGCGCACGATGAAGGGCACGCGGATGCCGCCCTCGTAGAGATACTGTTTGCCCATGCGCAGCGGATGATTGTTCAGCGGCAGCGTCGTGTCGGTCCCTGCGTAGGTGCGGTTGCCGCCGTTGTCGGCCGTGAAGACGATGTGGGTGCTGCCCGCGATGCCGAGGCGGTCCACCTCGTCGAGCAATTGCGTCAGGCCGGTGTTCAAGTCCTCCAGCATCGCGGCGAAGGTGGGCGTGAACTGGCGCGTCGGTTTGCCCTTCGCGAGATACTTTTCGTTCGTCACCGAAAGCGCCTGATTCTGCCGATGCACGGCGTAGTGGCTGAGTTGCAAGTAGAACGGGCGCCGCTCTTTCACCTGCGTCGCCATGAACGCCATCGCGCGTTTGGTGAGCGTGCTGATGAGCTTCGGGTCATCCTTCACGGCATCGTCAAAACGATCCGGGCCCGCGCCGCCGGTGACGTTGCCGGTCATGCCATCGCTCGCGGCGTAGCCGCATTGCTCCGGCGTCGAGATCATGTCCTCGCCCCACTTGCCGAAGTGCGCGCAAACGTAGGCCGGGTTCGCCTGCTTGAGCGCCTGCGGCAGCGTCAGATGATCGGCGGGCACCCAGGTGCTCTTGAACTCCGTGCCGCGCTGCCGCGCCGGGGTCATGCCGTTTTGCAGACTGCGTCGCGTCGGCGTGCAGAGCGGACCGGGCGAATAACCGCTGGTGAAGCGCATCCCTTCACGCGCGAGGCGGTTCATCGCCGGTGTGTGGAAATAGGGCGTGGCTGACTCGGGAATGTCGGGATGCATGGGCTCCGACATCATCGGCCAGCCCTGGTCGTCGGTGAGGATGAGGATGATGTTCGGCGGAGCGGCGGCGGTGGCGGTGACGGCGGTGACGGCGACCCAGAGGCCGATCAAGAGGGAGGTCAGGAGTTGTCTCATGGCCTTGTCTTCAACGTTCGATCAACGGAACAGAAATCACCTCTTCGTCCGCCGTGCGTGATTTCATCAAACGGTACCGCTCACCGGTTGCCTGTGCTCAGTGGTCAGTCGGACGGCTCACCGCCCACGACTCCATCACTCCAGTCTCCTCTTCTCCCAATCTCCGCGCAAAGCGCGTCACCTCCTCCACGCCTTGCTCCACAGCACATACGTCTCATGCATCGCGCGCTGTTCCAGCGGCGTCCATTCCAGCGTGCGTTCGTGCAGGGTCTTGTTCTCACCCAGACGTGGATCGCGTTGCACCGCGAGATCGTAGTTCTCCAGCGCGCGCTGCGTGTCCCCGGTGCCCCAGTAGCCCAGCACCAGCGAGTAGTAGTCGTAATGCGCCTCATGCCCGCTGAGTTTCGCCGCCTCCTCAAACTCGCGCACCGCCGCCGCGTAATCGCCCAGGTTGAAGTACGCCCAGCCCACCCGATTGCGCATCGGCGCCTTGCCATCGAGCGCCAGCGCCCGTTGCAGGTCGGCGCGCGCCTCCTCCTTGCGGCCCAGCAGCGCCAGCGTGTAGCCGCGATTGGAATACGCCTTCGCATCCTCCGCATTCGCCTGGATCTGTTTGTTGAGGATCTCCAGCTTCGGCGTCGTCTTTACCGGCGCTGGTGCCGCAGGTTCCGCCGCAGCGGCGGGCATGGACACGATCAGGCTCAGACAGAGCCAGGCAAAACGAGGAGCAATCATGGGGAGCGAGGGGTGGATCCTAAACGGGAGTGGAGAGCGAAGGCTTGCAAGTTGAGGGGATTGCGCAACCACCGAAGAAGCGCTCTGGCCGCTCGTCCTCGTCCACATTCGTCCGCAAGCACTCGAACAATCGCTGACACATCCCCGCCGCTTCAACGTTCCCAGCGCACCATGAAATTCACGCTGCTCCGTCTCTCCCTCTTCGCCCTCTGCCCTACGCTCTTCTTGCCCTCCGAAGCCTTGGCGAAGGAGGGCGCGGCGAAGCCTCACATCATCTTCGTCATGGCCGATGACATGGGCTGGGGGCAGACGGGGTATCGCGGGCATCCGGTGCTGAAGACGCCGAACCTCGACGCGATGGCGGCGAACGGGCTGCGCTTTGAGCGATTTTATGCGGGGAATCCGGTCTGCTCGCCGACACGGGCCACGGTGCTCACGGGACGCACGAATGATCGCGCAGGCGTGCTCACGCATGGCTATGCGCTGCGGTTTCAGGAGAAGACCATCGCGCAGGCGCTGAAGGGCGCGGGCTATGTGACCGGGCATTTCGGCAAGTGGCATCTCAATGGCTTCAAAGGGCCTGGCGCGCCGATTTTGAAGGACGATCCGCGCAATCCCGGCACGTTCGGCTTCGATGAATGGGTCTCAGTGACGAACTTCTTCGATCAAAACCCGCTCATGAGCCGTGGCGGCGAGATCGTGGAGTTCACGGGCGATTCCTCCGACATCGCGGTGGGCGAGGCGGTAAAGTTCATCGACAAACATCGCGCCGCAGAGAAGCCGCTGTTTGCCGTCATCTGGTTCGGCACACCGCACAGCCCTTTCAAGGCGCTGGAGGCGGACAAGGCCGCTTTCGCAGAACTCGACAACCTTTCCCAGCAGCACTACGGCGAACTGGTGGCGCTGGACCGCGCCGTGGGCACGCTGCGCCAAAAGCTGCGCGACACCGGCCTCGCCGACAACACGATGCTCGTTTTCAACAGCGACAACGGCGGCCTGCCCGGCATCACCCCAGAAACCGTGGGCGGTCTGCGCGGCAACAAAGGCAGCGTCTTTGAAGGCGGCCTGCGCGTGCCCGGCATCATTGAGTGGCCTGCGATGATCAAGCCGCGTGTCACGAGTCATCCCGCCTGCACGCTCGATTTGTTTCCCACTGTCGCGGACATCGTCGGTCTGCCGGACGACGTGATGATCAAACCCATCGACGGCATCAGCCTGAAGCCGCTTTTCGCCGGAGAAATCGGCGAACGGACGAAGCCCCTCGGCTTCCGCTTCGGCAGCAAGCTCGCGCTCACCGGCCCGCGCTTCAAAATCCTCACCGAGAACATCGAGAAGGACAGCTTCCAGCTCTACGACCTCATCGCCGATCCGAACGAGACCACTGACCTCAGCACCAAGGAGCCGCAGGTGTTTGAGCAGATGAAAAAGGAACTGCTCGCCTGGAATGACAGCGTGAGCGCCAGCTTCGACGGCAAAGACTACGCCGAAGGCAAAGTCACGCCGCCTGATCCGAAATCGATCCCATGGCCCGAGCATCCAAGCTACGCCCCCTACCTCGCCGAATGGCAGAAGCGCTGGGAATACAAGCCGGCTGACCGCGGTGCAAAGAAGAGAAAGAAGGCGGATTGATGGACTGGTGAAATGTGTCGGAGATGAAGCCGTTCACTGCGGATCATGCGCCTCGTCCTGCTCATCCTCCTTTCGTCATTCGTCATTGCTTCGCTTCGCTCACTCCTGCGGAGCAACATCGGCTTCGCCTTGATGTTGGCTGTCTCGCTTTGCTCGGCTCCGCATTCGTCATTTTCGGCGCAGCCGAACCTTCTCTTCATCCTCGTCGATGACCAGTCGCCGTTCGATTTGAAGCTGTACAATCCGCAATCGACGCTTGAGACGCCGAACATCGACAAGCTGGCGGCGCAGGGCATGGTTTTCGATGGCGCGTATCACATGGGCTCCTTCAGCGGCGCGGTGTGCATGCCATCACGGCACATGATCATGAGCGGACGCACGGTCTGGCATCTGCCGCCCGCGCCTTGGGGATCGAAAACGAGTCCGCCGCAACTGGAGCAGAACACCATTCCCGCTGTCTTCAATCGCGCGGGCTACGCCACGATGCGCACCTGCAAGATGGGCAACAGCTACGAGGCCGCGAACAAGCTCTTCACCGTGCGCAAAGACGCCTCCAAACGCGGCGGCGATGACGAAAGTGGCAGCGCCTGGCACGGCGACCAAGTGATTAACTACCTCGGCGAACGCGAGGCGACGAAGGACACGAAGCCTTTCCTCATCTACTACGGCTTTTCACATCCGCATGACACGCGCGACGGCAAACCCGAGCTGCTGGCGAAGTATGGCGCGACGAATCACACCGACGAGGCCAATCCGCCCTCGCCGCACAGCTTGCAGCCGCCTTTGCCTTCGAACTACCTCGCCAAGCATCCCTTTGACATGACGCACGCTGATGTGCGCGACGAGGTGGCCGTGAGCGGTGTGTGGAATCGCCGCGATGAGGCCAGCATCCGCAACGAGATCGGCCGCCAGTATGCGTGCAGCGAGAACATCGACATCCACATCGGTCGCGTCTTGAAGAAGCTCGAGGAATCCGGCGAGCTCGCCAACACCTACATCATCTACACCGCCGACCACGGCATGTCGATCGGCCGCCATGGCCTCATGGGCAAACAAAACCTCTACCAGCACACCTGGCGAGTGCCCTTCATCGTCAAAGGTCCGGGCATCGCCGCTGGAACACGCGTGGAGGGCAACATCTACCTCCTCGACGTGCTTGCCACGCTCTGCGATCTCGCGGGTGTCCAACCACCCGAGACGAATGAAGGCATGAGCTTCAAGCCCGTGCTCACCGGCGAGAAGAAAACCATCCGCGACGTGCTCTACGGCGCCTACAGCGGCGGCAGCAAGCCCGGCATGAGAGCCGTGAAGCAGGGTGATTGGAAGCTCATCCGCTACGAGGCCCCGGACCGCAGCGTGAATGAGACGCAGCTCTTCAACCTCGCTGAAAACCCCGACGAACTGCTCCCCGAACACGGCAAGCCCAACCTCGCCACCGATCCCAAGCATGCTGAAAAGCTCAAGGAGATGGAAGCGCTGCTGCTGGCGGAGATGCGTCGGCTTGATGATCCTTTCCGCTTCTCGAATCAGCCCGGTGATGATCTGCCCGCACCGCCTGCTCCAGCGAAGAAGGGCAAGAAGAACAAGTAGGACGAGTGTGGCGAATGCCCGCTCGTCTTGTGCGATGTCATGCGTGTCCAGAGCCTCCGAACGACCTTTCGACGTGATTTGCAGGTCGCTTGGTGCGCTCCTCCCGCATTGAACCGGGCGGGCTGTCGCCACACCCGGCCTACGTCGCCAAACCTACTCCGCCTTGAACTCCACGCCGCTGAGGACGGGTTTGGTTTTGGAGCCTGAAGCAGACTTCAGCGTGAGACGCAGGTCGGAACCGATGACGATGCCTTTGAACTCACGTATGGCGCTGCCGCCTTCCTTGGCGAGATCGAAGTTCTCCAGCACGGTCTTGCCTTGCAGCAGGACGTTGAAGACACGCTCGCCGGGCGGGAGTTGATCGGGATCGCTGAAATGCAGGCGTACGGTGTGCTGAAGAGGTGGATAGTCGATCTTGAGCAGCGGCTCCTGCACGGCTGAGGAGGCAGATTTGGCCTTGGCATCTGTTTTCTTTTTGCTGTCTGGCTTGTCGTCATCATCGTCGGATTTTTTGACAGGCTTCACGAGCAGCGGACGACGCAGCGAGGGTGTGATGACGATCTCGCCTTCGCCGATCAAACCAGACGCGGCGATCCATGGCTGGCTTTTGCCAGCATCAGCGATTTGCGAGCTGTGACGGCGGAACCATGTCACCTCTTTGCCGATGCCTTCGACGCCAAGCTGCGGTGCGTTGCCACTGCCGGCGTGTGGATGCTCCAGCCAGAGCGTGCCGTCGGATGCGCGGCGATTTCCGGGCGCACCGAAGTTGATACCGGCGTGGAGGATGCGGTCGCCTTGTTTGCCATCGAGGCCGAACTGGCTGTAGCTCCACATCTCCATCTCAGGCATGTGGATGAGCGCGAGCGAGGTCTGGTTCTGATACGCGCAGGAGCAGGTGCGCGTGTAATCGGGCGCGTTGAGCACGCCGTTGGCCACGACGAGGTTGGAGGTGCAGCCAGATTTGAATCCGCCGAGGTTTGAGGTGCCGCTCATGCTGTCGAGATCATAAAAGCCCGCCGCGCCGCTGCGGTAGGTGAGCAGGTGCTCGCTGGCGATGATGGTGTTGCAGCCATAGGTGCGGTTCAGACGCCATGGCTCCATGTTGCCGGTGAGCGGGTTTTTCACGAAATGCGGCTCGCCGCTGAGCAGGCTGAAAGCACCGCTGGAGCTGCTGTAGGAGTTCGCGCCAGTGAGGATGAGTTCGTTATGCAGGATGCAGGGGCCGGTATAGACGCGCCTCAGATCCTGCCAGCGCACGCGGCCCGTTTTCCCTTCGTAAGCGATCATGCCATCGCCGACTTCGGTGGACAGGCGGTCGCTCGCTTTGGCTCCGGCTTGGAGCAAAACGTCATGCTGCTTCGAGTAGCCTAGCCAGGTGCCGAAGATGTCCTGTTCCTGCTCCCACAGCACTTTTCCGGAGCGCGCATCGAGCGAGACAACTCGATAGTCTTTGGGCAGATCCTTGCCGCGACGCTCCAGCAGGTTCTCGGCATGCTTGGTGAGCTTGTCGATGCAGTAGATGCGACCGTTGCCTGCGACGATGCCGTTGTGCAGGAAGCTGTGACGCGCCTTCACACGCCAGAGCAGCTTGCCGCTGTGACGATCAAACACGGCGAGACCTCCGCTGGCGGAGAGATCCTCGATGGGCGCGGCGGCGCGGCTTTTTGCGGTGCCGGTTTGCAGGCTGAAGTGCGCAAAGTCATCGCCACCGATGAGCAGATCATCCAGCACGCCGATGAAAGCCCACTGCGCGGGATCTTTGGCTTCATCGCGCAGCTTGATCGTCTTTTTCAGCTCGCCCGTGCGGGAGTCGAGCATCTGGCACTCGCCTTTCAGCGCCACATAGACGGCGTCTTCGGTGGCGATGTAGTTTGTGCCGCGACCGTTCGCGCCGGGGATGTGTTTTTGATTGTAGGCGGTGCTCAGTGGCGTGTCCTCGTAGGTCTCGTTGTAATAGATGCCGAAAGTGCCGAGGTCTTTGAAGTCGTGCTTCCAGATGACACGGCCGGTATAGACATCGCGCGCGCTGACGCTGTGCATGCCCTGGATGAAGAGGCGTCCGCCCACGACCTGCTCGGGCGGGCCGTGACCATGACGTGGCAGCACGTCCATGTTTGAACTGCCCCCAAACCACAGCACGCCGAGCGGCGCGCGCACGCGGCTGTCGTCGGACTTCACCGTGTTGCCGATGTCGCCATACTGATGCGTCCAGTCAGCCGCGCCGGGCAGAGCGCCTTCGCGAGTGATGAGTTGATG
>DNXB01000271.1 GCA_003506995.1 Verrucomicrobiales bacterium
GTCGCCATTCGTGAAGCGGCCGATGGCCTGCGTCTTCCACGACTGCGCGGGATCGGTGAGCAGTGGGACAAAGCTGCGGCCCTGCACGTGTGCTGGCACCGGCACGCCGACCAGCTCGCAGAGCGTGGGATACACGTCGATCAGCTCGGTGAGCGCTTCCGTTTTCTTGCCGCCGTTAAAGCCGGGCGCACGAATCATGAGCGGCACGCGCATGGAGGTCTCGTAGCAACTGTGTTTGCACCACAGCGTGTGCTCCGCGAGGTTCCAGCCGTGGTCGCCCCAGAGGATGACGATGGTGTTTTTCGCGAGATCGAGCCGCTCCAGCTCATCAAGCACGCGACCGATTTGCGCGTCGGTGAAGCTAACGCAGGCGTGGTAGCCACGGATCATCTCAAGCGCCATCGCATCCGGCAGCGGGCCGTTTTTCGGCACGCCGGTGTAGGCGCGGAGCTCGCCGGAATTGTGAATGGACACCTCGGGCGCGTCCTTCGGTGCATGGTAGTTTGCGGGGAGTTTCAGACTGCCTTCGGGATAGAGATCCCAGTATTTCTTCGGGCAGATGAAGGGCAGGTGCGGCTTGAAGAAACCGGCGGCGATGAAGAAGGGCTGCCCGCCTTCCTTCATGCGGCGGAGATCGGCGATGGTCTTCAAAGCCACCTGGCCGTCGCTGTGCTCGTCATCGCTGAGATCGGAGATGCCAAAAGGGCGGCCGCGTGACTTGCCTTTCTCGTCTTTCGTCGCGGCAGCAGCCTTCGCCTTGCCCTTGCCGCCCTTTTTCTTCGGCGCAGCAGATGGCGCACCGGTAGCGGGCGCACCGGGACGCCACGCAGGCTCGCTCCAGCCCACGGCGTTGTCCTCGGGATGATGGAAGACCTTGCCATTCGAGAGGGTGACATAGCCGTGCTGCTTGAGCTGTGTGTTCAGCGTGACGATGCCGGGTGCTTCCTTCTCCGCCGAGGCCAGATGGGTCATGAAGCGGCCCTGCGCAGGGCGAATGCTCGTCATCAAACTGGCGCGCGAGGCTCCGCAGGTCGGCACCATGCAGTAAGCGCGGTTGAAGAGCAGGCTCTGCGACGCGAGCCGGTCCATATTCGGAGAATGCATCTGCTCCACACCATAGCAGCGCAACTGCGGTCTCAAATCATCCACTGCGATCATGAGGATGTTCGGCTTCGCCGCGAAGAGCGAAGGGCACAAGGCGAAGAGGAGGAGGAGGAGTCGTTTCATGGCATTCAGCGGTTGGTGGGCGCGGCAAACTCCTCGCGGGTGAGCTTGCCATCTTTGTTCTGGTCGAAGTTTTTGAAGCGGTTCTCCGCGTTGTCCTTCTTCGCGAGGCCGTTGCGGTATTCTTCGAGTGTCAGATGCCCGTCCTGGTTCTTGTCCCAGTTTTTGAAGGCGCGGAGACGGGTTTCGGGTGTGATCTCAGCGGGCTTGGTGGCCTTTACGGCAGGTTTTGGCGCGGCTTTCGCCCGCAGCGCAGGATCGACACTTTTGGGGAGCGTGGCGAACCACGCGTCGATGGCCGAGGTCATGCTTTTCACGCGCTCCGGATCGGCGGTGGCGAGGTTGTTGGTTTGGAAACGATCTGCGACGACATCGAAGAGCTCCGCGCGCTGCTTGGTCTCGTCGAGGATGAGCACATGCGATCCCTCGCGCATGGCAAAGGCGGGCCAGTCATCGCCACCATGGCCGCCCTGCCACCACCAGAAGACGGGCTTCGCGCGCACCTGCTTCTCGCCTTTGAACGCGGCGAGCATGCTCTCGCCATCGGAGACATAGCCCTCGGGTGTTTTCACGCCCGTGGCGGCGAGCACGGTGGGAAACACATCCACAGCGGCGAGCGCGGTTTCCTTGTCAACTCGGCCTGCGGGCACCACGCCGGGCCAGCGCACCAGGAAGGGCACGTTCACGCCGCCCATGAGCAGGCTGCGCTTCCGACCCCGCAGGCCGCCCGTGCTGCCCTGGCTGTGATAAAACTTCTGTCCAGGCTGCGCGTGGCTGTTTTCAGGTCCGTTGTCGCTGGAGAACATGACGAGCGTGCTGTTCGCGAGGCCCAGTTCGTCGAGCACATCCAGCACGCGTCCCACCTGCCGGTCTGCGCGTGAAACCGCCGCGTAATAAGTCCGCTGCGGCTCCGGCACATCGGGATAGGGCTTTTTGTCGTCCTCCGTGGCAGAGACGAGGTGATGCGTCTCATGCAGCCAGAGATTGAGGTAAAAGGGAGCGCCCTTCGCCTCGCGGATGAAGCGCAGCGCGTGATCCGTGGCCGCCACGCTGATCCAGGAGGCGGCTTGTTGGTCATGGGCGGATCCTTCACCCTTGGCGAACTCATACTTCAGGCCGTCAAAGACATGCGCCCCCGGCCCGGTCCACACTGCCGCGTCATCATAGCCGTAGGCGGCGGGCAGCGGCGCGCCTTCGATGTTGCCGCCGGAGAGATGCCATTTGCCAAAGTGCGCGGTCTTGTAGCCCGCTTCCTTCATCACACGCGGCAGCAGCGGCGCCTTCGGATCGAGCCAGTCGGGCATGTTGCGGGCCACGTTCTGCTCATGCGTGGCAAAGTGCTGATGCACGCCCCAGCGCGAGGGAAACTGCCCCGTCACAATGCCTGTGCGGCTCGGCGAGCACACTGGATTCACGACCGTGAAGCTCCAGAAGTCCGTCCCTTCCTTCGCCATGCGGTCGAGGTTCGGCGTCTGGATGCGCGGATGCCCGTGGCAGGCCAGATCGCCGAAGCCGAGATCGTCCGCGTAAATGAAGACGACATTTGGCTGCGCAGCAAAGAGCGCAGGGCAAAGGGCGAAGAGGAGGAGATGAAGCTTCATGGTTGGATGTAGATTCGAGTGGCACTCGAATGGGTTGGGGACGTTCGGCAATCGAAGCTACTTTTTCGCCTTCTTGCCTTTGGCTTTTCCTTTCGGCTGATCGGCGAGCGTTTTCTTCACGAGCGTGGTGAAGTCATCGGTTTGCTGCTGCCACGCGGCTTCGAGTTCCTTGACCTTGTCAGGCATCTTCGCGGCGAGGTCGTGCTGCTCGGCGCGGTCGGTTTTGAGGTCGTAAAGCTCCCAGGCATCGCCTTTGGAGGCGACGAGTTTCCAATCGCCGATACGGATGGCGCGGTTGCCTTCATGCAGCCACCAGAGCGAGTCGCGGGCGATGGTCTCGTCTTTGGCAAAGGCGGGCACGAGGCTTCGGCCCGGCGCTTCGGGGATAGTCTCGCCCTCCCACACCTTCGGTTTTTCGACACCGGCGAGTTCGAGCACGGTGGGCACGATGTCGATGACATGCGCGGGCGTGGTGCGCAGCTCGTTCTTTGCGGTGATGCCCGCAGGCCAGTGCGCGATGAGCGGCGTGCTGATGCCGCCTTCATGCACCCAGGTCTTGTGGCGGCGATGCGGCGTGTTGCAAGCGCTGGAGAAGCCGGGGCCGAGGCAGAGGTAGGTCGCGGCGCTGCCCGGAGACGCGGCGGGATCGTGGCCGCCATTGCGCACCATGATCTCGGCGCTCGCGCCGTTGTCGGAGGCGAAAAAGATGAGCGTGTTCTCGAACGCGCCCATCGCTTTGATTTGAGCGATGATGCGGCCGATCTCCTGGTCCATGCGGTCCACCATTGCGGCATGGATGGCCATCTTTGTGGCCTGGAAGCGGCGCTGCTCGTCGGTCAGCTCATTCCATGGCAAAGGACGATTGACCTCGCCGGGGCCGAGTTTTTCCATCGCATCAGGAAAGGCATACGGCGGGCCGACTTCGCGCTCCAGGGTGGAGAGATCGGTGTAGGTGATGCCTGCGGAGCGGAGGTTCGCATGGCGTTGCTCGCGCATCTTGTCCCAGCCTTCGAGGTATTTGTCCCGATACTTCGCGATGTCCTCCGGCAGCGCATGCAGCGGGAAGTGCGGCGCGATGAAGGGGATGTAGTGGAAGAATGGCTTCCCAGCATGATTGGCCGCGTGATCTTTGAGGCAATCAATCGCATGGTCGGCGGTGGCGATGGTCGTGTAGTAGCCTTTTTCATCCGCAGGGGGATTCACGGGCACGTCGTCGATGGTGTTGCCTTTGGCAGTGAAAAAGTTGCCTTGGTTGCGGGTGTCGAGCGAGCGATCAAAACCAGCATCGAGCACCTTGCCGTCGATGTGCCATTTCCCGCTGTGGTAGCTGCGATAGCCCGCTGGTTTGAGAAAATCCGGCAGCAGCCGAGCCCATTTCTGCCGCACGCCCTGACCACCCCCACCGACATTCGGCAAAACATCGCGATGGATCTGCTGCGCGTAGAATCCGGTCATCAAAGCACCGCGAGTGGGCCAGCAGCGGGCGGTGTTGTAGAACTGCGAGAAGCGCAGGCCGTTCTTCGCCAGCGAATCAAGATTCGGCGTCTCGATCTCTCCGCCATAGCAGCCAATGTCGGAGTAGCCGAGGTCATCCGCGAGGATGAAGACGACGTTGGGCCGATCGGCGGCCAATGACGAATGCGGAATGACGAATGACGAAAGGAGTCCGAGTGCGGCGGCGAAAAGCTTCATGGAGCGTCAGGAAACGCGGCATCGGCGAACAGCTTGCGGCAAAGATCGGCAGTTGTGGGGCGGATGTGTTTGGCGCGAGAAGCTGCCGCCACGGCATGAAGCATGATCGCCAAACTATCCGGCTCCGGGGGGGCTTACGAATGTTCCACGAGACTATATCTCGCGTCATCAGGATATGTGATTTCCCGCAGATTCAGACAACCCGCAGATTTCTTTTCTGAATCAGGCAATCTGTGGGTTGTCTGAATCTGCGGGACCAACCGGAATTTTACAAAAGCTGATGACGCGAGGTATAGCACGCCTCCCAAGCCAGCCGGATAGTTCGGCGAAGGATGCTTTGGGTGCTGCGAAGCTCCATCCGCCGAACACATCCGGCTGGCTTCACTTTTGGTAGTCCGCGCCTGTGAGGCTTTTCAGCACGCTGTCCTGCCACTGGCGGAGCTTGGACTGGAGTTCCTTGGCAAGTTCGGGCTTTTGTTCGAGCAGGTTCGTTTTCTCGGCGGGATCAGCCTTCAAATCGAAGAGCTCGATTTTGGGTGCGCCGCTCTTCTGCTCGTGGATGACGAGCTTGTGATCGCCCTCGATGATGCTGCGCGCGCCGAGGTAGTCTTCCTCAGTGATGACGGGGTGTCGGAAATTCGTGAAGTCACGCGTGGCTTTGCCGCCCATCTTTTTGACGAGTGGTGTGGTGCCTTTTTGAAGCTCCGGGTCGATGTAAGGTTCACCCCTGGCTGATTTGCCTCCAGCCTGGTATTCCCAGAAATGCAGCGTCGTGGGACGCGCTGTCATCGTGCCATCGAGCACGGGTGCGAGGTCGATGCCGTCCAGCGGGCGATCAGGCAGCGATTGTCCTGCAATGGCGGCCACGGTGGGCAGCAGATCGCTCGTGCTGGCGCGGACGCTGGTGCTGCGTGGCTTCGGGATACGTGCGGGCCACTCGATGAGGCCGGGGACGAGTATGCCGCCCTCATAGACCTCTGCCTTCGCTCCGCGATGCGGAAAACCCAGCGCGGCATCGGGCGAGGTGCCGTTGTCGCCGCAGTAAAACANNTGCCGATGGCGCGGTCCATGGCGGTGATCTCGGCGTAGCGCTCGCGGAGGACTTCTCCCTGCGGGCGTTTGGTGCCGCCGCCGGTTTCATTTGAGGTGAGTTTGACCAGCTTCGTGTATTTCGCGGGCAGGTCGTCGTAGAGCGCGAGATCCTGCGGCAGGCCGCTGTAAGGCTCGTGTGGCGAGCCGAACCAGATGACCTGGAAGAACGGCTTGCCGGCTTTCTGAGCGCGTTTGATGACCTCAATGGCCTCGCGGATGAGGATCTCGGAGCTTTCGCCTTTGAAAAGCTCCGGCGGGCCGCCATTGCGCGAGAGCGAGGGGTTCATCTCGAAGAAGTTGTCATGCGAGAGGCACTCATGAAATCCCATCGACAGCGGACTCACTGGCGACTCTTTCTTCACCGCGCCGACATGCCATTTACCGAGATGGGCGCAGTGATAGCTTGCTTGGCTCAAAAGATGCGCGCTGGTGATCTCCTCGGGTCGGAAGGACCAGCCCGGCGTGAAGGTGCCCA
>DNXB01000514.1:0-6190 GCA_003506995.1 Verrucomicrobiales bacterium
TGACGGTCAGCACGGCCGTGGCGGTGCCGCTGATGCTGGCAGGCGTGAGCATGGCACCGATGGATGCGACCGTGAACTGCGTGATGCGGCCGTTCACGATGCCACTGCCGAAATCAGCCGTGTAGGCCACCGTGCTGATCAAAATCTCCAGGTCGGGATCGAGTCCGACGAACTGGAAATCGGCAAACTGGATCTGCGAGAAGAAATCGCCGCCGTTGTCGGTGTAAAAGCCGCCGAGGAGGACGTCTCCGCTGCCCAACGTGAGGCCGCTGAAGTCGAGCGTGATGGTGTTGTCATCGGAAAGCGCGCTCAGAAACGGTGTGAGACTGCTGAGGCGCAAAACATCATTCCCGCTGGCGCTGGCGCTCAAGAAATTGGGCGCGCCGGTTTGCGTGAATTGAAACAAAAAGTCCATGCCACCGCCCGGATCAACCGAAGTGGCGGTCATGATGCCCGGACTGTTGCCCGGAGCCACGGTGCCCTCACCACCGATGCTGCTGACGCTGCCGTGACCGCCCAATGTGGCTCCTGTGGCCAGAAATACGCCCGAGGAGGCCGCGATGCTGCCATCTACGACCAGCGTTCCTGAGGCGATGTTGGTCGCGCCGGTGTAGGTGTTGGCGCCGTTGAGCGTCGTGTTGCCGGAGGTCGTCATGGCGATGCCGCCGGTGACATTGGCATTGATGGTGAGTTCGCTGGCGGAGTGGTTGATGAGGACGAGCTCATCAACCGCCGTGAGCGTGCCCGAGCCTGCGCTGCTCCCGATGGTCAACGCGGCGGCCGTGGGGCTGACGAGAATGCCGTTGGTGCTCAATGTCTTGCCCGCAGTATCGACCGTGGCGGCGCCGCTGTGATTTTGTGTCAGCGTGTGGATCGTGGTCGTCGCAGCGGCGAGCGTCACCACACCGCCGCCGGTGAGACGCGTGTTGGAGTCGCTGTTGCTGGCAATGGTGCTGCTGACATCGGTGTAACCCGTGTAAGGCACGATCACATTCGAGCCATTGTTGGCCGCGAGCGCCGCGCCGCCGTTCACCGTGGCCCAGGGGGCGAGAATGCCGCTAGCGTCGTTTTGCTGCGCCGTTTTGACGATCGCATCGACGCCGAGCGTGCCGGTGACCGCCCTGAAATCAACCGTGCCTTCCTCCTGCCGCGTGATGCCCGCGCTGCTGAGGTCCAGCGTGGTGCTGGCACCCACATTGTTCACGATAATGCTGCTGACACCAGAGTGTACAACAAGACCATCGAGAACCTGCGTTCGAGCAGCCGCCGCGAGTCCCTTGAGCTCAAATGTGCCGCCGCCGACGTGCAACTCGGACGCGCTGTTGAGCACACTCGCATTCAGCGACAGGTCCGCGACGAGCGTGCCGCCGGCGACCGCAGTCATGCCGGTGTAGGTGCTCATGCCGGTCAATGTGGTGGTGCCTTCACCGATCTTGATGAGCGAGCCGCCTAGCTCATGGAGGCCGGTGAAATCAAACACCGCGCCGTCATCCTGCACGGAGCCGCTGAAGGTGGTGCTGAGGCCGTTTTCTCCGAGGACGAGCGTTTTGGAGCCGAGAAAGACATTTCCGGAGCCTTCGAGCGATCCGATTTCCACTTCGTCGCTGTCATGCAGGCTGATGTCGAGCCTGCCATTGCCATGGACCTGCACACGAGCCTCGCCACCGCGTGACTGGTCCAAAAAAATGATCGCGCCGCCGAGTCCCGCTCCCGTGCCGCCATTGGCGATCAGCGTGGCATTGCGGGCGGAGGAGAATCCTTCAAACAAGATCATGCCGCCGCCGGTGCCATCGACCAGGCTGCCAGTGAAGGCGCTGCCGTTCGCGGTGATGACCGCGTCGCCGGCGGAGGCGGAATCGCCAAACTCCACCGAGCCGCTGAACGCGCCAAGCACGCCGCCCGCATTGGCCGTAAAGACACCCGCTTCAGCGGAACTCCCCCCCATGAACTGCACGTTGCCTCCTTCCGCCCCGTTGACGGTGCCACCATGGATCGTGAAGGTGCCGTGCGCAGCGGTGCTGCTGTCATAGAATCGCACGCCGCCTCCCTCCGCCTCGCCGAGCGTGCCGCCGTGGACGGTGAAAAGGCCGGTGGCGGCCGTCGTGTTGTCATTGAACTCGATGCCGCCCCCCTCCGCGTCGCCGATGGTGCCGCCATGAACGGTGAATGTGCCGCCTGCCGCCGTGGCGTTTTGATCAAACTGCAGCCTGCCACCGCTGGCACCACCCGCCGTGGCACCATGACTGATGAAGGTTCCGGTGCCTGCCGTGGTGTTATGGCGGAACTGCACGACGCCACCGCTGGCTCCGCTGGCCTCGCCACCATGACTGACAATCATGCCGCCACCTGCGGAGGCGGTGTTTTCAAACTGCACCTGGCCGCCATAGCCGCCGCCTGTCGTGCCACCGAAGGCATTCACCGTGCTGGTGACGCTGCCACCGCTGTCCACGATGAGCATGCCATCCCTGCGCACATTCACGCTGCTGGCCTTGATCTCCGAATTCACGCCGCTGACGCTAATCTGGTGAATACCCGTGTCGCTGATTTCGAGCGCCACCGTGGAGTCCAGCAGACCGCCCGCAGTCACGCTGAGCGTACCATCGCTGAAAATGCTGCCGCTGTTCAGCAACTCGCCGCCCTCGATCGAGATTTGGTTCGCGCTGAGCGTGCCGTCGGCACCGATGCTGAGCGTGCGCCCGTTTTGAATCGTCACCTGGCTGGCGTCGATGCTAGAACCGCCACCGCTGACACTCGCGCCGCCGAATCCATTGCCACCGAGGATCAAGTTGCTGCCCGAGTAGCTGCCGCCGCCCGTGACCGTCAGGGTGCCCGCGCTGGTGACGTTGCTGCTGGTATTAAAGACACCGCCCGCGACATGCAGACTGCCCACTTCGAGATTTCCACCGGAAATCTGCACGTTGCCGCCGCTCCACACCTTGAGCTGGCCTGCGATGACGGCTGAAGCGCCGTTTTGAACCGTCAGGCTGCCGGTGACACCATTGCCCGTGGCCTGCGTCTGCGTGCCGCCGACATAGACAGAGCCGCTGCTGGTAAAGGTGGAGCCATTGTGAAGCACATCAAGCACGCCGTTGGTGTTGGCTCCAATGAAAAGCTCGGTGGCGGCGAACGTGCCGCCGCTTTGCACCGTGACACCGCCCAGCCCGCCGCCCGCGCCCAGGTAATAGGTGGCACCCAGAGACCAGAGCGAGCCGCTGCCGTTCACCGTGCAGGTAGCGACAGCCGCGCCGGTGGCGCTCAGAGCAATGGTCGGAGCACCATAGTAAGACCCGCCACTGGTGATGTTGAGAATCCCGATGCCCTCGCCGTTGTCGATGGTGACATTGTTGCCGGTCTGAATCACCGTGCTGCCAGCGCCTTCGACGTTGATGACATTCGCCCGCACGGTGCCGCTGAGATGTGCGGTGCCGCCCTGCCAGATGTGCAGCGTTTGGGCCTCCAAGTTGCCGGTGGACTGGATGTCGAGATCCGCGCCATTTTGCACCATGAACAACCCGCGCGTGTCGAGCAGACCGTCGGAGTTGGTGGTGATGCTGCTGGTCGGGCCGCTCAAAGTCAGCGCGCCAGCGGTCCAGCTCGATCCAGCGCCCGCGATGCTCACACTACCGGTGCCGAAGCCTGTGTTGCCCACGGAACTGTTGGTGCCGACTGCGGCTGAGACCGTGCCACCGTTGCTGATGCTCATCGTGCCCGTGCCGCCCTGGCCAATATAGATGCCGTCGCTCATGCTCAACTGCGACGAGCTGCCATTCACATAAACATTCCCTGTGATGCCGCTGTTGAGCGCCACATTCAGACCCGCGCCGCTTACCGTGCCGCTGGTGATGTTCAGCACGCCCGTGCCGCTGCCGCCAAAGCCGCCCACATGCAGCACCCCGTTGGGGCCGACGTTCCAGGTGGAGCCACCACTCACATTCACCGTGCCGTGCGATCCCCCCTGCCCGCCGATGGGCACGGCTGAGTTTGAGGCGGGCGTGGTATTCAAAATACTGCCGTTAGTGAGATTGAGCGTGCCCGTGCCGCTCTGCGCGATCTGCAAACTCGTGCTGTTGAGCGTCGTCGCCGATAGCGTGAGCGTGCCAACATTGCGATAGTCACCGGCACCGACCAGCAGCGAACTGGTGTTCAGCGTTCCGCCACTGACCGTCGTATTGACCGTGACGCCGGTGTAGGGCGGATCCTCCGGTCCAAGTCCTTCCGCGTTAACGAACGGTGCCAGGATGGAAAACGACGAGCCGGTATTCCAAGTGTGCCCCCCGAGGGCAAAGAACGCGCTGCCTTTGAGCACCTGCGCGTCCGCCGTCGCCACCGAGCCGGTGAATGTGATCGTGCCATTCGACAGCAGCTCAAACACCGCGCGCCGACTGGCCGCCGGCAAACTCGGATCTATGGGATCTTCGGGTGTGCCTTCGGCAGGCGCGGTATAGCCAGGGTAAGCGCTCCAGTTCGCCATATCTTGAAAGACACCGCCGCCAGAGCTACGCCACCACATATTCTCTTGGGCCCGAGCCGTCAGATTTGGCAGCAGCATCGCCATGATCAAAACGCAACAACGTGCCGTGCCTGTAAGTTTGATGGCAGATGCAGAGTTCATTAGAGTGGATCTGAGGTTTCAACCAGCCCGACAAACTGAAACGCAAATCGTCGCGGTTTTCTCCTGAATGGCAAGGGGTATAAATATAGCGCCCCCCTGTTCCCGATATTCCATGGCATGTGTAATTCTTGCCATCAATTGTGTGCAAGCCCGGTTCGGTGACGTTAAACTGGCGATCAACCCATTCGCTCCCGCCATGCTGAACCGCACACTCCTTGCCTGCCTCACATTCGCCTTCACCCTCGCGAACCTTTCTGCTGCACCGGAGCCCAATCCGCCGCCGAATCCGCCTTCGAAGCCCGAACCGGCCAAACCAGAGCCGAAACGTGATCCTGCGAAGCCTGAGCCGAAACCCGAGCCTGCCAAGCCGGAGCCAAAGCCTGAACCCGTGCCCGTTCCTGGCAAGCCAGCACCGAACCCGCCGATTCCTGCTCCAGCCAAGCCGTCCGCACCCGCTCAAACCCCGCCATCCCCTGCCCCGGCGCCTGCCACGACCGCGAAGCCTGCCGAGGACAACAAACCCAAGAAGAAGTCCGTGGCCGATTTCACCAAGGGCTTCAATCGCATCGAAGGGCTGTTCCGCATGTATCTCGACCTCGAGAAAGGCACGCCGTGGCTCTACATCGCCAAGAACCAAGTCGGACCCGAGTTCATCTACTTCACTCACAGCGTCGATGGTCCTGTGGCCGCCGGTCACAACCGCGGACGCTACGGCCAGGAGACCATCTTCGCGCTGCGGAAGGTCTTCGACCGCGTTGAGTTCGTCGAAAAAAACACCTCGATCTATTTTGATCCGCAGAACCCCCTCGCCAAGGCCCGCAACGCCAACATCAGCCAGGCCATTCTTGCCAGCGAATCCATCGTGGCCGAGGACGCGGACGGTGTGCTCGTGGCCGCCACCAATCTCTTCCTGCGCGAGACACTGACGATGGTGAAATTCGGCGGCGGCGAAAAATCCGTGCTCGGCCGCCTCTCGGAGCCGAAGACGAAGATCATGCGCATCAACGGCTACCCGAAAAACACCGCCGTCATCGCCGAGTACGTCTTTGACAACCCCACGCCCTCCGGCAAGCACGACGAGGACATCACCGACGCGCGCTACATCACCGTGCAGGTGCAGCACACGCTCATCGCCATGCCGGAGAGCGATTTCAAACCGCGTGGTGACGATCCGCGCATCGGCTACTTCACCCACAAGATCACCGACATGACCAGCACCGACGTCGCGCCTTACCGCGATGTCATCCACCGCTGGAATCTCGTGAAACAAAAGCCCGGCACGGCATTGAGCGAACCCGTCGAGCCCATCGTCTTCTGGATCGAAAACACCACGCCCGTCGAGTTCCGCGACACCATTCGCGCCGCCGTGCTCAAGTGGAACGAGGCGTTTGAGACCGCCGGCTTCAAAGACGCCGTGGTCGTCAAACAGCAGCCCGATGACGCGAAATGGGACGCGGGCGACATCGAGCACAACGTCCTGCGCTGGACCAGCAGCGTGAACCCGCCCTTCGGCGGCTACGGCCCCAGCTTTGCCAACCCGCGCACCGGCCAGATCCTCGGCGCGGACATCATGCTGGA
>DNXB01000514.1:6228-7230 GCA_003506995.1 Verrucomicrobiales bacterium
CGTGCAACTGCGCCCGCCACGGCATCCAGTTCGGCCAGACCATGCTGCGCCTGCAAAAGAGCGACCGCATCGAAATGGACCGGCTCGTCAAAGAATCTCTCTACTACCTCGCGCTGCATGAGGTCGGCCACACGCTCGGATTGAACCACAACTTCCGCTCCAGCCACCTCCACAGCCTGGAAAACATCCACAACGCCGTCATCACCGAGAAGGTCGGCCTCACCGGCTCCGTCATGGATTACCCGCCGGTCAACATCGCGCCCAAAGGTGTGAAGCAGGGCCAGTATTTCACCACAAAGCCGGGTCCGTACGACCACTGGGCCATCAACTTCGGCTACAGCGAGTCCCTGGAAGATCCCGTCGAAGAACAGAAGCGCCTCGAAGTCATCGCCAGCCAGTCGCACAAGCCGGAACTCGCCTTTGCCAACGACGCCGATGACATGCGCGCCACCGGCAAGGCCATCGACCCGCGCGCGATGCTCTTTGACATGAGCAGCGATCCCATTGCCTACGGCGAGCAACGCTGCGAGATGGTGAAGGGCGAGCTCAAGAACATCCTCAAAGACGTCGCCGCGCCCGGCAAGAGCTGGCAGGAGGTCGCGCAGGCCTACACCACCCTGACGAAGGACGCCGACGGCTCGCTCACCGCCATCTCACGCTTTGTGGGCGGCGTGCTTGTCGAGCGCGCCGTTCAGGGCCAGGCCCCGGAGGCCGTTCCCTTCAAACCCGTCGAGGCCGGCCAACAGCGCCGCGCCCTGATCGCGCTTGGGAAATACGCCTTCGCGCCCGACGCGTTCTCCGCTCCTCCGGAACTCTACGCGCATCTCCAGCAGCAGCGCCGCGGTTTCGACCATGGCAGCGAAACCGAAGACCCGAAACTCCACGACCGCCTCTTCCGCATCCAGACCGGGCTGTTGAGCCACCTCCTGCACTCCCAGACGCTCCAGCGCCTCCAGGACAGCGCCCTCTACGGCAATGAAGTCTCCGTTGATGAGGTGCTCT
>DNXB01000373.1 GCA_003506995.1 Verrucomicrobiales bacterium
TGATCTGAACCTTTCCATCTTTCACCGTGACGGAGATGCCGATGCCTGCGGTGGTCTCATCGACGGGCGGAGCCGCAGGCACCGAATTGGTCTCGGAGGTTATGCTTCCTGCGGGATCGCGGGTTGCGGCCGATGGTCCCGCAGTCGTGAACGTGAGCGGTTGACGGTATGCCGCATCTGCCTGTGAGTGCGCCCGGAGTGCCTCCATTGTTGTCTGCCGCACAACGACCCACTCCACCACCAGAGCCAGGGACGCGCAGGCCGCGATGATGAGCGGACGCACGGGTGATCGCGGCTCCTTCTTCCACAGCCTCATGGCAGCCCACGGCAACAGGATGGCCCCCGCCAGCGCCACCAGGCTGAAAAACATGTCCGCGTGCGGAATCCAGACCTGCCGAAAAGCCGCCGAAGGGGGGACAGGCTGACTTGGATGGCCACTGAGTGCTGCCGCTCTACTGACGAACGCCATATCACCAAGCGCAGCCAATGAAACAAGTATCAGCACGACAGCCAAGACTGCCCCAGCCCACGCAAAGGCTCGCAGCTTCCAGCTTCCTGCAGGGCCATGCTCCGGCCCAGTCCAGGCTGCAGAGCATTCTCTCGCGTAGTCGAAGAAGAACTTCCCCGCCATAGTGAGAACGATGAACGACGCCAGGAAGGATCGCACGCCGAACTCCAGCAGAGCATTGAGCATCATGCTGACGGTGAAGAAACCGATGAACCACCAAACCATGGTGAGCGGCGCAGCGAGAGAGCCGACGCCATCCTTCGCATGACTCGGTGTGTCGTTGGGCTGTGCCACCGCTGCCTCCACCTGCGTGCGGAACTCCGCCGCGGTCTGGTAGCGCAGCTCGGGCCTTGCTTCCAAGGCGCGCAGCACGACCTCATCGAGCCGCACATCGATCTGCACACGTTTTGAAGGCGGGGTGAAGTTTTCTTTGGGCCGCTCGCCCGTGAGCATCTCGTAAAGCACCACGCCGAGGCTGTAGATGTCGGCGCGGTGGTCGGCGGTGCCGTTGGATTGTTCGGGCGCGGCGTAGTCTGGGGTGCCGAAAGGCATCGTTGCCGCGTCGTGAACCGAAGCGCCCTGATCATCTCGGGGAGCGAGATGGCTACTATGGACGATCTTCGCGATGCCGAAGTCGGCGATCTTCACCACACCCGCCTTGTCGATCAGCAGGTTCTCAGGCTTGATGTCGCGATGAACGATGCCGTGGTCATGGGCGCATTGTAGGGCATCGCAGACGGGCGGAACAATGCTGAGAGCTTCTTTCGGTGTGAGCCGTTTCGCTTGCAGCAGTTGGCGGAGATTCACGCCATCCACGAACTCCATGAGCAAATAGTAAAGCGGAGAGCGAAGGGCGGAGGGCTGAGAGTCCGGAGGCGCAGGCTCGACGCGGCCAAAATCAAACACGCTGACGATGTTCGGGTGGTTCAACGCCGCGAGGGCGTGGGCCTCCTTTTCAAAGCGTGCGGCGAACTGCGGATCATCCGCACGCTCCGGGGCGAGCAGTTTCAACGCGACGAGGCGGTTCAGCGACTTCTGCCGCGCCTTGTAAACGATACCCATGCCACCACGACCGAGGCATTCGAGGATTTCGAGTTGCGGGAAGTGCGGGGAGAGTTCCTCAGGAGTCAGTGCGGGTATCGCTGCGGCTTGATCTCCGGCTTGAGTGGGCTGCATCGCGCCGACCATGAGGCAGCGCGGGCAGAGTCCGACCACGGCATCGGCTGGCAGTGATTCTCCGCAGCGGGGGCACTTGGAATTTGGAGATGATGACGGGTCCATACCTGACCATGCCGTGCTACGGAGAAAGGGTTACAAACTTTTTCAGCTGCCCAGCGCCGAGAGCAGCGAGCGCATCTCATCCTCGACAGCGGCCTCATCCTTCAAAGTGCCTGCAATCTCCGCCTTCACACACTGGCGGAAGCGATGCCTCATGCGATGCACCGTCACCTTCATCGCCGCCGCACTCAGTCCCAATGACTCCGCCACTGCCGCTTGATCGCCGTAATCAGACTCGCCTAGCAACCAAGGGCGCAGTTGATCAAACAACGCCGACTTACCCTGCGCTGCGCATTCGACTTGCAGCGCATCCATCGCACGAGCGAGCACGGTAACGGCCCATTGCCGATCAAAAGCAGCCTCGGGCGAAAGGCGGGCATCGTCCGGCACATTCAGCGCCGATGAATCAGGAGATTCTAAATCAAGTGACAAGGGCTGCATGCCACCACCACGCCGCAGCCGCATATCCGCCTCGCGCCGATGCGCCAGGAAGTGCTTCACCGCTCCGAGCAGATAGAAGCGAAACCTCCCGCGCTCCGGGTCCGCTGTATGAATGGTGCCGCCTTCCAGCATCTCGGCAAGGAACGCATGGCTCATGTCCCGCGCTGCGTCGGCATCCCGCAGCACACTGCGCAGGTAAGCGACAACAGGTTCATAATACGCGTCGCACAAGTCCGCCAAGGCTCTGCGACCATCCTCCGAGTCCGCCTTCGCCAGACAAACTCGTGTCCACTGTGTGGTATGAAACGGGGCTGCTTGGAAAATAGGGCTGGGTTTCGTGGTCATCAGGCTGGCAGTGAGCTTGCCACAGCCCAATGACCTTTTGGAAGAGAAAGGTTACGAGGTTGGGACGCTGCCGCTCATCTTTCCAATCCCGACGGCCTCGCGAGAGGCCGCCTTTTTCATTCGCCGTTCACATCTTCGCAATCAGGAACGAGCCGCATGTCTTTGCTTGCAGATGCGTGATGATGGTCGTGTCAACGCTTGAGGGCATGTGCCATGCATCATCAGGCTTCATTCGCATGGTCAGTGCATTCTTCGCCTGCCTGAAAGGGTGGTCACGCGAGGGCATTGAGGGCGAAAAAGACACACGAATGACAGTCAAACATGAGAGAAACTAAATCTGGATTCAGCGACGGCCTAAATTTCTGTCGGCGGATGATTAACCAAGGTTCAAATGTGCCTCGCGTGTTTGATCTGCGTGGAAGTCCTGAGGAATGGCGCAATCATGAGCCAAGTGAAACAAAACATGCGACTCATTCTTGGCACCCTGCTGCTCCTCAACACGGCCGCTTTTGCGCACGACATCGAGCATCATCTGGATGCTCCAACCGGCGCGCCCGAGCTCACCGAAACCCGTGAGGCCGGTCATGTGGCGGCCGTCAAAAGCATTGGACTGGCCGTGACCCGCGCGGTGATCTCTCAGCTCTCGGACCGTGTTTACGGCTCCTGCGGGAAGATGGCCCTTGGCGCCCTGCTGATCGACAACACGGCGGTCTTTTCACACGATACGGAGCGTCATCTGAACGCTCCCATCGGAACGCTCGAATTTGCCGCGATCCATGAGGCCGGTCATGTGGTTGCCGCAAAAAGCATGGGGCTGCCCGTGACTCGCGCGGTGGTCTTTCAGCGCTCAGGCCGCGGTGGCGGCTACTGGAAAGGCACCACCA
>DNXB01000375.1 GCA_003506995.1 Verrucomicrobiales bacterium
CCGTGCTTTCCCTGTGAAGGACGCCAGCGGTGAAACCTACCGTGTGGTGGGTGTCGCGCGGGACGTCAGTGAGCGCAAGCACACCGAAGACCGGTTGAGGGAGCAGGCATCGCTGCTGGACAAGGCCCGTGATGCCATCCTGGTGCGTGATCTGGACCACGGCATCACTTACTGGAATAAAGGTGCCGAGCATCTCTACGGCTGGACCGCTGAGGAGGCCCTCGGACGCAAGGCATCAGAGCTGCTCTACCGCGATATTTCTGCCGATGAAAAGGCCTTCGAGACCGTCATCAGGCAGGGTGAGTGGCGCGGCGAGATTCAGCAGGTCAACAGGGCAGGCGTTCCGATTTTGATCGAAGCCCGCTGGACGCTGGTGCGCGACGCCGACGGCCGCCCGAAGAGCATCCTGGCCATCAACACCGACATCACCGAGAAAAAGAGACTCGAGCAGCAATACCTTCGCGTCCAGCGCATGGAAAGCATCGGCACCCTCGCGGGCGGCATCGCGCATGACCTGAACAACGTGCTCGCCCCCATTTTGATGTCGATCGATCTGCTCCGCCTCACCAGCCGGGATGAGCGCGCACGATCCATGCTCAGCACCATCGAGACCAGCGCCCGGCGAGGCGCCGACATGGTGCAGCAGATTCTCTCCTTCGCCCGTGGTGTCGAAGGCCAGCGGGTGATGATCAACCCCCGGCTGATCATTGAGGAGATCCAGCACCTCGTGCAGGACACCTTCCCCAAGAACATCCTCTTCCAGGCGGACCTGCCCGCCGACCTGCCCGCCTTCCTCGGCGACCACACCCAGGTGCATCAGATTTTGCTTAACCTGTGCGTCAATGCCCGGGATGCCATGCCCGGCGGCGGCACGCTGACCGTCTCCGCCAGGAGCGTCACCCTGGATGAGCAATACGCCGCCATGCATGAGAGCGCGAAACCCGGCGACTACATCATGATCAAGGTGACCGACACCGGCACCGGCATCCCGCCGGAGGTGCTGGAAAAAATCTTCGACCCCTTCTTCACCACCAAGGAGGTGGGCAAAGGCACCGGGCTCGGGCTCTCAACCGTCCTCGCCATCATTAAAAGCCATGACGGCTTTCTCAATGTGTACAGCGAGCCGAACCGCGGCACCACCTTCAGCGTCTGGTTCCCCGCCAGCGGCGCCACGACTGAAGGCCCTGGGCAGCTTGAGGAAATGCATCCGCGCGGCCGGGACGAGCTGATCCTCGTGGTGGACGACGAGGCTGCGGTGCGCACCATCACCCAGCAGACGCTCGAAGCCTTTGGCTACCGGGTGCTCGTCGCCGCCGACGGCACCGAGGCCGTCACCCTCTACACACAGCACCGGACGGAGGTGGCCGCTGTCTTGACTGACATGATGATGCCCATCATGGACGGCCCCGCCACCATCCAGGTGCTCAGGCACATGAACCCCGCCCTCAAAATCATCGCCGCCAGCGGACTCTCAAATGACAGCAGCGCGGCCAGGGCCGCAGGCATGGGCGTGAAGCATTTCCTGCCAAAGCCCTACACCGCCCAGACAGTGCTCACCACCCTCCGCATGACGCTGGACGCGGGTTCCTGAACCCCGTCTTTTTTACGCTCCCAGCCGGTCCGCGACGGCCTTGATGGCCTTCTGGCGGTTGTCCACGCCGAGTTTTTTGAAGATGTGCTCCATATGGCGTTTTACGGTGTGCAGCGTGACATCCAGAATCCCGGCGATCTCGGTGTTTTGCTTGCCCTCGCAAACCCAGTGCATGACCTCGGCCTCGCGCTCGGTGAGACCGAGACTTTGGAGGCGTTCGATGGAAATTTGGGCTGATTCCTCCCGCAGCAGCAGGAAGCAGCGGGCGTCTTTGCAGCGGGCGAGGGAGACCACGAGGTTTTTGTCGCCATCCCGCATTTCCAGGGGAACGAACACGGCGGACGACTCCATCATGCGGGCCAGCCACTCACGCACCAGAGGCGGCAGGCGGTAATGCTCCGATCCCGGACTGCGCTCGAGTTTTTTGCCAAACAACCAGTGCGCGGCCTTCTCGCCCTCCAGGATCTCACCCTGCGGGGAGGTGATGACCAGCTCGCAGACCACCGGACCGAGGGCGCTGCCGTTCTCCTCCGGCAGCGCCATCTGCGTGGTGCTGCCGACGATGGTGCTGCGGTGGAGCGGCCCCTGCCGGCCGTTGCTAAAAGTGAGACGGTGGTTGGCGATGCGGATTTCATCGCCATCACGCAAGCGACGGGCGCTGGTGATGCGCATGCCGTTGTGGAAGACCCCGTTGCGGCTGCCCAGGTCGTTGAGCCACCATTCGCTGTTGTGGCTCATCAGCAGCGCATGGCGGCGGGACACCTGGACGTTGTTGATGGGGATGTCGTTGTCCGAACGCCGGCCGATGACACACGGACCCGTCAAAGGCAGGGAACCTCCGCTCCATTTTAAGCAGGCTGGCTGTTCATTTGTCACGGGTTGGGCGGACATCGGGTGATTTTGAAGAGGAGAAGCGCCCACGCAACGCGGGTGAAAAAAAGTTGGGCGTATTGGTCTTCCGACCAATAGCGCATTTTTGAGTCCTGGAGCATGCGTGGGGAGTTCACCCCATGCCACGGTCATGAAAACGGACGTTTCCAATGTCATCCAGACACTTTCCTCACGGGCCTGCACCTACGCCCGGGTGACGGCCACGCGTCCCGTCTGCCAGCCCTCCGCCAGCAACGGCCCGAAGCGTTCTCTGTGCATGCTCTGCGTCCACTGCCCGAAGTGCGTGGACAATCCGCACAGCGTGAGCTGTGAGCTGTGCGCGGCCTGCCGTGCCTGCTCCTTGAATGCCCAGGACTGAGCCGCCGCTTGACGAGGGCTGCCACATCCCGGTAAATCGCCTCCTGCATGCCGTATCACAACGACGCGTCCGATCTTGACGCCACCGCGCCAAAGGCCGCAGCAGCCTTTGATCTGCCTTCTCCAGTGCAGGCCGTCACGGCTCATGGCAGCGGGCACATTCATCAAACCTTCCGGGTGCGGACGGAAACGGGCGGTTTCCTGCTCCAGCGGCTCAACGAGCGGGTGTTTCCCGATTTGGAGGCAGTCATGGAAAACACGCGGCGCATCGCCGCGCATCTTTCGGCGCAAGTGGCATCACCAAGGCAGTGTTTGAGCCTGCGAAGCACTCGCAACGGCTTGTTCCTCCATCGTGATGAGGATGGCGGTGCCTGGCGCATGTTTGACTTCATCGACGACGCGGAGAGCCACGACCTCGCGCCCAGCCTGAGGCACATTGAAGACGCGGCCCGGGCGTTTGGCGATTTCCAGCGTCGGCTCGACACGCTGCCCGGCCCGGCTCTCAAGGACACGCTGCCCGGTTTTCACGACACACGGCGGCGGTTTGCGCGCCTGCACAGCGTGATCGCCACCGATCCGGCGGGCCGGTTGGAAGGCTGTGCGCTCGAAACAGCGCAAATCCTTGCCCGCAGCCATCTGGCCGAGGCTTTGCAGGCCCGCAGGCTGCCCCTCCGCACGGTTCACAATGACACCAAGCTCAACAACCTGCTGTTTGACCGCCAAACCCAGCAGCCCTTGTGCGTGATCGACTGGGACACCGTCATGCCCGGCCTCGTGGCCCATGATTTTGGCGACATGGTCCGCACCATGGCCTCCGCCGCCGCCGAGGACGAAACCGACCCCGCCCGCGTCCGCATTCTGCCGGAGCGGCTGGCCGCCATCACACGCGGTTACCTCGCCGCCACGCAGGACTGGCTCACCCAGGCCGAAATCGACACGCTGCCCCTCGGTGCCCAGACCATCATCTTCGAACAGGCCGTCCGCTTCCTCACCGACCACCTCGAAGGGGATCTTTACTACCCTGTTTCCCGGCACGGTCACAATCTGACCCGCACCCGCGTGCAATGCGCCCTGCTGGAGTCCCTGATCGCCCAAGCATCGACGAGTTGAGCCTTCACGGAACAGCGCGCAGTCAGGAACGAGCCGCATGTCTTTGCTTGCAGATGCGTGATGATGGTCGTGTCAACGATTGAGGGCATGTGCCATGCTTCATCATGCATCAGCCGCATGGTCAGTGCGCTCTTTGCATGCCTAAATGATGGTCACGCGAGGGCATTGAGGGCGAAAATGACACACGAATGACAGTCAAACATGAGAGAAACTAAACCTGGATTCAGCGACGGCCTAAATTTCTGTCGGCGGATGATTAACCAAGATTCAAATGTGTCTTGCGTGTTTGATCTGCGTGGAAGTCCTGAGGAATGGCGCAATCATGAGCCTCGTGAAACGAAACATGCGACTCATTCTTGGCACCCTGCTGCTCCTCAACACGACCGTTTTTGCGCACGACATTGAGCATCATCTGGATGCTCCAACCGGCGCGCCCGAGCTCACCGAAACCCGTGAGGCCGGTCATGTGGCGGCCGTCAAAAGCATTGGACTGGCCGTGACCCGCGCGGTGATCTCTCAGCTCTCGGACCGCGTTAACGGCTCCTGCGGGAGGCTTGTTCTTGGCGCACTGCTGATCGTCAACACGGCGGTCTTTTCACACGAGACGGAGCGTCATCTGAACGCTCCCATCGGAACGCTCGAATTCGCCGCGATCCATGAGGCCGGCCATGTGGTTGCCGCCAAAAGCATGGGTTTGCCCGTGACTCGCGCGGTGGTTTTTCAGCGCTCAGGCCGCGGCGGCGGCTACTGGAAAGGCACCACCA
>DNXB01000402.1 GCA_003506995.1 Verrucomicrobiales bacterium
TCTCCATTATTGCTTAACGGCATTGTGTTTAATCCGGACAATGAGATCGGACATGCGCCAAGTTTTGAAAAAGCCCTGATGCCTGGGGAATGTCACTGGATGCTTTTGAAACATCAGACTGCGGCCTCCCATGCTAAAACCCCGATCATCATCGAGAACAGTCTCAACGCTTCCTGGCCGCCGAAATGGGATGTCTCGTTTTGGGCTGGCAAAAAGAGGGGGCGGGCATGGGGTGGCAGACGCATCATCATCGGCCGCAACGACGGCTCGGTGGCCGTCGAAAAACTCCGTGAAGACGGCACCATGGACTGGCATTCGCCGTCAAACCTCGACGAGCATGGAAAAAGCTGGATCGACTCACTCACCCCCGAGCAAATCGCTCAGCTTTCGTATTGGGATATTGAAGAGAAGTGAACTTATGACTGAACGACCAAAACAGCGCTGGGGAATCTTGCAGTGAGGAATCGTGATTGGGACCGTTGCGCTGTTTGGACTCTGGGCTGTCCCGACCTACATCAACATCTCCAGGATGGGCAACGAGACTTGGGGGGTAAGTTACTGCAAGCAGATACTCCTTGGCATGAAACAGTTCTCCACCGACAACGAGGGCCTGTATCCTGATGGTGGCCCGGCTGCTGTGGGCCAGACCAGCGCCAATCAGGTTTTTCGCCGGTTGTTTCAAGCGGGTGTGTTTACTGAGGAGACTGTGTTTGGCTGTCCTGGTAGCAGGTTTGTTGCAGATGGCCGCATTGGAAGCCCGCCGAATTACCAGCAGGCCCTTGAGTCTGGTGAGTGCCACTGGATTTTGCTGAAGCACCAAGGAGAGTCATCGCCAGGGATCGCACCGGTGATCGTTGAGAACGCGTTGGACTCAAACTGGCCGCCAAGATGGGATGTGTCTGATCAAGCTGGAAACCGCAAGGGGAGGGCGCGGGAGGGGCGGCGAATCGTCATTGCCTGCAATGACGGTTCCGCTCAGATGGTGACGTTGCGAGAGGATGGCAGCCTAAATGCTGAACTCTGGAATCGCATATTCACCCCCGAGCAAATCGCCAAGCTGGCCTACTGGGACATTGAGGAGAAATAACCCCGGATTGCGCCTGCCTTGCGCATCGGTGGGCGTGAATTGCTTTGGGCTACGATGCGGCGGGAGGCGCACGTTCATGAGGTAACGCGCACGGAACTCCAACCTGACCCACATCCTATGAAAGCACTCCTTGCCCCGCTCCTCCTCAGTCTCGCGATGACCGCCACCGTCTTCGCCGCCTGGCCCATCAATGATGAATGCCCGGTGGACCAGAAACACGCCCGCCCGATCTACCGTGTGAAGACCGCAGACGGATTCGTCGCTTTCTGCTGCACCGAGTGCATGCAGAAATTCTCCAAATCCCCCGGCTCTTACAAGGTGACCAAGAAGGAAGTGGTCAAGTAACCAACCGCTGGTCCCTCAAAGATTCCGCCGATCCAGGCTGGCAGGAGGATTCATGCGGCGTTTGTTGCCCGCATGAATCCATCCACTGCTTTTCAACTCGACGGGCGCGACATCTGGGTCTTCGGCGGTGCCGGGTACCTCGGCCAGTCCGTGGTGCGGCAACTGGTCTCGATGGGGGCGCGGGTCTTGTGCGTGGATCTCGAAGATCGGGCCGCCCGGATGGTGCATGAGGCGGGGCTGCCATCGGCGGTGACGCCCGCCACGCTCGATGCGGCGGACACCACGGCGGTGAGTGCCTTTGTGCAGGATCAAATCGCCGCACGCGGCGTGCCGCATGGGCTGGTGATCATGACGTACGCCTCCACGGCGAAGCGCTTCGATGATCTCACGGTGGAGGACTTCGATCACGCCAATCACGGCAACCTCACCGCCACCTTCGCGCTCGCACGCGCCGTGGGCCAGCGCATGGCGGAGCAGGGCAGGGGCAGCCTCGTGCTGTTTTCCAGCATGTACGGCAGCGTCTCGCCTGATCCCACTGTGTATGCCGCGCCGATGACGCCGAACCCCATCGAGTATGGCGTGGGCAAGGCGGGCATCCAGCAGATGGCGCGTTACCTGGCCGTGCATTGGGGGCCGCAAGGCCTGCGCTGCAACAGCGTCTCCCCCGGCCCATTCCCCAATCCCACGCTGCAACGCGAGAAGCCCGAGTTCATCGAGCGTCTCGCCCAAAAAGTGCCCCTGCGCCGAGTCGGACAGGCGGATGAGATCGCTGGCTCCGTGACCTTCCTGCTCAGCGATGCCTCATCCTTCATCACCGGCCAAAATCTGGCCGTCGATGGCGGCTGGACCGCGTGGTGAGCGGGGAAAAATGACGAAACCAGAATGCAGAATGACGAATGAAGTCCGAAGCAGGAATGAACCAATGACAGCGCCGCTTAGCAGCCTGTTGAAAAACCTCCTGGCGTGAGCAATCAGGGGCGAAAGGTAAGAAGTGTCTCTTGCGGCAACACACTTCTGACCTCTGACATTTAACATCTTACTCGTTCCTGCATGAGTTTTTCAACAGGCAGTTAGAGCTTCATTCGTCATTCCTCATTCTCACACCGTCGCCCCCCGCACGAACTGCGGCATCAGGCGCAGCGCCTTTGGCGGCAGCTTGCCGGTTTCCGCCAGTTGCAGCGCCGCTTTGGACACCCTGCGGGCAAACTGCGCGGAGCTGGCGGCATAGCAGGTGACCGGCGGGACGGCATGCTGGAGAAAAGGCTCATTGTCGCGTGAGACCACCGCCATGTCCTGCGGGATGCGCTTGCCGCGCTGCATGAGAAACATCATCACCGTGAGCACATGCACCGTCCGTGCCACGACGCAGGCCGTGGGCGGCTGCGGCGAGCGCAGCGCCTTCTCCAGCAGGGCGCAGAGATGCTCAGGCGTGCTGTTGTGCCGCAGCACCAGCAGGCTCGCGGTTTCATCGCCTCGCAGGGCTTCGAGCAGTCCCTGCTCGCTCTCAAGATCGCCGCCGAAATCACCATCCGGGCGGATCAGCGCGATGCGCCGGTGGCCTTTGCGCCGCAGCAGCGCCCCGGCATGCCGGCACGCGGCGCGGTAATCCGCATCCACCGATGGCAGTGGCACGCCGTGCGCGCATGAGCCGACCACGAGGCAGGGCAGTTGACGGCGCACAAACCATTGCTGCACCGGCTCCAGTGAGCCGAACAGAATCCATACGGCGGCGGGCGCTCTCGTCGTCAGCGCCTCCAGCGCCCGTGCCGGTTTGCTGGAGAAACAGGCCACGCTGACATGGATTTCGAGGCTGAACCCGGCCTGCGAGAGTTTATCCCGCAGTTCATCCACCATCACCACCGAGGATGCGATCCTGTCCTCGCGTCCGCTGCTGGCCATGGCCGCATCCTCGGTGGTGATGGTGGAT
>DNXB01000257.1 GCA_003506995.1 Verrucomicrobiales bacterium
AGGATGACGGCAAGCGGCCCCCGGACAGCAAGCACATGGCCGCCGCCTCCGCGCTGCTCATCGCCGCCATCTGCATGGTGGATGACGATCCTGCCATCGCAAAAAAGGCCGCCGATGCTGGCGCGAAGGTCTTCGGCAAAGGGCTGGAACGTTTCGCTCCCGCAGGCGTGTGGCCCGAAGGACTTCAGGCAGGCGAAGAGGNNGATGGACTACATCGCCATGCTTTGCCAGTCCCGCAAAGCCGCCGCTGGCAACGACCTCGGCATCAGCCTGGTGGAAGGCATCCCGCAGTTCGGCGTCGCCCGCATGCACCTGATCGGCCCCAGCGGCCAGACCTTCAATTTTGGCGACAGCAAAGGCGCGACCTCCACCCGTCCGTGGGTCGCCACCTGGCTCTGCGGTGTCCATGGCAATCCCGGCATCCGCGCCATCGCCGCCAGTGGCAAGCAGGCCGTCTCCTCCGGCTATTTCGGCCAGGTCGGCCACTTCCTCTACTACAACCCCCACGCCGCTGGTGATGGCACGGCGGACGCGCTCGATTTTGCGCTGCCCGGCGGTGTCGTCGCCGCCACGCGCTCCGGCTGGGACAAGGACGACTACTTCATCGCCGTCAAAGGAGGTGAAAACGCGGACCACACCGCGCAGCTCGACATCGGCAGCTTCGTCCTCGAAGCCGGCGGACAGCGCTGGGGCATCGAGCTTGGCGCGGACAGCGAACGCTCCACCGGCTTTGAAGTCAAACCCGGCGCCGACCGCACCAAACGTTTTGCCTTGTACCTCGAAAACACCCTCGGCCAGAACACGCTCGTCATCGACGGCAACCAGGATCTTGAGGCGAAAGCCAAGGTGCTCGTCGGTGCCTCCAGCCCTGAGCAAGGCCTCGCCGTCGTCGATATGACCGACGCCTACAGCAAGGCCGCCAAGGATGTGCATCGCGGCGCGATGGTTGTGCGCGGCGCCAAGCCCTACGCCGTGATCCAGGACGATCTGGTCATCAAAACCACCCAGACCATCACCTGGAGCATGCACACCAAGGCCGAGATCGCCGCCGACGGTGCCAAGGCCACGCTCACCCAGGGCGGCAAGACCCTCATCGCCACCATCGTCTCCCCGGCGGGCGCCACTTTCAGCTCCGGCACGCCTCCCGAACCCTCCAACGCCCAGTCGCGCGACCTCGTGAAGGAAAAGGTCAACATCCTCAAAGTCGCCCTCGCCGACGCCAAAGGCCCGCAGAGCCTCTGCATCACCTTCGCCCTCGACGAAGCGCCCGCTCACACGCCGACGCCGGTGGCGACTTGGGTGCCGAAGAAGTGAACCGGCAACGTCAGAAGTTAGAAGTTAGAAGTGAGACGTGGGTGGGCTTGCGCCCCCAACCTCTGACTTCTGACTTCTCACTTCTCACATCTCACCTCTGACTCCCCGCCCTGCCTCACGCCCTCGGATGTGACTTGTCATAGACCTCCTTCATCCGCTGCGTCGAGACGTGCGTGTAGATCTGCGTCGTCGAAAGGCTCGCGTGGCCCAGCAGCTCCTGCACGCTGCGCAGATCGGCACCGTTGTTCAGCAGGTGCGTGGCGAAGCTGTGGCGGAACTTGTGCGGCGTGAGATGCACCGGCAGGCCGGAGGCGCGCCAGTATTTGTTCACCACATCGTCCACACCCTGAATGCTGAGGCGTTTGCGCAGCTTGCTCAAAAACAGCGCCCCGTCATGCACCCCGGCCTTCGCGCGATAGCGCTGCACCGCCTCCAGCGCCTTGCTGCCCACCGGGCACAGCCGCTCCTTCTTGCCTTTGCCAAACACGCGCACCGTCTCGGTGTAGGTGTCGATGTCCGCCACGTTCAGCGCCACCAGCTCGCTCAAACGCATGCCCGTGCTGTAAAACAGCTCCAGGATCGCCGCGTCGCGCTCCGGCGCCCAGACCGCGTCGCGTTTCGATTTCTCCAGCGTCAGCGGCAGGTTCAGCATCTGGTCGATCTGCGTCACCGTGAGCACCACGGGCAGTTTTTTCTCCCGCTTCGGCAGTTGCACCTCCAGCAGCGGGTTCGACTTCCAGCCACGCCGTCGCGTCAGCCATTTGAAAAAACTGCGCAGCGCCGCGAATTGCAGCCGGATCGTCGCCCGCCCGCGCTCCTTCTTCATCAGCTCGAACAAATAAGCACGGAAATCATCCGCCGTGAGTTCGCTCCAGCCTTTGAAAGGCTCCCGCCACTCGCGGAACTGCCGCAGCGCCAGCTCATAGTTCGCCAGCGTGCGTTCGGATGAACGACGTTCCGACCCCATGAACTCCAGAAACGCGTCGGCGAGCTTGTCAGAGTTGGAATCAGCGGCGGAGGGCATCGGCACAGGCTACCGTGCGCCAAGGCCCTGCCAAACATGACTTTTGCCATCATGTCGCATTTGGGCTAGCTTCCGTGCATGACAAGCCGCGACAATCCTTTTCCTGGCATCGATCCGTGGATGGAAGCCACCTGGTCCGACGTGCATCTCAAACTTGTCGCCTACATTGGCGATTCAGTTTCCGAAGCCCTGCCGCCTGACCTGCGCGTGCGTTCGGAGGCGCAGATCAGCATTGGCAGCGAAGGTGAAAAGCGCCGCCCGGACGTGGCTGTCGTCGAATCCTGGAAGCATGGCATCCCGCCGCAATGGGCACCAGAGCCGCAGCCGGGCGGGGTGCTAACCTGCGAGCCGGAGATCGTCATCGTCGATGACGAAACGCCGCGCTGGATCGAAATCCGCGAGCACGGCGGTCGTCTCATCACCGTCATCGAGGTGCTCAGCCCCACCAACAAAGGCTGGGACCAGGGCAATTACCTCGCCCGTCAGCGCACCTACCTGCAAAGCCACGTCAATCTGGTCGAGATCGACCTCCT
>DNXB01000127.1:0-13678 GCA_003506995.1 Verrucomicrobiales bacterium
AGCCGAGTTCCTCGGGATAGTCGATCTCATGCCCAAGCTTCTCCAAGATGCTGACGATGCTGATGCCGGCCTGCGGGCTGATGAGATCAACGAAGCATGGGATGAAGAGAGTGAGCTGCATGGAGTGGTGGAGTACTGGAGTTGTGGAGTGATGCTATCAACAAGCCAATACTCCGGCACTCCAATACTCCACCTGGGCTTGTCCGAACCGCTCAGCAGCTCGTCGGAACCCGCTGGGCGAGCTTCACGGTGTGCGGGATGGCCCCGAGGACGAAGCCGAGGCAATCGACCGCGCCTTGAGGCTTGCCGGGCAGGGCGATGACGAGACAGGGATCGACAATGGCCGCCATGCAGCGGCTGAGAATGGCGTTGGGCGTGAGTTCGAGCGATTTCATGCGCATCAACTCGCCAAAACCAGGAATTTCGACGCGCATGATGCCACGAATGGCCTCGGGGGTGACATCACGATCAGACACACCAGTACCGCCGGTGGTCAGAATCAAGCCGCAGCCCTGGCGTCGGAAGGAAACGATGGTGTTCTGAATATCGTGTATGTCATCCGGCACGATGGCCTCGGCGGTGACGCTCCAGCCATAACCTTCGGCGGCTTTCCGCAGCGCGGGGCCGCCGAGATCGTCATACACACCCTGGCTGGCACGGTCAGAGACTGTGATGATGCCGACTTGCATTCCAGGAGCGATGTTGGGCCTGTTCTAAATTTGAAATCAACCGGCTGGCAGGTTTCCCTTACCGCCCCTGGCTTTGAGTGGCGTCAGCCTGCGATTTGCCGTCGGTTTTGGCGGCGGTGGTGGGCTTGTTGTCCAGTTCGATTAGATCGCGCAGGATGTGGACGGCTTCGAGCTTCAACGGCTCAATCCCATAGGGGAATTTGGAGCCGTCGTTGGCGTTGTCGCCATCCTTCGCGGCCGCGGTGCGCATGCCCGAGTTCATTTCCTTGGTGAAGGCGGAATGAGGAACGAGTTCCTGCTTGTCCACATTGTCGAGAGTGAGGTGATATATCTCGAAACCTTTGTCCTTGATGCGCTCCGCCGTTTCCTTGGCGCGCACTTCACGCTCCTCGTTCTGCTTGTCCCGGCGTGCCTCGGTTTCCATGCGCTCCTTCTCACGCTCGGCCAAGTTAAGGGTGACGATGTTACGGTCGATCTTTTCTTTCAGTCGCTTGGACTCGTCCACAATGTACTGAAACTCGGGATTGGCGGCGATACGGCTGGTGACGCGGGCGTTGATTTCATCCACGGGGAACGCGTCCTTGCGGAACAGCGGGTATTTGCGCGGCGGGATGGTGTCGTAGGGCAGTGGATTTTCGGCGGCCCCTTCACCGATGTTGAGCACGTCACGGATGGAGGGCAGTTTCACGTCCGGCTCGACACCTTTGAGCTGGGTGGAACCACCGGCGATGCGATAGAACTTCTGGATGGTGACCTTGAGGTCGCCGGCGTTCTTTTTGTCACTGAAGAAGGGCATGTAACGCTCGACGGGCAGGATGGTCTGCACGGTACCTTTGCCGAAGGTGGACTGGTCGCCGACGATGAGGGCGCGGCGATAGTCCTGGAGGGCGGCGGCAAGAATTTCAGAAGCGGAGGCGCTGGCCTTGTTCACCAGCACGATCATGGGGCCGTCATAAACGGGCTTTTCATTGTCGCTGTCGCGCCAGGTGATGCTGCCACGCCAGTCCTTGGCCTGAACGACCGGACCGGAGGGAACGAAGAGACCGGTGAGCTTGATCGCCTCGTCGAGGGAGCCGCCGCCGTTGTCACGGAGGTCGAGAACCAGGCCGTCAATCTTTTCCTTCATGAGTCGGCGGAGGAGGCGTTCCACATCAGCGCTGGTGCTGACGGTGCCATTTTCCATGTCGGCGTAGAAATTGGAGAGATTGATCCAGCCGACCTTGAGCGGCTTGCCGAGGTCAGGCGGGGTGACGAGCATCTCGGCGTTGGCGAGTTTTTCCTTCAGCGGCACCTCGTCACGCACAATGGCGATGACGCGATTGGCGGAGGGATCGTCGGCGGGGACGATTTTCAGGCGGACGGTGGTGCCCTTCTCGCCGCGGATCAAGTCCACGATCTTTTGGAGCTTCAGGTACTTCACATCGACGAATTCATCCTCGCCTTGGGCGACGGCGGTGATGCGGTCATTGAGCTTGAGCTCACCCTGCTTGTCAGCAGGGCCGCCGACGACGATGCCCTGGATTTCAGCGCCGTCATCCTTCTGGCCGAGAAGGGCTCCGATGCCGACGAGCTTGTGCGACATATGGATTTTGAAGTTGTCGCTCTCGTCGGTGCTCATGTACTCGGTGTGCGGGTCGTAGGCGGTGGCGAGACTGGAGAGGAAGAAGTTCACGACATCCTTGCTGTCGTTCTCCTCAATGCTTTCGAGCAGGGTGCTGTAATCCTTCAGGACGCGCTCCTTCGGTGTCATGTCCTTCTCATCTTTGTCTTTCTTGGCCGCGACCTTTGGAAATTCGGCCGCACCAGGAACCTTGGGCGTTTCGGGGGCTTGCGCCTCGGGCTTGGTGGTGCCTGCGGCCGCGTTCACGGTGCTTGCAGGTGAGTCCTTGGGTTTAGCCTCGGCGGTGCCGTCCTTTTTGGCGGCGGCAGCTTTCTCGGCCTTTTTCTTCTCGTCGCGGACACGCGCCTCGTCCACCAGACGCTCGGCGAGGAGGTTGTCCTCAATGATGTCGAGCCAAAGCTTGTCCTGCTCGGCCTTGTCCTTGGGCCATGGGGCCTTGTCGCGTTTGATCTCGATGCTGCGCTTGGAGTCAAAGGTGAACTTCTCCGACTCGATGGCCTTCTTGAGGAATTCGACCCGCTCCTTCACACGCTCTTTGTAAATGTCGTAGATCTCGATGGCGGGGCTGATGTTCCGCATCAGCACATGGTCGTCGAGCGTGGTCTCGTACTTGTCCTTGAACTCGTTCACATCCTTCTGGGTGAAGAAGATGTGCTTGAAGTCGAGCATGTTCAGGTAGTTCGACAGCATCGTGCCGGACACCTTGTCGTCGAAGTCCTGCTTCGAGTAGTGGTGGTTCTGGAGCATGTAGGCCACATGCATGGCCACCTGGCCAAAGTTGGTCTCCGCTTGCGCCGAGGGGATGAGGAGCGCGAGGGCGGAGGCCGCTACCGCGACGGGGGTGAGGATAAATCGAGTCATGGGGGGAAGAACGTCCAGAGCTATAACGAACCTCGCGGACCGTTTTGCGTTCAGATTTTGCCTTTTCCGTGTTGAAAAGTCCACCTCTTTCCCGTCTTTCGCCTCCCCCATGTCTGAAATCACCACCTACACCGGCGGCATCGCCGCCACGAACGGCCATTACCTCAGCCTGCCCGGAGGCCATGTGCTCGTGGACGCGCCCGACGGCATTGCCGGCTGGCTGAAGAAGCAAAACCTGCGGGTGGACGCGCTTTTCCTCACGCACCAGCACTTCGATCACGTTCTCGACGCCGCAGCGGTCAAAACGCAGCATGGCTGCCGGGTTTACGCCTTTGCACCCTTTTCACGCGAGCTGACCCTGGAGCGGCTCTACGGCGCGATGACAGGCAGTTCCTTCTCTGTCCCGGATTTTGAAGTCGATGAAGTCCTCGAAGGCAAGGACACCCTGAATGCCATCGGCGAGACGTGGCGGCTGTACCATGTGCCCGGCCATTCGCCAGACAGCGTGTGCTTCCAACTCGAAGCGCAAAACCTGCTTTTTGGCGGCGACGTGCTGTTCCTCGACGGCATCGGCCGCACCGACTTCCCCGGCGGCTCCACGGAGCAACTGCTCAGCGGCATTGAGACGAAGCTGTTCACGCTGCCCGACGCCACCCGCGTCTTTCCCGGCCACGGCGACGACACCACCATCGGCCGCGAACGGTTGGAGAATCCCTTTCTCGCCTGACCTCATCCCTTCTCCCTGATGCCACAATCATTCCATGACCTGACCTTCGACCAGCTCCGCGAGCTAATCGTGGCCGCAGGTTTGCGCCCGGCACATGCGGGCACGCTTTGGAACACGCTTCACTTCAAAGCGATGGCTGATCCCCTCGCACGCGAAGACCTCCTGCCACCGCTACGCAAATGGCTCACGCAAGTGCTCGGCGACGGCTCCTGGTCGCTCGACGTGCCGCCTGTCTCGTCCGACACGCCCAGCAGCGATGGTTTGACGCACAAGTTCCTCCTGCGCATGGCCGACGCGCAGGAGATTGAAACCGTCATCATGGGCTACCCCGGTCGCCACACCGCCTGCGTCAGCACCCAGGCCGGTTGCGCGATGGGCTGTGTGTTTTGCGCTACAGGCCAGATGGGCTTCGTGCGGCATCTGCGCCCCGGCGAAATCGTCGCCCAGGTGCTGCACGCGCAGCGCATCCTGAAGGCGAAGGGCGAAAAGGGCCTGCGCAACCTCGTCTTCATGGGCATGGGCGAGCCGCTGCACAACTACGACGCCGTGATGACCGCCCTCGACATCATTTGCGACACTCGCGGCCTGAACATCGGCCCCAGCAAGATCAGCGTCTCCACCGTCGGCGTCGTGCCCGGCATTCTGCGCATGGCGGCGGAAAACCGGCCTTACAACCTCGCCGTCAGCCTCCACGCCGCCACGGAGGAGGAACGCGCCAAATTGATCCCCGCCAACCAGCGCTGGCCGCTCGCCGAGCTCATCGCCGCCTGCCGCAGCTACAACGCGCAAACCGGCCGCCGCATCTTCTTCGCGTGGACCTTGATCCACGGCGTCAACGACACACCCGAGCACGCACGCCGCATCGCCGAACTGCTCCATGGCCTCGACGCCCACATCAATCTCATCCCGCTCAACCGCACCGAAGGCTACACGGGCACCGAAAGCAGCGATGCCGCCGCCGACACCTTCCACCACATCCTCCAAGACGCCGGTTTCCCCTGCACCATCCGCCAACGACGCGGGATTGACGTGGCGGCGGGATGCGGGCAGCTCAAGGCGGCCAGGCAATCGCGGCGGAAGGCGGCTTGAAAGTGTACTCAAGAGCTTCAGCTCCTTCTGGATGAACTCCGCGTGAACCGAACGTGAATTCATCTTCACAAAATCACAGCCTGCTTGCCCCAGCGCCTCCAGCACTCGTATCTTGTCGCATGCCCCGTCGTGTTCTTCTGCTCAACCTCCTTGCCTGTTTTTGGTGCTGCGCCGTGCTTAATGTGCGCCTTCATCTCGCCGGCCATCATCATTACATCTTTCTGCTGTGGAACCTCTTTCTGGCCGCCATCCCGCTCGGCCTCAGTCTGGGACTGGGACGCCTCAACCGCCTTGCTCTTGCGCTGCCACTGCTGGCGGTCTGGCTGCTGTTCTTCCCGAACGCGCCCTATGTGCTCACCGATCTGATCCATCTCAACGCCAGACGCAGTGGACAGGTGCCGCAGTGGCTGGACCTGCTCATGCTGCTGTCCTTCGCCCTCGTGTCATTGTGGTTCGGCTTCCAGTCCCTGCGCATCGTTCAGCACTGGCTGGCGCGGCGCTATTCGCGTGCGGCAGGATGGAGCGCGGCCCTCGGCACGCTTGCCCTCAGCGGTTTCGGCGTCTATCTCGGCCGCTTTCCGCGCTGGAACAGTTGGGACATCGTGCATCGGCCGCAACTGCTGCTCCAGGACATCGCCGGGCGCGTTCTCGACCCCGTCCAGCACGCTCAAACCTGGGGCTTCACCCTCGGCTTCGGCACGCTGCTCATCTTCGGCTACCTGTTTTGGATTTCAGCCATGACACCACAGCCTGCCGAGGTTAAAATCGACTAACCGTGTCCCACTACGATCCCAGCCGCGACCACCTGCTGCTCTTTGACGGCGTCTGCCATCTCTGCCATGCCAGCGTGCGCTTCATCGTGCGGCGTGATCCAGCGGGCAAAATCAAGTTCGCCCCCATTCAAAGCCCGCTGGGCCGTGAACTCTACACCCGCCACGGCCTCGATCCCGAATTCCCCAACGCGATGCTTTTCCTCACACCGCATGGAGCCTTCAAGGCCAGCGACGCCGGTCTCGAAATCGCACGCACCCTCGGCGGCCTGTGGAAACTGGCCCTCGTCTTCAAACCGCTGCCACGAGCGCTGCGTGACCCGCTCTATTTCTTCATCGCCCGCTACCGCTACCGCTGGTTCGGCAAAGACGAGACCTGCATGATGCCGACGGCGGAGTTAAAGGCGCGAGTGTTGACAGAGTGAATTCCCCCTCGCGCACCCCAAACCACGCATGCTATGCTCCCGCATGCAGCACGACTCCCCTTCCCCGATATCAACTCGCGAACGATTTGGTTTCGTGCGGGTGGCAGCGGTGTCGCCCAAACTTATCCTGGGGGATGTGGCGAAGAATGTCGCGATCCTGGCGCGTGAGGCACGATCGCTGGCGCATCGCGGCTGCAAGCTCGTTGTTTTCCCCGAATTGAGCCTCACCGGCTATTCCTGTGCCGATTTGTTTCACACCGAGGCGCTGCGAGCGGCAGCGGTACGCGGTTTGAGCGAACTGGCGCAGGCGACGCATGATCTGCCGACAGCTTTGATCGTGGGATTGCCTCTGCTGGTGCAGGACCGACTTTACAACGTGGCGGCGGTACTGGCGAAGGGGCGAGTGCTCGGACTGGTGCCGAAATCGTTCCTGCCGAACTCGGCGGAGTTTTATGAGCGCCGCTGGTTCTCACCGGCGCACACGCTGGGCACCACGATGACGACGCTGAATGGCGAGGACGTGCCGATTGGCACGGAACTGCTGTTTGAAGCACGCGATGTGACCGGATTCGTGCTCGGCATCGAGATTTGCGAGGATTTGTGGACGGTGATTCCGCCGTCGAGTCATCTGGCGCTCGCCGGAGCCACGCTGCTGGCGAATCCCTCGGCCAGCACCGAAGTTTTGGGCAAGGCGCCGTATCGTCGGCATCTCGTGGCGCAGCAAGCGGCACGTTGTCTGGCGGCTTATGTTTATGCGGGTGCGGGTGCGGGTGAATCGAGCACGGACGTGGTTTACTCGGGCCACTGCCTCGTGGCTGAAAACGGCATCATCCTGGGCGAAAGTGAGCGCTTTTCGTTCGAGACGCGGCAAACCATCGCGGATGTGGATGTGCAGCATCTGGCGCACGACCGGCTGAAAAGCTCGTCCTTCCGCGATGAGGCCAGCACGATGCCGATGCATCGCATCACCTTCGATCTCGGTCCTGCGCTCAGCGGTGATGACAAACTGCTGCGCACGATCTCCGCGCATCCCTTCGTGCCTTCGGCCAAAGTGGACCGTGCGGCGGTGTGCGAGGAGATTTTCGCGATTCAGGCCACCGGACTGGCCCGCAGACTGAAACAGGCACGCGCGAAGACTGCCGTGCTCGGGCTTTCCGGCGGACTCGACTCGACGTTGGCGCTGCTGGTGATGCTGGAGGCGCTGAAACGCGCTGGCATGCCCATGACCGCCGCTTTGACGATCACCATGCCCGGATTCGGCACGACGACGCGCACGAAGGGCAATGCGGAGCGGCTCGCCGAGGCGCTGAACATCGAACTGCGCACGATTTCGATCAACGAGGCGGTGCGGCAGCACTTCGCCGACATCGGTCATTCCGAAACGCAGCACGACGCGACTTACGAGAACTCGCAGGCGCGTGAACGAACACAGATCCTCATGGACATCGCCAACAAGACCGGCGGTATCGTCGTCGGCACCGGGGATCTGTCCGAGGCGGCGCTAGGCTGGTGTACTTTCAATGGCGACCACATGTCGATGTATCATGTGAACTCCGGCGTGCCGAAAACGCTGGTGCGCTACCTCATCGAATGGTGCGCTGAAGGACCGTTTGCCGACAAAGCGGGCGCGATCCTGCGCGACATCGCCGACACGCCGATCACGCCCGAACTGCTGCCGCTCGCGGCGGATGAATCGCTGCAACAGAAGACCGAGGACACCATCGGGCCGTATGAGCTGCATGATTTTTTCCTGTTCCACTTCGTGCGTCACGGCAGCAGCGCCGAAAAAATCCGCTGGCTGGCCGCGCAGGCTTTTGCGGGCAAATATGACGATGAAACCATCGCCAGGTGGCTCGCTCTGTTCTTCAAACGCTTCGCGCAAAACCAGTTCAAGCGCTCCAGCGTGCCCGACGGACCCAAAGTCGGCTCCGTGGCCCTCTCCCCGCGTGGTGACTGGCGCATGCCGAGTGATTTTGCCGGTGATTTGAACTCCTGATTCATACCATGTTCCGATTTCTTGTCCTGAGCCTGCTGTTCACCCTCTGCGCCTGCTCACGCAGCGACAAACTCATCATCGGCACGGACGCGACGTATCGCCCGTTCGAATACGTCGATGAGAAGGGCGAAATCGTCGGTGTCTCCATCGAAGTGGGCCGGGAAATTGGCAAGGCGCTCGGTCGCGAAGTGGAATTTCGCAACATCAACTTCGACGGTCTCATCACCGCGCTGCGCACCGGCTCCATCGACCTCGTGATCTCCTCCATGACCGCCACGCCGGAGCGGCGGCAGTCGATTGATTTTTCCGAACCGTATGTGAAGACCGGCTTGTCGATTCTGGCCGCCAAAGGCTCCACCGTGCAAAGCGCGGCCGATTTGAAGACGCCAGGACGCAAGATCGTCGTCCGCCTCGGCACCACGGGTGAAAGCTGGGTGCGCGAGAATCTCAAGGAGGCCAAAATCACCGCCCTCGACGCCGATGTGTCGTGCGTGATGGAAGTGGTAAACGCAAACGTCGATGCGTGGGTTTATGACCAGCTCTCAATCATGAACTACCACGCCCAGAATGCCGACAAGACGCGCGCGCTGCTCGCTCCGTTGCGTGAAGAAGTGTGGGCCGTCGGCTTGCAGCAGGGCGATGACGAATTGAAAGCGAAGGTGAACGAAGTCCTCGCCCGCCTGCGCGGCGACGGCAGCTTTGGCAAGCTAGCCGAACGCTTCATGGCGAAGGAAAAGGAAATGATGACAGCGCAAGGGCTGCCGTTTGTGTTTGAGTTGAAGTAGTCCTGTTGCTTCGCAACTGGATGACTCCTGTTGCACAGCAACATGGCTACTTTCCGAGCGCGAAGTCGTCGGGCTTCACACCGGTTTTGTTACCTTTGAAGCCGTACATTGTGGGCTGGTAGTCGCCGATTGGGGTGACCTCGGCTTTCTCCGGCACTTCGAGGCCGAGGCCCCAGAAGACGCTGTTCACGACGAGGCGGCGGGTGCCTTCGGTGGCGAGATCGGTGGCGGCGCCCATGGTGGTGCAGAAGATTTTGTTTTCACCGCCGGCATCGTTTTTCACCACCCGCACCCAGGCGACGGGCATCATGGGCGTGTTCACGTCCTGCTCGGTGCCCGCCTTGGTTTTTTTGGTATAAGCGGCGGGCGGGGTGTCCGCGGTCATGCCTTGAAGGATCTGACCACGAGCGAGAATGACGGAGTCGGCGGGCGGAGCGGCTTCATAGACGTCGCTGTTGCCGAAAAGATCGCTCACACCGCGCAGGATGGGATGATTGGCGTTGGCGGCCTCGATGATGCCCTTGGTGGCCTCAACCTTGTGCTTGCCCCAGTGGCTGACCCAGGTCTCGCCGAGGACTTTGCGGCCCCAGCCGCCTTCGGGATTGTTCCAATTCCACGCGGCAAAGGGGCTGTCTTTGGCATAGCCGTTGAAGGCATGCGTGCTGGTGCGCAGGGCGATGATGGGGACGCCGCGATTGACCGCGTCGGCAAATTTTTTGCTGGTGGCGTCATCCCAATGGCGGAAACGCAGCAGCATGACGATGGCGTCGGCGGAATCGAGCGCTTCGGGATGGCCCAAGCTGCCACCGGCGGTGGGATCGATGGTGCCATCGGCTCCGAGGCTGAAAAGCACAGTGCATTTGAATCCGTGGCGCTGGCTGAGAATCTTGCCGAGCATGGGCATGGCCTCCTCGCTGCGGTATTCCTCGTCGCCTGAGAGCAGCACGATGTGTTTGCCCTTGGCATCGCCTGCGGGTTCATAGACGACGTGATCGGCGGCGAGCAGGCTGGACGTGGCGAGGAGAGAGAGGAGGAGTGACTTCATGGTGGCGGAGGGTGGTGAATACGCGGGAGAAGGCGAGGCGTTTTCGGTGGAAATGNNAAGACTGCGAAGGATGAACGAATGAATTTCGAAGCGCGAATGACGAACGTAGTCTTCCAGCATCGGTTTTGTCATCGTTTTCAAGCCAATGATCCCCAAATTCCCCTTCTTCCTCACGCTGATCCTCGGCGGCTTCTCCGCCTGGCTCTGGCTCAATGATCATGTGATGCGTTCCATTTCCGTGATGCTCCTGCTGCCGCTGTGGTTGCTGCTGATGGGCTTGTGGTGGGCTTTGCGAAAGAAAGGGGCGCGTCTGAAACGGCTGGCGACCGTGATCGTGTGCATCACGGTGNNCGGCTCGGCGGACGGCTCGGCGTTTCCAAGCCTGGCCTGGCGCTGGCAGAAAAAGGTGTCGCTGCCGGAACTGCACAACATCGCCGGCAAGGCAGAGGCTCCCGCTGCCGCCCCGGCGGGTGTGGCGGACATGCCGCGCTTTCTCGGTGTGAAAGGCGATGGCGTTCTGCCGGAGCCAGACTGGCAGACGGACTGGAAAACGCATCCGCCGCGCGAGGTGTGGCGCATTGCGGTGGGTGATGGCTGGTCAGGCTTCGCAGTGGCGGGCAGTCGTGCCATCACGCAGGAGCAGCGCGGCGCGGAAGAATGCGTGACGTGTTACGACATCGCCACGGGCAAGCTGCTGTGGTCGCACGCGGATGGGACACGGTTTGACGAGGCGATGGGCGGCATCGGGCCGCGTGCGACGCCAACGATTGACGCGGCGAAGGGCGTGGTTCTCACGCTAGGAGCGAAAGGCTTGCTCAACTGTCTCGATCTGACCACCGGAGCCTTGCGCTGGAAGAGCGCGACTCTCAAAGAAACCGCCGCAAAAACGAATTTGCAGTGGGGCAAGAGTTCCTCGCCCTTGCTGGTGGGTGAGGTGGTGGTTTGCAGCGGTGGCGAGGGCGGAACGTCTTTGATCGCCTATCGCCAGGACAACGGCGAGATCGCCTGGAAAGCGGGTGAGAATGGCGGGAGCTACAGTTCACCGGTTTTGCTGACACTGGCCGGGCGGGAGCAGATCGTGAATGTGAACAACGGCTCCGTGACGGGGCATGATCCGGCCACGGGTGACGTGCTGTGGAGCTTTGACTGGCCAGGAGGGTTTCCGAAGGTGGGACAGCCGGCACAGGTCACGCCCGATCGTTTTCTGGTGACGTCGAGTTACGGTGTGAAGGGCCACTTGATCGAGATCAAGCCGGGAGCGGATGGCAAACTGGCAGCCACGTCGATCTGGAGCAGCAGCCACCCGCGCACGAAGTTCAGCAGCGCGAGCGTGTTTGGCACGCATGCCTATGCTTCAGACGAAGGCACCTTCTGCTGCGTGGATTTAACGACGGGCGAACGCGGCTGGCGCGAGGGGCGCTATGGTTTCGGCCAGCAGATCCGCGTGGGAGAACAGTGGATGCTCATTCAGGCCGAAAAAGGCTTCGTGGCGCTGGTGAAGGCCAATCCTGAGCGGCTGGAGGAGGTGTCACGGCTTGATGCGCTGCACTCCAAAACCTGGAACCCGCCCACGCTGGCCGGACGCTGGCTGCTGGTGCGCAATGACCGCGAGGCGGTGTGCTACGAGATTCCGGCGAAATGATTGTCCTGTAGATTCGAGTGGCACTCGAATCCGAAGGCTTCGCTTACCAATCGAGCTGCTCAATCACCACACACGGTGGAGGAAGCGACCAACGAAACTGCGCGCCGAATTCGGCTTCGTGTAACGCTTTCCGTCTGCCGTCGCGTCCTGGACCTGCAGCGGACCTTTGTGATCAATGATCTTGATCGACTTCACCTCGATGCGGGCCACCGGGCAGTCGTTGGCGTCCACCGGCATGCGTGAGATGTTTTGGACCACATCCAGGCCGGACACGACCTGGCCGAAGACGGTGTACTTCATGTCGAGAGACGCGTAGTTGCCGAGAGTGATGTAAAACTGCGAGCCGTTGGAGCGGCGCTGGGGGTTCACCTTGTCAGAGCGGCGGGCCATGGCGACCGCGCCGATGCGGTGCGGTCGTTTGATTTCGGCGGGCAGCGTCTTGTCCTCGCCACCAGTGCCCCATTTTTCGCGGGCGGACTCGTCGGAGGTGAGCGGATCACCGGTCTGCACGATGAACCCCTCAATGGCGCGATGGAAGGCGAGCCCGTTGTAAAAGCCGCTGTCGCAACGGTCGATAAAACTCGCGACGGTCTGCGGGGCGTCGCCGGGAAAGAGCTCGATCATGATCGTGTCCTTCATGCCGCCAAAGGCCACGTCCACGATGGCAAGCTTGTGTGTGGAGTCCTTCTCCCAGAGCGCCGGATTGCCCGCGACCGGCGATGGCAGACGCATGGGGCCGGAAGAGATGATGGGACCGCTGGACTGGCTCGCAGCGCCACCACCGGATTGATCCGCCGCCTGAAAAAGGGATTTTTGCGCCTCCTCGGCCAGCTTGTCCACGGTGGCGGTGGGAGACGATGCCTCAGGCGCGACCGGAGCCGTGCTGGGCCTGAGCATCTCAGGCGCCCTGGCTTGCTGGGCATTCAGGAGAGAGCCGCAGCCGAAAATAAGCAGGCAGGTCAAAAACGAGGTCTTCACGTCAAAAACAGAGGGATGGAAATACCTGAAAACGATCTCAGCGCAGAGTGGCCGGGATGGCCGGGCTGATCTGGGGAGGGGCGGTCGGGGCGGCGGCGGGCTCGGGAGCCGGGGCGGAAGGAGCGGCGGGCGCTGCGCTGGTCGGCGGCGCGGCGTAATCATCCTTGCGATATTGATAGTAGTGCTTGGGATTGCCGCGTGATTTGCGCGGCGGCAGGCCCCAGCTCACGTCATAGGCATCCTGTTGCGAGACTGTGGGGTTGCGAGAGTCCATCTTCTCAAAAGATTTGCAGGACATCAGGCCGAACAAGGGTGCGGCCATCAAAAATAGAATGCAGAAGCGCGGAGAAGTCATTGTCTGGCTGGATTGAATGCTTGGGAGGGTTTGATACTAGGCGTTGCGGCTCCCGCTGGCAAGATCGAAGTCGGGGACAGAAACGAGCCGCCTACGGAACGCAAAAAAGCCTCGCCACCGGGCTTGTTTTCGCGGTCATTGACACGCGCTTCCCATTTCCTCTTCTCATGCAAGCCCTCATCACCGGCGGAGCCGGATTCATCGGTTCCCATCTGGCCCAGGCACTTTGCCGCAAGGGCGCCAAAGTGCGAGTGCTGGACAATTTGAGCACCGGCTCCCTGGAAAATCTGGCCTGGCGTGGCAGCGGGGATGATTTGGAATTCATCCAAGGAGATGCGCGTGACGAGGCGCTGCTGGCAAAAATCGTTCACGGTTGCGACTGGGTGTTTCACGAGGCGGCGGTGGCCTCGGTGCCGCAGTCGGTGGCACAGCCGCTGGAGACGAACCAGCACAACCTGGACGCGACGCTGAAACTCCTCCTCGCGGCGCGAGACGCGGGGGTGAAGCGCTTCCTGTTTGCCTCCTCCTCGGCGATCTATGGCGAGTCCGAAGTAGAGTTTAAGCATGAGAGCCTGCCACCGCAGCCGATCACACCCTACGGCCTGCAAAAATACGCCAGTGAGCGCTACGGACAGCTTTTTCACCAGCTCTACGGCCTGCCCACGGTGGCGCTGCGCTACTTCAATGTCTTCGGC
>DNXB01000127.1:13692-18975 GCA_003506995.1 Verrucomicrobiales bacterium
CGTGCAGGCCAACCTGCTGGCGGCGGAGGCTCCGGCGGAACGTGTGGCAGGGCGGGTGTTCAACGGCGGCACTGGCGGCAGCGTTTCGTTGCGGCAGCTCGTGGCGGATCTCAATGAACTCACGGGGCAGGACATCCAGCCACGTTTTGAACCTGCACGAGCGGGGGACATCCGGCACTCGCAGGCGGATGTTTCAGCGCTAAAGGAGGCCACGGGCTACTCGCCTGTGGTTTCCTGGAAAGAGGGCCTGGCACAGACGCTGGACTTCTACCGTCTGCAGCCAGCGTGAACGGCCATCACGCGGACTTCACCGACTTGGTGATGATCGTGCGGCCCAGCAGCATGTCCGTGGTGTTCATGGCCTGCACGAGCGGCACATTGGCCTCGTCGAGCGTCTTGAAGCGCACGCGCTCTTTCCACATGGCCCAGGCGCCGAACAGTTTGATGAAGGGATAGAGCAGGAAGAGCTTCGGGAATGCGGAGCGCTGCTTGCGGTCGATGTGCGGCGTCACATGGGGGAAACCGGCGTCCATCAGCGCATGCGCCACATAGAACCACGACACCGGGTTGATGTGGCCGCCGGTGGAATACAGCGCGCTGTGCTTCACCGGCAGCGGGCCGAAGAGATTCCAAAAGCCAAAGGTGAGGAACCGCAGCCGCGAGTTCAGGTTCAGGATGTTTGGCGTGCTCAGGATACAGACGCCGCCGGGCTTCAGCACGCGGTGAATCTCCCGCACCACACGGCGGAAATCCTCCAGATGCTCGATCACCTCCGTGGCGGTCACGACATCGAAGCTGGCGTCAGGATAAGGCAGCGACTCGTGATTCAAGTTGGCCACATCCACCTTCTGGCCCGGCAGCCGCATCAGTTCCTCCGTGTAATCACACACGCTGGTCTCCACGTTCAGCTTCTCCTTCACACGGGCGATGAGCGTGCCGCGTCCCGCGCCGATGTCGAGATAGCGCGTCCAGGAACGCCAGCCGGGTTCGGCGAGGAGGAGTTCGAGGACTTTTTCGTGGATGCGGTCGATGCTCATGGAAGGGCGTGCTTATCGAAGGGCGCAGTGACGGGCAACCGATTTCTTCAAACCCTGCGCACCACCCGCACGGCCACATGGTCCGTGTCCGGCAGGATGCGCTTGCGCAGGTCGATGGTGACGCCAGCGGCCTTGAACTCCTTCAGCACGCAATCCGCCAGCTCGGCGGCCAGCGTTTCGATCAAGCGGCGCGGCCTGTCGGCGGCGATCTGCTGGAGCCTCGCGGCCACGGCGGCGTAGTCGATGGTGGCGGTGAGGTCGTCCTGCATCGCCTCAAAGCGACCGCTCACGCGTATGATGACATCGGCTTCGAGAATCTGGCTGCCAGCACGCTCCTCCTCCGGCACGCCGATGTGGGTGCTCAGCTTGAGGCAGGAGAGGCGGATTTCGTCAGGGGGGGGCATGCTCAGAGCGTAGGGCGAAGGGCAAAGAGTTCAATCCAACAGACCCCGCCGGATGCATTCGTCGATCAGGATGCGGGTGGGGATGTTCAGATCGGTTTTCAGTGCCTCCGCCAGCGGCAGCCACTGAAACGCCTGCGCCTCCTCGTTCAAAACGACCTGTGGCTCTGCCTCCACACAGTGCGCGATGTAATTGAGCAGCAGAAAGTGCGCGGAACGCTGAAACTCCGGTGGCTCCACGCAGTCCTGCACCATCACAAATTCAATGTCCCGGAGCGTGAGCGCTGTTTCCTCGATGATCTCGCGGATCAGCGCCTCCTCGCAGGTCTCGCCGCGTTTGATCTTGCCACCGGGGATGCCCCAGCGGTGGCTCCACTTGTGCGTGCGTATGAGCAGCATCTCCCCTGCCCCGTTCAGGATCAGCGCCCCCACCGTGGCGATGGGAAACGCGGCCTCTTTCACATTCCAACCGCCCAGCAGCGCCGGGAGACGTGACAAATCACGCACCAGCAGGTCCGGCTCGACANNACCCAGCAGGTCCGGCTCGGACTTCAGCAGCGTTTCGGCGCTCTCATACCCCGTGCAGGTGGCAATGCTGAGGACTCCAGCAGCCTTGCCCGCGTCGATGTCATGCCGCATGTCGCCGATGAAGGCGGTCTCCTCCGGTCGCATGTCCAGCCCGGCCAGCAAGGAGTGAATTTCGTCACGTTTGTCGATCACCCCGCAGCGCATGGCCTCAAAGGCGTCCTTCACGCCCAGCGCCGCAGCCTGCGCCTCCACATGCTGCGCCGGGGCGCTGCTCAGCACCACCATCCGCCGCCCCGTGGCGGCGGCGTAGCGGATGAACTCCGCCGCATGCGGCAGCAGCGGCACGCCTTCAGAGACGTGCGGGAAATGCTCCAGATAGAGCTGTTGCAGGCGCTCCAGCGGCGTGCCGGGCAGTATCTCCTCGAAAAACTCCGTGTAGGGCAGCCGGAACCGCGCCTGGAACTCCGCCCGCGTCAGTTCTTCGCGCCCGGCGGTCCGCAGCATGCCGTTCACGGCGCACAAGACACTGGGCAGATCATCCGCCAGCGTGCCGGACCAGTCGAAGAGAAGATTGCGAATCATGAGCGCGGCGCATTAGCCGTGGCCCGCACGAATTGCAAACCACGAAGCCGCTCCTAACGCCTGCGGCGCAGCGCCAGCGCGCCCGCCAGCCCCAGCAGCATGAGACTGCCCGGCTCTGGCACCGGGGTGACCACGAAGTCGATGCAGTAGGAAACCTGAGCCGACCCCTCCTGCACCCAGAACGTGTAGGTGCCGGGGCCGAGAGGACCGTCGAAACCGATCCCGCCGTACTCCGGCCCGGCGTCGAGGATCGCCATCAGGTCGGTGAAGGTGTTGCCGAAACCATCCAATTCCTCTGTCCACAGCCCGTTGCTCAAATGAAGGGAGGGGTCGCTGGTGTTGATGGAGCTGCCTTCGGCGATTGCCATGAACGAGTCGATGCCGGAGGAAGGAGCGGAGTAGGAGACGAGGTTGATGCCCGTCAGGTAATACCCGGCGGCGATGGTGAAGGTCCAAACGTCCGCATCCAGCGGTCCCGTGCCGTTCAGGCTGCCCATCGTGCCCTCGATCAGGTTGTGACCCTCGGTGAAATTGATAAATGTGGGCGCATTTCCGTCGTCCGAGAGATCCCCATCCAGCACTTCATTCCAGTTCAAAGCCTTGGCTCCGCTGAACGGCAGGGCCACAGCGGCCGACAAGACCATGAGGAGACGAAATGACATAATTATGGATATTATAGTAAATACTGGCAACAATGTCAACGATGGCGCTCGAATTTTGCCCCGAAAGCTTTCAATCTCAGCCAATTCCACCTCGCCGGGCAACTCATTTGGGCCATGCTATGCCTCATGCGCGTCCTCCTTGCCGCTTCCTGGCTGCTCCTGCCCTCCTGCGTCCACTTGTTCACCACCCGGGTCGATTATACCGCCTCCGCTCCCGCCCCCAGCGTCGGCGGCAGCGCTTTTCGGGCGGAATTCATCCCCAAGGGCGCGGAATCCGGTCTCGCCCTCAGCGCCGGGGTCATCGGCGGGGCCACGGTGTCTGAAATCGGCCCCTACCAGGTCCGCCTGCACGCCTTCGGCCAGTCCGGCGATCAGCGCACCTTCCGTGTGACGAGTTTCACCCTCACCAGCCCCGGCCAGTTCACCGCGCCCATGGAACCACGCGGTTTCGAGGGCCGGGCCGAATTCAAGCCCACCCAGACCACCGGCCGCAGCCGCGCCAGCCTGCTGCTCGGCCCGTGGTTCCGCCTGGATGAATACCGCGACCGAGAGCTCCTCATCGAAGCCGGGATCGAAGTCACCCGGCGCGGCGGTGTGTCACGCGGCAGCCTCCGCATCCCGCTGAAACAGACGAAAACCAGCCGCCGAGACAGTCACTTCCTGCTCAACGAACTCTGGCAGGACATTCGTGGAGAGGAAGACCCGGTCATTGAAGCGCTGCCACCGCCGCCAGAGTCCCCTTGAAACAACCGCGAACAGAGAACCGCGAACAGAAAACTAGACATCTCCGCACCGTTCGTCTCAAATGCCCCCGCATCGCCTCAGCGCGGGCATTCTTCTCTCAAACCCAACAACCACACTCACACCATGGGCAAAATCCAATTCGGCTCCGAAGTCTATACCTGGTTCATGCAGGGCACCGGCAAAGGCTACGACAACAAACTCGACCACATGATCAAGGTCGCCGCAGAGGCGGGCTTCACCGGCATCGAGCCCATGGTCCTCGAAATCTCCACCAGCGCCCTCGGCTGCTCCAAGTACTGGCTCGGACCGCAGATCGACCCCATCAAGATGAAGGACACCCTTCAGCAGTACAACATGAAGCTCGCCGGTCTGGCCCTCGTCTGCGCCTGGGATGGCGAAACCGAGGCCCCCAACGAGCGCGAGGCCGCCGACTTCACCATCAACTATTTGAAGCACTTCCCCGGCGCCATGCTCGGCACCGTCACGCTTCCCAGCGGTCGCAAAGACAACCTGCAAAAGCGCCGCCTCAACATCGCCAAAAACGTCAACGCCGTCTCCCAGCGCGCCCATGACGCCGGCCTCGTCTGCTCCTACCACCCAAACAGCCCGCCCGCCTCGCTCGTCCGTACCCAGGAAGATTATGACGTCGTCCTCAGCAGCCTCGATCCCAAAGTCACTGGCTGGACGCCCGANNCACTACAAGGACTTCTCCGGCAACGGCGCCGAGCCTTGGGCGCAGATGGGCACCGGCAAGCTCGACTTCCACAAGATCACCGAGTGGCTCACCGCGCGGAACTACTCCGGCTGGATCATCTGCGAAGATGAAGCCCACTGCGCCGTCGAAGACCCCGATGGCGTCACCAAGCAGAACGGCGAATGGTGCAAGGCCAACCTGCATCCGATCGTCGCGTAGTCTTCGGCCAGATCGAACCGCCCTCCTTCAACGCCCTCTTCCTCACGGGAGAGGGCGTTTTCATTTACATCTTCATGCGCCAAGCCATTCGCCAAACTCACAACTCAGTTTATAGGGGTTGAAATTGCTGTCCCGCATCATTTTTAAGCTCATATATTTGCTAACAAGCCAGCCCATCTGACAACATGGATCATACTTACCTATTTCGACATTCACGTTTTTATGAAAGCCTGATGGAACATCGTTTCATTTATGATCTCGCTCGATATTTCGCAATGCAGACTCCACCGCGCTACCTGAATGTTTTACGCTCAGAGGTAGATATGTTTGGGTTTGATCTTGTTCTTTCTCTAGATGGTCAAACAAGACATTTGCAGTTGAAGACCAGATCTATTAATCCGGCAATAAAATAGAAG
>DNXB01000269.1 GCA_003506995.1 Verrucomicrobiales bacterium
ATCACCTTGCCAGGCAAGATGCACGGGCGGTATCTGAGCTGTGGTGCCTTCGGGGAGCTTCCGAATCTTCACGCACACGAAGGCTCGTCCGGGAATCAGGTAGTGCCGCTGGTTTTGCTCAGGCACTGGAGAGAAGCCGTTTTTGACCAGCCATCCATTGAGTGCTTCGCTCGCATTCTCCGACCGGATCTCGACGATCTGGGTGGTGTAGTGCTCAGTTGACTGTGCTTGATGAACTACAATCGTCTGCCCAGGCATTGGAAGGGTCGAACACGAAGGCAGGAACTGGTAAAGAGTCGGTGTGACCTGCACTCGATCCGGAATGAGTTTGTAGAGTTGGGGGAAAAGCTCCGCAGACTCTTCTTTCACCACCACCGGCACTCTCGGTGTCGGGATGACCCACGCCAGGCTGCGTGGAAGCTCGGGACTCGAAATCCGAGTGCGAACGACGAGGTGACACAAGCCATCCTGCTCAAACAACAGCGCTTCTTTGCGGTCTTCTTTCACCGGATACGGCGCATCAATCACATGAATGCAGGAGATGCTGATGGGGAGCATCAGCAGAATGGTTCGGAGTGCATGCTTTCTCATTCCACCATGCTAGAGGAAGCCCGACGACCTTGTCATCCCAAAAGAAAAAGAGCGTCCCCGTTGCCAAGGACGCCCTTCGAAATAGTGGATGCTCAAATCAAGGCAAGCTCGTCGCGCCCATGAGGAAGCGGTCGCACTCTCTCGCGGCACCACGGCCTTCGTTGAAGGCCCAGACGACGAGGGACTGGCCACGGCGGCAGTCACCGGCGGCGAAGACGCCGGGGAGGCTGGTGGTGTATTTTTCGTGCTCGGCTTTGATGTTGCTGCGCGGGTCGGTTTCGACGCCGAGGGCTTCGACGAGGGGCTGCTCGGGGCCGAGGAAGCCCATGGCGAGCAGGACGAGCTGCGCGGGGAGGACTTTTTCGGTGCCGGCGATCTTCTGCGGGCCGAAGTTGCCTTTGTCGTCTTTCTTCCACTCGACATCGACGACGTGGACGGCCTTGACGTTGCCATCAGCATCGCCTTCGAAGTGGGTGGCGGTGGTGAGATAGACGCGGGGATCGTCGCCGAACTTGGCGGCGGCTTCTTCCTGGCCGTAGTCCATCTTGTAGGTCTTGGGCCACTCGGGCCATGGGTTGTTCGCGGCGCGGGTGAGCGGCGGTTTGGCCATGATTTCGAGCTGGGTGACGGTGGTGCAGCCATGACGGACGCTGGTGCCGACGCAGTCGGTGCCGGTATCGCCGCCGCCGATGATGACGACGTCCTTGCCATCAGCGGTGATGTATTTGCCCGAAGGATCGAGAACCGCCTTGGTGTTCGCGGTGAGAAAGTCCATGGCGAAGTGGATGCCCTTCAGCTCGCGGCCAGGGATCGGAAGATCGCGCGGCTTGGTGGCTCCGGTGGCGACAATGATGGCGTCGAAGTCCTTGCGGAGCTGTTCGGCGGTGATGTCGGTGCCGACGTTGATGTTGCACTTGAAGGTGACGCCTTCGTCTTCCAGCAGCTTCACGCGGCGGAGGACGACTTCGTTCTTGTCGAGCTTCATGTTGGGGATGCCATACATGAGGAGGCCGCCGGGACGGTCGGCACGCTCGAAGACGGTGACGGTATGGCCGGCTTTGTTGAGCTGCGCGGCGGCGCTGAGGCCGGCGGGGCCGGAGCCGATGATGGCGACGGTTTTGCCGGTGCGCTTTTCAGGCGGCGCGGGCTTCACCCAGCCTTCTTCCCAGCCTTTGTCGATGATGCTGACCTCGATGTTTTTGATCGTGACGGGCGGCTCGTTGATGCCGAGCACGCAGGAGCCTTCACACGGGGCGGGGCATACGCGGCCGGTGAACTCGGGGAAGTNNCGCAGTCCATGCAGCGCGCACCTTGGTTTTTGAGCTGCTGCTCAGGCAGGTGCAGATGGAATTCCTTCCAATCTTTGATGCGGAGGAGCGGATCGCGGTCTGCGGGGAGTTCGCGTTCGAATTCGATGAAGCCGGTTGGTTTTCCCATGTCTGTGTGTCTTGCGGTGAAAAGTGATGCGTGAGGAGTGATGCTTCAGGCGAGCTTGTCCCATTCGTTGGGATCAATGCCGGCTTGCTGGAGAATGCGCTTGGTGAGGGACCAGTCGATGTCGCCGCCGTGAGGGTTGGGGATCGGGATGGGGCGGCCTTGCGAGTTGACCATGTTCATATGCTTTCCGCCTCCGTAGGGACCGCTCCAGCCAAGCAGCTTCAAGCGGCGGATCAACTCGCGACGGCTAATAGGCTTCGGCATTCAGTGCGGGTTGAGGGTTGAGATCGATGCCGGCGATGACCGGCAGCTCGTGGTGGTGCTGCAAACACGCAAGAAGCCAGGATTCAAAAATCTCCGGCATCGCGGCTTTGCATTCCTCGATCGTGGCTCCCTCTGCCCAAAAGCCCTGGCATGGAGGCACGGTCGCGAAGTAACGACCGTTCTCCATCTTCTCAAACTCCGCGAGTTCCATCGCGGCTTTGATGTAGGCTGTGATCATGTGGGAATTGTAATTCGAGGCGGGAAAATTTCCAACAGCGGAGTTTTAACTTCCACCGATGCGGGCGACGTCGCGGGCGTTGGCTTCAAAGGCGGCGTTCAGGGCGTCGTCGCCGGTGAGGCCGTCGGAGGTGGCTTTCTTGATGGCCTTGAGGACGCGCGCGTAGTCGCGAGGCATCACTTTGACAAATTTCGGCACCATCTGCTCCCAGAGGGCGAGAACCTTGAATGCCTTCTGGCTCTTGGTGAGGTCGGCGTGCTTTTTGATGAGTTCGTAGAGAGCTTCGATCTCCTCTTTGTCATCGAGCTTTTCGAGATCAGCCATGCTGGTGTTGCAATGGTTGGCGAAGTCGCCCTCCTCATCGAGCACATAGGCGACACCGCCGCTCATGCCTGCG
>DNXB01000042.1 GCA_003506995.1 Verrucomicrobiales bacterium
ACTTTCGCGCCCTCGGCGGCGAAGGTTTCAGCGATGGCTTTGCCGATGCCGCGTCCGGCTCCGGTGACGACTGCGATCTTGTCTTGAAGTTTACCCATGCCTTCATCCATGAACGGCGGCCATCCGCGTGCAAGAAGAAGGTGCGTCCAACGCGGACCGCGTTCATGATCGTGACTGCTGATGAGTGACGAAGCCCCTTCTGCCGACAAACCCTCTGTTTTGAAAATGCCCGTCTCGTTCGGCGGTATTTGCGAGATCATCGCGGTTCTCGCGCTGGCCTTCACCTGGCTTGGCAGTCTGGGGCGGTATCACTGGACGTTCGACCTGGTGTCCCACTTCCGGCTGCAATATCTGGTCGCTTGTGCGGGGGTGCTGGTCTTCGCGTTGTTCCGCCGGCGCTCATGGATGGTCTTCGCGGCGCTGATCTCGTTGCTTTGGAACGCGCAGATCATTCATGCGTTTCACCAGACGGCGGAAAGGATCGAGGCAAAGGGCGAAAAGCCGCTGCGGGTGATGATTTTCAACGTCCTGACGCAAAACCACAACCACGTCGCCGTCATCGAGCAGGTGCTGAGGGTGGACGCGGACATTGTGTGTTTGCTGGAGACGGATGAGACGTGGCGTCTGAGCCTGGAGCCACTGCGCGTGAGGTATCCGCATCGGGTGGAGCAGCTCGACGACGGTCCGTTCAGCATCGCCTGTTACACCCGGCTGTCGCTGAAAAGCAGCGAGGTGCGGCGCTTCACCGTCTGGGGACTGCCGAGTGTGCTGCTCAATCTTGATCATCTCGGCGCACCGTTGACCTTCATTGGCATCCACGCCGACGCGCCGCTGGGCCGTTTGAAGGCGCAGGAGTGGCGTTCGCAGTTCACCCAGATGGGTTCCATCGTCGCGGGCATAGGTGGCGAGGTCATCGTGGCCGGTGATTTCAATGCCACCCCTTGGTGCGAGGGCATGCGCTTGCTGTGCGAGAAAAGCGGCCTGCAATTTCGTTCTGTTGATCCCGTCTGGCCGCCCACCTGGGGGCTGAATCTGCCGGTGATGATTCCCATCGACCATGTGCTGGTGAAAGGCGGCTTGAGGGTGCAAAAGCGCGAGGTCGGGCCGGATTTGGGATCGGATCACCGCTCGGTCGTGGTGGAGATCACGCGCTGACTTGCCCACAGAACAACCAGCTCACTTTTTGAGGGTGAGTTTCGGGTCGGTGAGGAGTTTGTAGGTGTGAAGTTCACCTGTGCCACGCAATAGCGCCCACACAGGAATTCCTTCCGTGTTGGCGGCGGTGACAAGTTCACTGACGAGCTTGTTCTCCGCTTCACGCCAGACTTTGTCATTCAGCAATTCCAGTTGTCTCGGTGCCGCCTTGGCTTTCTCCTTGTCAGTCAATTCGACGGAATGCGTGATGCTGTAAACAAAGATGCCATTTTTCAGATCCTTGACTGCTTGTGACTTGAAGTTGGCCAGCAACTGGTCGGCAGAGTCAGCGCTAGGATTTCCTTGCTGTTGATTGGCGACCATCCAGTTGGCGACATCCATCTGCGGTGAAGTGGCCATCGGAATGACTGTGTAGAACTCGTTGAGACGCACACGCTTCGTTGGCGCATCGGCGGCGATGATGCTTGTTGCAAAGAAGACAACGAGTGAGAGCAAGAGGTGACGCATAAAATGAATTATTGATGGAGATAAGAGGCGGCAGCCTGATCAATTGTGAATCACGTCAGCACCGCCTGCACCGGATGATGCTCTTCGACGCCCGTGAGCCGTTGATCCAGCCCCTGGAACTTGAAGCTGAACTTGCGATGGTCGATGCCCATGAGGTGGAGGATCGTGGCGTTGAGATCGTTGATGTGGACGGGGTCTTTGACGATGTTGTAGCTGAAGTCATCGGTTTCGCCGTGTTCGATGCCGCCTTTCACGCCGCCACCGGCCATCCACATGGTGAAGCAGCGCGGATGATGGTCGCGACCATAGTTGTCCTTCGTCAGCGTGCCCTGGGAATAGACCGTGCGGCCGAATTCGCCGCCCCAGACGACGAGCGTGTCCTGCAAAAGGCCGCGTTGCTTCAAATCCATGATGAGGGCGGCGCACGCACGCTCGCTGTCCTCCACCTGACCACGCAGGAGCTTTGGCAGGTTGTTGTGCTGATCCCAGCCGCGATGCAGAATCTGCACGACACGCGTGCCGCGCTCGATGAGACGGCGCGCCATGATTGCGCTGTGCGTGAAGCTGCCGCTGCGCTGCACGTCCGGGCCGTACATCTCCAGCGTGGCCTTGCTCTCCTTGCTCAGGTCGGTGAGTTCCGGCACGCTGCTCTGCATGCGAAAAGCCATCTCGTATTGGGCGATGCGCGTCTGAATCTCCGGATCGCCAATGCGGTCATGATTGATCGTGTTCAGCTTGTTGAGCGCGTCGAGCATCGTGCGGCGGTCGGTGGGATCGACGCCGGGAGGATTCTTCACATACAACACAGGATCGCCCTGGCCGCGTAACGCCACGCCGCTGTATTTTGTCGGCAGGAAGCCGCTGCTCCACATGCGTGTGAAGAGCGCCTGCGCCTGGCTGGCCGCTGGGAATGTGGGCGTGAAAACCACGAATGCGGGCAGGTCATTGCTGAGGCTGCCGAGGCCGTAGGAGAGCCAGGAGCCGATGCTCGGCTTGCCCGGCACCTCGCTGCCAGTCATGACGAAGGTGCAGGCCGGGTCGTGGTTGATGGCGCTGGTGTGGACGCTTTTGATGACGGCGATCTCATCGACGATCTTCGCCGTGTGCGGCAGCAGCTCGCTCACAAAGCGCCCGCACTGGCCGTGCTGCGCGAATTCGAACATGCTCGGCGCCACTGGCAGCCGCGCCTGGCCGCTGGTCATCGTGGTGATGCGCTGCCCCTTGCGAATGCTCTCCGGCAGATCCTTGTCGAATTGCTGTGCGAGCTGCGGCTTGTGGTCCCACAGGTCGAGCTGCGAAGGGGCGCCGTTCATGTGCAGGTAGATGATGCGTTTGGCCTTCGGGGCGAAATGCGGCAGCGCGGGCAGGGAAGGATGCACGGTGGTGCTGGCGGCCTGAGCCAGTTCCGAGCCGAGCATGCTGGCGAGCGCGATGTTGCCCGCGCGCAGGCCGGTCTGGCCGAAGAACTGACGGCGTGTCTGGCTGCGGTGAAATTCGAGGAAGGGGTCCATGGTTCCAAAGAAAACGTCAGGCCGGGGCGGGAGCTTGCGGGTTCAGAGATGGAGGAATGGAGAATGGGAAACGGCGTAATGGCAAAAATGGTCCATTTTCCCTTCTTGATGCTTCCATTCTCAGCTCCTTCATGTCCGCCTGTGATCCTTTCCCTGGGTTCGGTGGCAGGAATGGAGAGAAGAGTGACAATCGGCTGGCAGCCCGGGTTTTATCCTCGCTTAAGCTGACTGACCCCCTCTATGGATTGGATCACGGTCATTTTTTCGATGGTTGCCTCCGCGTGTCTGACGTTGGCGGCGGTGCATTACCTGGTCTGGTTCCGGCAGCGGGATGCGTGGGCCAATCTGATGTTTGCCCTGCTGGTGACGAGCACGGCAGGAATGGCGGCCATTGAGCTGGCGATGGCACGGGAGGAGTCGGCGGTCGCCTATGGGCAATGGGTGCGTTGGTATCATGTGCCGGTCTGGGGCGTCTTTGTCTCCCTGGTGGGGTTCATCCACTTTTATTTTCACGCGGGACGTCCGTGGCTGGCCTGGCTGGCCTGTGGTCTGCGGACACTGGTGCTGGTGGTGAATTTCCTCACGGAGGTGAGTTTCAACTATGTGGCGATCTCGGCTGTGAAGAAGGTGGACTTTCTGGGTGGTCTGGCCTCGGTTGCAGAGGGGGTGCCCAGCGCATGGTCGCGCTTCGGTCAGTTCAGCCTCCTGGTGTTGCTGGTCTTTGTCACGGATGTCTGTGTCTCTGAATGGCGGCGGGGAAAGCGGCGCACCGTGCTCCTGGTGGGAGTCAGCACCCTTTTGATCGCGACCTCGGCGGTGGTGCAGACCCATCTGGTGTTTGCTGGAAGCGTCCAGACACCGATCATGGCGAGCGTGTTCTTCATGGGGATGGTGGTGATGATGGGGTACGAGCTGAGCTCCCGGTTGCTGCGTGTGCATGAGCTCACCCGGCAGTTGCAGCAGAGCGAGAGGCACCTGCGTGCCAGTGAGGAGCGTCTAAGCATGGCCACCAAGGCGGCGAGCATCGGAGTTTGGAGCCTGGACAAGCAATCTCTCACCTACTGGGTCGCGCCCTCGACGCTGGCGCTGTTCGGTGAGTTTCATGGCAGGGATCTGAGTTTGGAGCAGGTTCTGAGCCGAATGCATGCAGGGGACCGCTCCAAGGTGCGGCAAACCCTTGAGCAGGTGTTGAACGTGGCCCGCTTGTTCCGGGTGGAATACCGGATGCTGAGTTCGGATGGCAGCGTGCGCTGGTTTTTGTCCGTGGGGCGCAGCCAGGTCAATGAAAAGGGCGGCATCACCGGGCTGGCGGGTGTGACGCTCGAGATCACCGACCGCAAGCTGGCGGAGGAAGACTTGCAGCAGAAGAATGCACTGCTGGAAGCGATTTTCGACAGCGTTCCTGGCATGATTTATCTCTACAATGCCGAAGGGCGGCTGCTGCGCTGGAACAAGAACTTTGAAGTTCTGACGGGTTACACCCATGACGAGCTGCGGGATTTCCATGTGGCCCAATGGTTTGACGGGGAGGATCTGGAGCGGATGACGCGTGAATGGGAGCGGATTTTCACGACGGGACAGGCATCCGCCGAACTCGATCTCATCGTCAAGGGCGGGCACAAGGTGCCCTATCTGTTCACCGGCGTGCGGGTGGAAATGGATGGAAAGCCCCACATGATCGGCGTTGGCATCGACATGAGTGAGCAGCGGCGCATTGAGACCGAGCTCACTCAGCAGCGCGAGCAACTGGCCCATTTTTCGCGTGTGGCCTCGCTTGGGGAGCTGTCGGGCTCGCTCGCGCATGAGCTGAACCAGCCGCTGGGCATCATCCTGAGCAACGCGCAGGCCGCACAGAGCCTGCTGGCCCGTGACCCGCCGGATCTGGCCGAGGTGAGCGACATTCTGGCGGACATCGTGAGCGCGGACTGCCGCGCCGGGGATGTGATCAAGCGGCTGCGCGCCCTGCTGGAGCGGGGGAAAACGACGCGCCAGCCGGTCGATCTCAATGAGAATCTCCAGGAGGTGCTGCGCCTCACCCGCAGCGATCTCATCGAGCACGACATCACGGTGAGTCTGAAGCTTGAGGACAACCTTCCGCAGGTGCTGGCAGACCGCGTCCATATCCAGCAGGTGCTGCTCAATCTCATCGTCAACGCTCGTGACGCCATGGACGGAACTCCGCACGAAGGCCGGGTGCTGACGCTGACCAGCGCACAGGAGGGGGATCACGTCCATCTCACCGTGCAGGACCGGGGTTGCGGCCTGCCGGCGGATGTGGATCAGATCTTCAAGCCCTTTCACACCAGCAAGGCGCACGGGCTTGGCATGGGGCTGGCCATTTGCCGCAAGCTCGTCACCGCGCATGAGGGCCGTCTGTGGGCCGAGCCGAATGCGGACGGTGGAGCCACATTTCACGTCATCTTTCCCATGTTGAAAGGAGCCGTATGACACACATTCCGACCATTGGTCTCGTGGATGACGAGCCTGGCATGCTGCGGGCGCTGCGCCGCCTGCTGGTCGGGGAGGGCTTTCGTGTCCGCACGTTCGGTTCAGCGGAAGATTTCCTCCAGCAATTCGCTACGGCAGCATTGGATTGTGTGGTGTTGGATGTCTCGATGCCCGGACTGGGCGGGTTGGACGTGCAGGATCGTCTGAATCAAACCGACACGGTGCTTCCCGTGATCTTCCTGACCGGCCGGGGGGACATCCCGACGAGCGTGCGCGCCATCCAGGCTGGCGCGGTGAATTTCCTCACCAAGCCGGTGGAGCTGGCCGAACTGCTGGCCGCCCTGCGCGTGGCCTTGACCGAGGGCGCGCGCCGCCGTGCCAAGGATGCCGAGCTGGCGGAGGAACGGGAGCGGCTGGAACAGCTCACCCCGCGTGAGCTGGAGGTGCTGCGGCACGTCATCACCGGACGGTTGAACAAGCAGATCGCCGCCGCTCTCGGCACCAGCGAGCAGACCATCAAGGTCCACCGCATGCACATCACTGAGAAAATGGGCATGGCCTCCGTGGCCGAGCTGGTGCATGCCACCGCGCGGCTCGGCATTCTGCCTGTCTGGCAGGACGCTGGTTCATAGAACTTTCGTTCAATTTCGCGGCTGCCCGCCATGAGCCATGATCGGGCGTGATCTCGAACCCTCCACCGGTTATCGCCCTGCTGGACGACGAGGCCCAGATGCTGACCGCACTGGGCCGTCTGCTGCGCAGCCAGGGCTTCGGCGTGGAACTCTTCCAGCAGGGGGAATCTCTGCTCGCCGCTGAAAGGGAGCACGAATTTTACTGCGTCGTCATGGATCTGCACATGCCGGGGCTCAATGGCTTTGACGTGCTCAAGGCGCTCGGCGAGCGGCCAGCGCATCCGCCCGTGATCATCATCACCGGCCATGATGAGGCGGGCAACTGCGAGCGCGTCAAGGCCCTGGGGGCTTGTGCTTATCTGCTCAAGCCCGTGCCTGCGGCCCCGCTGCTGGAAGCCATCCAGCACAGCCACGCCGAGCCTCCTCCGCCAGTCGTGTTGAACGAAGGTTTAATTTCCGACACCTCGATCCCGGCTTAGTTTTTGAACACCCCCCTCCCAAACCATGAAAAAGAACCTCGTCCCGGGAACCCTCCACGCCAATCCCCTCTGGCGCAGCTTCTTATACTTCGGGCTCCTGGTCGGTCTGGGTTTTGCCGTTGAGGAAAAACAGGCCGTGAAGCCTTCCGCTCCTGCGGCAGCCCTGCCGGGCGGGCAGACGAAAAGCATCCCGCTCAGCGATGCATGGAATGCGCGGGCCGCCGCCATCGTGAAAGAGACGGACAGGGATCTCCGGCGTGAGGGGCTGACCGTGCTGGGCCGGGAAATGGGTCACGCTGATCCTCAACGCAGTTGGGAGGTGCGGAAGGAAATCTTCCCCTTCCTGCCGGATCTGCGGGCCTTTTCCATCTCTCTGCTCCGCAGTTGGGCCATGAAAGAGCCGCAGGCGGCTCTGGCGGCCTGCGCGGACCTTCCCGAAGGAGGACACCGGGCCGAAGGGTATGCGGAGTCGCTCGAAGGCTGGGCCCGTGCGGCTCCTCGTGAGGCCGGAGACTGGGCCGTGAAAAATCTCTCTGGCACCTATCGCCGCGACGCTATCGCCCGGATCGGCAAGGTCTGGGCTTACAAGGAGCCGCGCCTCGCGGCCCAATGGGCGCTTCAGCATTCCAACGAGGTCGATAAAACCTTTGTGCTTGCGGAGGTGATCGAAACCTGGGCAGAAGTCGATGCCCTTGAAGCCTCTGAATGGGCCAGCCGGCTGCCGGCTGGCAACATCCGGGATTTGGCTTTGTCCAAGGCATTGTTCAAATGGGCGGACTGCTTCCCCAAGACGGCTTCGGAATGGTTGCTGGCCCATGCGGAAAGCCTGTGGCTGCTGCCGCGTGTGAGCGCCCACTGGGGACGGCAGGAACCGGTCGCCGCCGCCGCTTGGTTGCAGCAAGTCCGGGACGAATCCCTCGTCCGGGAGGCCAAGCAGGCCATCGTTAATGCATGGGCCACTTACAACCCGAAGGCCGCCCTGGATTGGACGCGGGCCAACCTCACGGGGGACGAGCGTGAAGCGGCCTTGGGGGTGGTGATGGAAGCCTGGGCCTCGGATTATCCTTTGGAGGCGCTGGCCTGGGTCCGCGACATCAAGGGCAAAGACGAGCGCGGCATGGCGCTGGAGAATCTGTTCGACATCTGGTGCCGGTCGGATTTGGACAACGCCGCGTTGTGGGTGAAAGAGCAGCCTCCCGGAGTGGAGAAAGACCTGGGCACCGAGCAGGTGGCAGGCATGCTGATCTCCAGCGACCCGCCAGCCGCCCTGGGCATGCTCCTCTCCATGCAAGACAAGGGCCGCCTCCAGCAGAGTCTGACCCGTAACTTCGAGGATTGGAAGCAGCGTGAGGCCGGGGCGGCCGAAAACTGGCTCAGAAACCACCCTGCTGCCGTCAAACTCCTCAATCCTTGAGTCTTCCGAGTTTCACCACACGGCGCTCAAATCCTCCTCTCACTCCTGCTCCTACTCTTCCTCCCC
>DNXB01000046.1 GCA_003506995.1 Verrucomicrobiales bacterium
TTCGTTGGCAGTTTGAGACCCGCAGCGCCCGCGAGGGTGGGAAAGAGATCCTGCACCGACACGGGTTGTTTTGATGTAGCACCGGCAGCCACTCGCCCCGGCCAGCGGATGACACAAGGCGTGTGGATGCCGCCCTCGTAGATGGTGTCTTTGCCACGACTCAGGGGTGTGCTGCGGCTCAGTCGCAGGTCCGCACCGTTGTCGGAGAAAAACACCACGAGCGTGTTGTCGCGCAGCTTTTGACGATCCAGTTCAGCGAGAATCCGCCCGATGGCGCTGTCCATCGCATCGATCACGGCGGCGTAGAGTCCCCCGCCGTTCTTATGCTTTTCCACGAAGCTCTCTGGAGCAGCCAGCGGGATGTGTGGCGCATTGAATGCGACCTGCATGTAGAACGGGCGGCCCTTTGCCTGCTCCTGCAACAGACGCACGGCTTCATCGGCCAGCAAATCAGTGGAGTAACCCTCTTCGACCACCGTCTTGCCATTGCGCTGCCAGTCGGTCTGCTCGCTGCGAATGGCGGTGTGCTTGAAGTAGTCGATCTCAGCACCCATGAAGCCGTAGAAGTGATCGAACCCGCTGTCCGAGGGGCCGCGTGCCTTGCCGAGATGCCACTTGCCAATCAACGAGGTGCGATAGCCCGCCGCGCGAAAGGTCTCCGGCAGGGTAGCGACGTCTCGCGGCAATCCCGGCTGCTGCGGCCCGACCACATGCGTAATGCCAAACCGACGCGGCATCTGTCCTGTCAGCAATCCGGCACGAGCGGGGCTGCACACGGCATAGGTATAAAAGCGTTGTAGTTCGATCCCTTCTTTGGCGAAGCGATCCAGGTGCGGCGTGGTGGCTGACTTGGAGTGAAAGCCCACATCGTTCCATCCGAGGTCATCAGCGATGATCACCAGCACGTTGGGTCGCTCAGGCGTCTGTGCCTTGCAACTCAGCGCACTGACAGCCATCAGGATGACACTGATCGAGAGACGCACATTCATAGTGTCGAATGGTCGCGGTGCTATTTCAATGGCGCTCCGGTCACATCCAAATCCGGCTTCGTGTTCCAGCGTTGTTTCCATTCGGGCTTCTCGACCTTGGTCCGGAAGATGATGGTGTTGTCGAGGGCGATATCGTCGCTCCAGATGAACTTGGCGCCTTCGAAGTCGTTGTCGAAGTAGGGCTGCTTGGGTTCGACTTGTTCGACGGTGTATTCTTTGGCGTTGCTCCAGGTACTGTCGTCGAAATCGGTGGCCCACCAGTTGGCAGGTAGCGGCTCTTGTTTGACCTGGGGATTGGCGGTGTCGCTGTTGATGGGACCGTGGAAGAAGTTCTTGGCCTTCCAGCTCGCGTTGGTGACGGTGCCGTCGGCGAACTTCAGGCAGAAGCCGCCGTCGCCGATGCTGGTTCCGTATTCCATGCCGGTTTTGGGATCGGCGTTGTCCTTCGCGAGTACGGCGATGGTCATGGGATACTCGGGGAGGAAATCGACGCTGACGACGTTATGCGGCGTGAACTGGATGGGATCAACAGCGACAAGGCGGCCGTTCACATAGAGCATGAACCAGTTGTCGGCATAGACGTTGAGCTTCATCGTGTCGGCGATGCTGGGTTTGATGAGGCCCGGCGGGCCTCCTTTGCTGCGGGCAGGCATTTTGGCCGTTCCTGGTCCGTCATTGTCTTCACGGGGCAGGAATGCCCCGGTTACTTGGCCGCTGCTGTGAACGACACGCAGTGACGAAGTCGCCAGCACCTTGCCCTTCATCGCGGCGAGGAGTTCTTCACGTCCCGGTGTGCCCGCGATCTTCAATGGCTCATTCAATGCATACAGCGTGAGCACATAGGTCTTGGCTCCCGGGCCTTTGGAGCGCGGTGGTTCATAGCCGACCCCGCCTTTGAAACCGGTGCCGAGTTTGCCGATCTTCTGCGAGTTCTCCGGCAGGCTGTTGGCGTTCGCTGGGATGTCATAAATGGTCCAATACCACTTCATCTCACCTCCCGGAGCGGCGTGATCCATGATCAAAGCGTAGCCTTGAGTCGATGCGGGTGCGCCTGACCACTCCAAGGGCGGGCTGATGCCATCACCATCGCCAGTGAATTCGGCGGGCAGAGTTTTGAGGTCTTCGACGACGGAACTCATCAACATGAACTTGCCATCGCTGCTGCGAGGCTGATCCGGCAATGCCATAAAGGCTTCCTGCTTGCCTCCGCGACCGCCACCCTCGCCTTTCTTTATTTCGTCGCTTGCAGGAGATTCATCGCTGCGAGACGACAGAGCATTGCCAGCGAGCTTTTCCAGCTCGGCAGTGTCGAGCTTGCCATCGCGATTGTGATCGAAGGCGTTGAACTGCTCCTTCGCTTTCGCCATCGCCTCAGCGAGAGGCTGTCCTGCCTTGATGGCTTGAGCCTTCGCCTGATCGGCGAACTCCTGCGCGCTCACAATGCCGTCACCATTCACATCAAGGCTGCTCAGCACCGAAGCTTGAGGACGGGGAGGCGATGGTTGACCAGGCCGCATCTCAGCCTCGCGACCTCCTTTGCCCTTGCCTTCTCCGCCTCCTGGCGGGCGGCCTTGACCGCCGCCTTGACCTCTTGACGTGTAAACCTCGCTCGTTCTCCCCTCGCTGCCGTTGTCATAATCAAAGGGATAAGTGCCATCCTCATTGATGCTGTAAGTGATGGAGCGCTTGTCGCCGCCGACGTTGTAGCTGAGCTTGTAGGTGCTGGCGTTGAGCATTTCAAAGCCGGTGATCGCGGCACCGCGTAAAGGCGGCGTGTCAGGCCGCACAGGGTTGGCACGCGGTTGAGGGTCCACCTGGCCGCCTGCTTCGACGACCTCGCCATGAAAGCCTGCAAAGACATACGGATACTTCAGCGAGCCATGATAATGATACCCCACGCCTGCTGTCTCATGCCCATGGCATTCATCCAGCTTGCTCACGGGTGAACCATCCGGCTCGGTGAGGCCGAAGATCGGATAACCGTCCAAGGCATACGCGATGGGCATGCCCTTCCCCACCACTGACTGCAAATGCAAGGGCGCGGCATGGTAGTGATAATCATCCGCGCGTCCGCAATGCCCGCCCCACTGATCCAGCTCGCCAATCTCCTGTGACATCTCGCCACGATTGTTCTGCGGATTGAAAATCGGGATGCCATTCACCGCCAAAGCGATGGCACCACGCAGAAAGCGGCCTTTGATCATCGCGGGTTCCTTCGCAGGCACCGGCTTGAGCGGGATGCGCCACGCATTGTCATCAAAATACTTCTGTGGCAGCGGCACCTGCTGCTGCCATGCGGTGATGCCCACCATCATGTTGTGATCCGGCATGCCGTTTGAGCCGACATAAAGAAACTCGCCGTCCGCGCGCAGATCGAGCTTCGTGAAGGGCAGAAAGGCCTTCGCGGTCTGTGGTGCGTTGGCGGCATTGGCCACGGTTGCGGCGGCGAGCTGTAGCGTGGAGGTGGTGGAGGCGACTTTGACGTATCCGGGCCATTCTTGGCCCGTGGGTGTTTTCTTCGGCGGGGCAGGAATGCCCCGATTACTCATCCACTCCTCCAGAATGTGTGCCCGCAGCGCCTCGCGGTCTGTGGTGGTCAGATCATGGGCCGCGAGGCTCGTCACAAACAGGGAGATGGCAAAAAGAGGCTTCATGGTCACCCATACAACTCCGCGCAGGTCAGAACGGCTTCAGCGAATCGCGGGAGATTTGTCAGGATTGCGTCAAGACGATGGCCCCCGACGAAAAAGACTTCATCTTCCTGCCATGCGCCTCCTCATCATCGACGACGACACCGAGCTCTGCCAGCTCGTGGCGGATTACCTCAAGCCGATGGGCTTCGAGGTCGAAATGGAGCACGACGGCGAGCACGGGGCCGAACGTGCCACCGCCGAGGCCTGGGCGGCGATCATCCTGGATGTGATGATGCCCGGCTGCGATGGCTTTGAGGTATTGCGCCGTATCCGCGCGAAGTCGAAGGTGCCCGTGATGATGCTCACCGGCCGCGGCGAGGAGGTGGACCGCATCGTCGGTCTCGAACTTGGCGCGGATGATTACCTGCCGAAGACTTTTTCCTCGCGCGAGCTGCTTGCCCGACTCCGTGCGCTGCTGCGGCGCACGGGTTGGATTGCTGAAACCGCTCCCCAAGCACCGATCAAAGAAATCGTCGTCGGCGAGCTGCGCATCAATGCCGAAACCCATGCAGTGGTGCTTGGCGACGAGCCTTTGCAGCTCACGCCTGCGGAGTTTGGGCTGCTGCTCTCTTTGGCGAAAGCTCACGGACGTGTGAAGACACGGGAGCAACTCATCGAAGAAGTCGCCGACCGCGAGTGGGATGTCTTTGACCGCGCCATCGACATGCACATCTCCACGCTGCGCAAGAAACTCGGCGATGATCCCAAGGAGCCGCGCTTCATCAAGACGGTGCGTGGCTATGGCTATCAACTCGTGACTCCTGGACGATGAGCAGCCTCAAACTCCCGCTCTATGGCAAGATCCTCCTCTGGTTCCTGGTGAATCTGGCGGTGCTGGCGCTGTTTGGATATGTGTACGTCAGCAAGCTCATCACGCCAGAGCTTGCATGGCTGCTGAGCGGTCCACCCGGCAACAAGTTTGAAGATTTGTCGGCCAGCCTGAGTGACCAGTTGATCCGCAAACCGCAAAGCGACTGGCTTGATGTGCTGGAGCGTTATGAAGATCACCGGGGCGTGACCTTTGCCCTGTTCAACTCCGAGGGGCAGCTCGTTTTGGGCCATGCGCCCGATCCCCCCGAGGATGTGCGCAAGCGGCTGATCGACAAACGCCGAGCCGAATCTCGCCAACGGCCACAGCGCCCCGAAACCACTTCTCAGCCACCGAAGCCGCGCTTTCTGCTGCGCAGTGAAAATCCCACCCGCTACTGGGCCGGCATTCACCTGGACATTTTATATGAGCGGGGCGGCCTTTGGCATCCGCTCACGATGGTCATGATCTCCAGTGATGTCAGCGCAGGCGGTCTGCTCTTCAACTGGACGCCTTGGGTGGTCCTCTTCAGTTGCGGCATTCTCTTCTCCGCCCTGCTCTGGTTGCCCGTCGTCCGGGGCATCACCGAAGCGATTCGCCGCACCAATGAGGCGTCCAAACAGATCGCCGCAGGCCAGTTCGGCGTTCGTCTGCCCGACCATCGTGGCGACGAGCTTGGCGAACTCGCCACCTCGGTGAACACGATGGCCGCGCAACTCGGCGACTACATGGCGCAGCAAAGACGCATCACCGCCGATGTCGCGCATGAGCTGTGCTCGCCGATTGCGAGAATGCAGATGGCGCTGGGCGTCGTCGAGCAGCGCGGCACTCCCGAACAGGCCACCTACCTCAAAAAACTCGACAACGAACTCCAGCACATGGCCAGGCTGGTGGAGGAGGTCCTCGCCTTCTCCAAAGCCGAAACCATTCCAGACCGTGAAACGCCCGAAGACATCGACTTGCGCGGACTGGTCCAAAACGTCCTAGCGCGCGAAGCGCCCGACAACGGCATCAAACTCGAAATCGGCGACGTGAAGCTCCGCAGCCTCCGAAACGCCCTTGATCGCGGCATCGGCAATGTCGTGCGAAACGCCGTCCGCTACGCCTGTGACATAGAAATCCATGCGAAGGCCGAAAATGGTCGCACGACCATCCAAGTCCTCGACCGTGGCCCCGGCGTGCCCGAAGAGGCTGTTTCGCGGCTGTTTGAACCTTTTTACCGACCTGAAGCGGCAAGAGGCCGCAGCACTGGCGGCAGCGGCCTCGGACTCGCCATCACGAAACGCTGCATCGAAGCCTGCGGCGGCACGGTGACAGCGCAGAATCGCGAGGGTGGTGGGCTGGCGGTGGGGATCTCCATTCCAGTTTGAGCGCTATTTTTTGGCACAACGGGCGTTTAGGCCGGGAAACCACCGCTGACATGAAATCGAACTTTTTTCCCTGTGCCGGAGCGCAGGCGCTGCATGCGCCGACGCGGCGTGAGTTTGTGTATGGGCTGGGAACTTCGCTCGGGAGCGTGGCTTTGACCTCATTGCTCGCGGCGGAGCAGAAGGGACCGCTGGCACCAAAGACGCAGATGGTGCCTGCGAAGGCGAAGAACTGCATCTTTTTGATGATGGAGGGCGGGCCGAGCCATATCGACTGCTTTGATCCGAAACCGATGCTGGAGAAGTTGCATCTGAAGGAGTTCACGCGTGAAGGGAAGATGAAGTCGGCGATGGAGAGCGGGAAACGGTATTATGTGAAGTCGCCGTTCAAGTTTGCGCAGCATGGGCAGAGCGGCGCGTGGATGAGCGAGCCGTGGCAGCATCTGAGCAAGGTGGCGGATGAGTTGTGCTTTTATCGCGGCTGCCAGGTCGATTCGGTGAATCATCCCACTGCGATGTATCAGATGAATTGCGGGAATCGCTTCGGCGGTGATCCGGCTATTGGCTCTTGGGTGACGTATGGGCTGGGTTCGGTGAATCAGGATCTGCCGGGCTTCATCGTACTGCCGGAGATCAGCTATCCGCAGGGCGGGAGCGCGAACTGGGGCAATGGCTACCTGCCTGCGCAGTTCCAAGGCACGCCGCTGCGGGCCAAAGGATCGCCCATTCTTGATCTGCGACCTCCACCGGGCATCACACCGGAGCATCAGCGGGCGAATCTGGATCTCCTGGGCAAGCTGAACGCCAAACATGCCAAGGATCACCCGTGGCATGACGAATTGAAGGCGCGCATGAACAACTATGAGCTGGCCTTTCGCATGCAGATGCAAGTGCCGGAGGTGATCGACCTCGAACAGGAGGACGCGAAGACGAAGGAGCTGTACGGCATCGGCAAGGACGACACGGATGC
>DNXB01000374.1:0-236 GCA_003506995.1 Verrucomicrobiales bacterium
TCACGGGAGACGGACTCATGAGCGGGCTGGTGGTGGGGCGCACGGAGCGCGGCCCGGACCAGCCGGAAACGGTGCTGGCGCAGGTGGGCGGGGTCACGGTGGTGAGCAATCAGCATTCATGGACGGACGCGGGGCTGCTGCATGAGGCGTGGCAGGGTGTGCGGGGAAGCGGCCTGGGTGGCAACGGCCTGCGGCAGACTTGGAACCGCACCGCGGCCACCGGCAGGCTGGAGAGC
>DNXB01000374.1:270-4263 GCA_003506995.1 Verrucomicrobiales bacterium
GGTACAACGCCGGGCCGGTGGCGGCAGGGGGCGCGAGCGTGCAGGGCTTTGATTATGATCATGACACGCACGGTCGGCGCGAGGTGGTGCGGCCCTGGCTGCCGGAGGGCACGCCTGCGCCTGCGGAGCAGCCGCCCGGCTGGAAGTACGGCTACAACGAGCGCGGCGAAGTCGAAGTGGCGGACCGGTTTACTGCCGAGGCCGGGCCGGAGACGGGGATCGTGGGCCATCAGCGCCGCAGCTACGCGTATGATCTGATGGGCAACCGCGACACGGCCACGCAGGGCACGGCGGCGGCTGAACTGCGGCAGACCGGTTACAGCGCGAACATTCTACAGCAGTACAACGGCCTGACGCACAGCTGCAGCGTGGAGATCACCGGGCAGGCCGTGGCGGGAGCCACCGTGGAGCTGACGCTGGATGCGGGCACACCGATCACGGTGGACCGCAGCCTGCCGCAGCATCAAACCGGTGATCCGCACAGCTTCCGCTATGTGCATGCGGTGGCAGGCACGGAGGCGCGTTGGCTGCATGTGCAGATCAAGGCGAGCGCGGGCGGGATCAATCTCACGCGGCAGGGTTTTGTGTATGTGCCGCCCGCCAGCGAAACGGTCGTTCACGATGACGACGGCAATCTCACCGAGGACGCGCAGTGGGAGTACACCTGGGACGCCGAAAATCGCATGACCAGCGCCACGCAGAAATCACTTCCCGTAGCAGCGGGCGTCAGCACGCCGCCTCCCGCCCGCAAGAAACTGACCTTCGCCCACGACCACCGCAACCGCCGCATCGCGAAGCGAGTCTTTGAACAGCGAACCGAGAACAGCGAACTGATTTGGAAGCTGGTCAAAGACCTCCGTTTCGTGCATGATGGCTATCAAATGATCGCCGAACTCGACCACACCTTCGCCACCGGCACGGGCCTGGCAGGCAGCCGGGTGACGCGCACGTTCCTGTGGGGGCCGGACGTGAGCGGCACGATGAGCGGCGCAGGCGGTGTCGGCGGCCTGCTCAACACGACCTACCAAGGCGTGAGCTATCAGGTGTGCAGCGACGCCAACGGCAACGTGACGGGCTTGGTCCCGACCAGCGGCCCCGGAGCGGGCACGCTGGTGGCGCGGTTTGACTACGATCCCTTTGGGAACCGGATCACGAACACCGGGCCTGATGTGGAGCTGTGTCCGTTCGGGTTCAGCACGAAGTACACGGACTCAGAGACGGGCATCGTGAACTATGAGCTGCGGCCGTATCAGCCGGGAACGGGGAGGTTCATGTGTCCTGATCCGATTGAGGAGCGAGGCGGCGTGAACCTTTATGGGTTTGTTGGGAATGATGCGGTGAACGAATGGGACTACTTGGGTTTGAATTATGGTTCTATTGGAGTTGTGGGCAAGGCTCCGAATTGCGAAGTGATTTTGATGGTATCTCACGGGCCAAATCACAGCACGCAGTGGTATTTGTCTTGGCTGCGCAAGGTTGGAGCACTTGCTCAACAAAGCGGGTTAAGTCCAGAATTAGTGACGAACGGAACACATCCGTTCTATGGCTCGGCAGCAGTAATCGCATGCCATCATCCCGCCGGAGATAGACTCTGGACGCCAGGGGTGAAAGGCAATCCGGAAGTTGAGAAGCTCATGGGCGGAGTCGGTCCGCCAAATCCTAAATCCGGTGGACATGTGGGACCAAGTTTTGGCAGGCATCTTGCATCGACAGGTTATCCATATACCAACGGGGGTCATGGGGATACCCATCAAGCATATCTTGAGTATATAAAGGAATCCATTGACCTTTCTCTGAAACACGCATCAAAATTGGCCGCCGACTGCTCGAAAGATCCGTGCTGCCAATGCAAGAAGATAACAATGAAGTTTGTCCTCGACGATATACAGCGCGGAAGACATGGCAATACCGCCAAAGGCGACTACAAGCACTGGCGAAATATCTCCAACGAACCAAAAGTTTTTAACTCAAACAACCAACTGCCCTCAAGCAACTATCCTGGAATAAATAAACAAGGGCCACTCGACCCATTCCCTCTCGGAGAAACAGAATATGAGTTTTTTGTTAAATGATTTGAACAAAGCATGCATTAAGATTGGCGTGATGATTTTGGTTTTTGCCAATGCGCACGCCTCCACACCTTCTTTACTTTTTAAGTGCCCGGTGGCGATTAAGGAGTCATCTTTCTTCGCTTCAGTTTTCCAAATCGAAACTGGCCGCCTTTACAAACTTTCTTCCGTAAACACCCACGCTTTGAAGAAAGAGCATTCTTTTGTTTTGCCAAAAGAATGTACCGGCGAGTGCGTGGTAACGATTGATGAGAACTACAAGACAACAGGATCGGAGCATTACAGCTTAATTATTCATAATGATCGCGTGCATGAAATTAACGTCGAGGGAAACGGCTCCACGTTCCAAGTGGATTTTTGCCGCTCCTTGGCTGAAAGAATCAAAAGTGGAAGGGTGGAGTTATGCGTTTTTCGAATTGTACAAGGATCAGTAGATCGTTTTTACAGCGAGGGCATTGATCTTACTTCGGATATGAGTGACAGCGCATTTCTTTATCTGTTTGGAGTGGTTGAAGGGGATTATTTGATTTCTGCTCATGATCTTGAGCTTAATCTGCCGCTATATCAACGAACTGTGCATGTGAGCCGGGAAAATATAACACCATCTGCCTTATGGATGGACATTAGCCAGAGGGGTGAATTCAAAAAAGGACTTCATTTTACAATGGCAGATAAGGATCGTTGGAATGGCTTCGTTGGACTGGTTCCCCTGAAAAGAAGGAAGTGGTGGACAGAGTTAATCGTGGTTAAAAAAGATGGAACAACGGTCATTATTGATGAGTGAACAACAAACAGAAAAGGGGCAAGAGTCGATAGTTCAGGAATGAGTGAAGCGCCTGTGAAGTTCTCAAATCGCCAAGAACCCAAGCAGGCAGGTATGCCATTGAGCGTGGTGCTGACCACTGGCTCCCGCCTGGACCTGCGGGCACCGTTTTACCCTGCTGCATCGGATTTTACAACGGCCTGCAGGTGGCGCAGAGCGTGGCGGGGGCGGAGACGCCGGTGCTAAATGAACCCACAAGCCAACCAATAGCGCGGGACGTGCCAGCCTATTTGGGAAAATGAAATCAAGACAGCTTCTCGGTTTTTGAACCCTCCTATAAATGAACGTACGCGCCAAACCAATGGCATTGGCCGTGCCAACCCATTTGAAAATTGAAGTTCAAACAGCTTCTCGACTATGAACCGCTCATATGTTCACTGTTCCAGATGCCTGAAGACCGCCCTGCGCTTGCACATGTTGGGGGCGGTCTTCCTGGCATTCGTTGCAAGTTACTTGGGTGGAGCGAAAGTTAGCCTACTTCATACTGAACATCCCAACGCCTTGCCCGCCTCGGAGCGCTGTCCTGGTCAACCGTTCCGCCGCCTCCAGACGCAAGTGCTGGGAGGCTTGAGAACACAACTTCAGTGAGAGATGCGACTGATTGCACGATGTCGCTCTCCTCATGTTCTCAAATCGCCGCGAACGCAAGCAGCCAGGTTTCCAACTTGGCAACGGGCCGGCGTGTGGCAGCAGGTCAGCGCCACGATTTGGCGGGCGGGTTTGAAGCCTGGCTTTCGCCCAGACCTGCTGGCAGCGTTTTGCCCTGCCTGATCGGATTCAATCCTCTGACCCTGCCTGGCGGGCTGACGCGGGTGACGGAGACGTATCTGGACGGGCAATTGAAGCGTGTGACGGGCACGGCGGTGACGGCGGAGTATCACGATTACACGGTCAATGACGGCACGGTGGCGGCTTATGAGGCGGGGAGCATCACGGAGTCGGTGCATTACGGGACGAGCGACGGGGCGCACTGGCGCAGGACGACGACGAACTTCCTGGGGCAGGTGCTGCGGGAGGAGGAGCCGTCGCCAGCGGCAGGAGGCGGGGTGATCGCCACGACGCATGAATACAACGCGAAGGGGCAGCGGGTGCGGACGAGCC
>DNXB01000555.1 GCA_003506995.1 Verrucomicrobiales bacterium
GCACCGTGTCCAACAGAATGAGGCTGTCGAACAACACACCGGCGTGCTTCAGATAGTAAAGATCGTACTCCAGCTTGCACTTGGCGTCCTTGATGGATGAGCCGTAGGGATAGCACACTTGTGCCCAGCCGGTGAGTCCTGGCTGAATCATGTGCCGCTCCTGGTAGTAGGGCAGAGCACGGGCCAGCTTGGAGACAAACTCCGGCCTCTCCGGTCGTGGTCCCACGAAGGACATCTCTCCGCGCAGCACGTTCAGCAACTGTGGAATCTCGTCAATGCGGTACTTCCGCAGGAAGGCTCCGCCGGGGAAGACACGCGGATCTTTCGACACGGACGACCACACCGCCCCGCCTTTTTCCGCGTCCGTGCGCATGCTCCGCAGCTTGTAGATCTGAAAGCGCCGGCCAAAGCGGCCCACACGTTCCTGGCGGAAGAACACCGGACCTTCGGGCGAAAAAAAGCGTACGATGCCCATCCCCAACAGGAGGAACGGTGCCAGGACCACCAGCAGCACAAGCGAGGTGGTCACATCAAAGAAGCGCTTCAACTTGCTGAAGTAAAGATTGCGCGAGGAGAGCTCCGAAGTCAGCAGCCAGTGCATCGTCACAAGGTGCAGCGGCACATAATGCAGGTGTTTTTCACACACGGAGATCACACTGCTGCACTGAAATCCGAGATAGCGCAGCATGCGGAACTCCTGGAGTACTTTCACATCCTCCAGCCGTTGTTCCAGAAACACGATACGATCCAGCCGGTGCTGGCGGATGAGCTTGCGGGTGTTGCGCAGTCTGCCGAGGCACTCATTTTCCGCGTCTCCATCGCGTTCGATGCCAATGCGCCCCACCAGATGAACGCCGGGCGGGCACAACTTGCGCATGCGCAGGTATTCCTGCACCTCCGCCTCCGTCTCCGCCACAAAAGCCACGCGTTCCGGGGCGATGCGGTGCTTGTGATAAAGCAGCCAGTGGTTTGCCAGCAGCAGCGGCAGCGAGAACAGGCAGCCGAGAACCATGAAGCCGCGCCCGATGCGCAGGTCAAAATGAAGGTATCCCACCAGTGTGATCACAACCATTGACAACGCGAAGGCGAACACCAGCAGGATCGCGTGAGTCCGGAAGGACGACCGGCGATGGGACTCCACCGAGTACAGGCCCATGATGTAGATGATCGACACCAAGCTCACCGCTCCCGCTGTGATGGCCAGCACATAGTCATCAATACGCCACAAGATGGAAAAGCGCGCGTAGTTGGCCAGAAGATAAGCCCCCACAAACATCACCACATCGCGTCCAGCGCGGACAACCATCTTAAACCAAGGACCTGTAATTGAACTTTGCATGGATGACTATCAGGAGACTGGAAAGCTGCGGGGAATCAAACAATCCCGCCTAGGCAAGAAGGAAACATCTAATATGATTTATTTTATGAGCGCAATGCCTATTTCTTTTTTTAAGTTTGATTGACCGGAGGTATTTAGAACTCAATTCAGCTCCCCATTATTAGGCTGAAGAATGCGTTTTTTATGCGTGCGCTTTTTTAAGGACATGAAGACCGAGAAGGCCGACGGAAAAAGTGACAAAGAGAGCCAGGATATGGCACCAAAACAGCAGGTTGTGGGCCAGATTCAAGTTGCTGAAACCTGACATAGACCACTGGGCACCTATGTAACCCGCCAGCCCTAAGCACCCGCCCACAGTTGTCAGCAACGTGAAAAACAACACGCTCTCGTCCAGATAGATCAGTTTTTGAGTCAGGCTCATCGGCTTGTCCTTGCTCTGGAGGAACAGCATGCAGCCGAAGAGATAAAACTGTGCGCCAAAGATGCCGGAAAGCAGCAGCAGTGCCTGGGTGTGCATGTCGAAAATGTGAAAAATGCCTGCCACGCTGATCGGCCCCGTGATGAACGCGGTGATCTGTAGAATCGTGGCGAGCAGCAGGATGATGAACCCCATTATCTCAAACAGCCCCGGCTTCTCGGAGAAGATAAACAGCAGGTGCCTCATGCCATCCCGCCAGGTGCGCAGATGGGCCACGCGCCCCTCCGGTCCCTTTCTCAGGCCTGAGGGGATTTCCACGGATTTAGCCCCGCATTTCAACGCCTTGATGAGGAGTTCGGAGGCGAACTCCATGCCATTGGATCTGATCTTCCAGATTTCATAGGCGCTTTTGCGGATGCAGCGGAAACCCGAGTTGCAGTCCGAGAGGCGACCGTTGAAAAGGCGGTTGATCAGCCAGGTCAGCACCGGCGTCCCGGCCCAACGATGCAAAAACGGCATCGCCCCCGGGGCAATCCGTCCGGTCATCCGAGACGCGATGGCCATGTCTGCGCTATGCTCATGGGCGGCGGCGTAGAGCCGCGCGGCGTCTTCATAAAGATAGGTGTTATCCGAGTCCGCGAACATCACATAGTTCCCGTGGCCGGCCTCGATGCCCGCGCGGAGCGCGGCTCCGTACCCACGCTCGGCAACCGGAACCACTCGGCAGCCCATTGAAGTGGCTATTTCCCTGGAGCGGTCCTGGCTGCCGTTATCCGCCACCACGATTTCATAGCTTACCCCACCCGATCTCAGACTCTCATTCACTTGCTGAATGCAGGTTGCCAGGGTCGCTTCTTCGTTTAGACACGGGAAAACAAAGCTTAAATCAATGGCGTCCTTTGTTTCAAAGGTTTCGGATTTTGCGGGTTGGGACTGTGGCACCATGCGTTTTGCGATCATGTAACCAAATGTTTGATGTTCCCCAATTCAATTTGGTGATTATTGCGTTTTTTATTGCCCCCCTCCAAGAAAGCATGGCAAATCAGCCACAAATCTGTTGATTTCCGCAAATTTTCATAACGCCCCCGCCACATGAGCCATGATTATTGATGTAATGAAGGCACATAGCTAAAAAAGCACTTCATCCCGGCATTGCCATCAATGCCGGGATGAAGTGATTGGGCACCGATCATCCACACCAGATCACAATTGATGATCCAGGCATCCCCGGCTGTTGCCTTCAGGATCGGCGAGCACGGTTGCGGAGTGGCCGTTTAGATCGCCAGGATCCGACGACCAACGAACTTTTGGTAGTGCTGGCGTTCGATGGAAGTGGGGGAGCTCATGAGAGCAGGCCCACATGTGTGTCGAGCAGACCGTGCAGCGCCTCTGTCCGCTTGGGGAGTTCGGCGAGATTGCCGTCCTTGAGCGATTCGGTGAACGCGTTGAACAGGCTCCAGACATTGCGTGCCTCGAAGGCGTCATGCCGTGGCTCGCGCCATTCGTGGAGCACGGGCGGGATGAGGCGATTGGAGCAGACACCGACATCGGTGGCGCGGATGACGAGGTCATGGGCTTCGATGTCGGTGATCTCGGCCTCCTTGTAGGCGGCGATGCGTTTGTCCTGGTCATGCCACTTCGCCAGGAGCAGGCCAATGGAGCGGCTGACCAGTTGCGGCAGATCACGCACGATGAACCGGGTGTGTTTGCGGGCGAACTTGATCTCGCCGCTGAACGACAGGTTGTCGCATACGAACACGCTGGCTCCGGCGACGATGCCGGCGGGGAACGTCTTGTCGTGGCTGTTACGCAGGCCGAGCACCCAGCAATAATCATCGCTGGCTTTCTGGGCGTGAACTTCCATCAGACCGAAGTAGCGCTGGCCCTCATGCGACAACGAATGTGCCTGCGTGCCGATGCGCAGGTTGGTGGTGGCCAGCGTTTGCTGGACCGTGTTGATGAGCTGGTGATGCGGAATGGGGCACCAGCTTTGGGTGTGGCGGGGCGTCTGCACGGCGCGGACTTCATCGAGGTCCACATGCGAGGCTCCGCAGTGGAGAGTCAGGTTCGGAGCACGGCGTTGGATGAGCCGGGGTAGAGGGTCGAGATTGGCAATCATGGTGATGTGTTCCTTTCTGGAATGAAAAAGGCCGGACACTCACATGCGCATCCGGCCTTGGGTTGAGGCGTGGTTGGTTACAGTTTGAGGCCTTGCAGCGAGCGCAGGGTGGAGCGCAGCGTGCTGAACTCCCTCACACTGCTCTTCTGCTCGCGGTGGATGGACTTCAGCTTCAAGGACAGGTCGCGCAGTTGGTTGAACCCGTCGGTGAGCTTGTCGCGGATTTGCAGGGTCAGATCGATGGCTTCTTCGAGCGTGGCTATGGAGCCGGTTGGTGTTGGTCCTTCAGGGGTGGGTGGAGTGATCATGGGTTTGGTTGCTGGGGCTGGTGGTGTGGGTGGAACAGGCCGGGATGGCGGCTGGCTGGCTGGAGCAGCGGGCGCAGGTTGTGCGGACCTCTGCTGAATGGCTTCAACCGCGCGCAGCGGCATCAGGATCATTTGCCGCCCCTGGCAGTGGAACCGCAGGGGAGCGTCCTGTTGCATGAGGCTGATGGTGTTGAGGCCGTAGTGCAGTGCTTTGATGAGCAGCTTGCGGTTGACGAAGATCGTGATCTCCGGACCTGCGGCTTGAACATTGGGCACCGGCACGCGCAGCCAGGGTTCGGCATAGCTGTCCTTGCCGAGCAGCAGGAACTGCCCGTCCTTCCATTCCAGGCCGAGGGTGCGATGCCGTTCAGCACCGTGACAGGGCATGCGCTGGATGAGCCTGATGAGCGTGTCCAGCCTGGCTGGAGCAATGGTGATGTGGGTCTTGGCAGCGTTGGGGTCCGGGATGGTCACGCGCCAGTCGGGGTAGTTGCCCTCGATCTGTTTGGTGATGAACCGCCAGCGACGGCTGCTGAGCTGGACATGGGTGTCATTGGCCTTGAGCTGCCATTCACCATCGCTGTTGAACTCCTTCCATCCGAGGAACTTGCGGCTCGGGATGATGAGGGAGCGCTTCAGCGGCAGCGAGAACGAGTTCGCGCTGTACAGATGCTTGCCATCGGTGCCGACAATGTAGTGGGCCTTGGGCTGGCGGGTGTCGATGAACGCGCCGTTGAGCACATGACGGGTGGCGTCAGCACTGGCGCAGTCCATCGCTTCGAGGATCGACTCGCGCAGAGCGGCTGGCAGCGAAATGGCCTCCGCCTGGAGGCGCGGTGTGACGGGAAACTCCTCCGGTGGTACGAAGGCAAGCTTCGATTCACCAAATTCATTCCCCAAGGGGAAGCGGATGATGCTGGTCTCGGGACTTGCCTCGACTTCGATGGTCTCGTCCCGGCCGCAGTTTTTGACGACTTGGGCGAGTTGATCGTAAGGGAGCAGGATGGTGGCAGGCGGGCCTGCGGCGGGATGTTCAAGACGCAGGGTGACAAAGCGGTCGAGGTCGGTGCTGGTGAGAGCGATCCAACCATCGGCGGTGCGTTCGACTTTGATGTTGCCGAGAATGGCAAGCGATGGGCGCGGGCCGATGACCTTGCCAAGCCCTGTGATGGCGGCTTTGAGTTCATCGACAGGAAGTGTGATGCTTTCCATGGTGTGAGTGTCCTTTCGTGAAATGAGCAGAGCCGGACGATCCTGCGATCATCCGGCTCTGCTGAGGTTGAGTGGTGGGTGAGGTGGTGGCGGGGCGCGGTCGCTTCAGTAGTTGCT
>DNXB01000611.1 GCA_003506995.1 Verrucomicrobiales bacterium
CGTGGTGCGCAGGCGCGCACCACGGGGCCGTTGTGTGAGGATCAACCTCTTGGCTGCGACGCCGCTCCGGTTGCTCTCCAGCAGAGCCGTATCCTGCGTCCCAACGCGTGCCTGCTCGCATCGCTGCGCTCGCTCGCAAGTGGGCTGCGCCCACTTGTCCCGCTTTGAGTGCTACAAACCGTCCCGGTTTGATCGCACCGCGACAGCCCCATTTTTTAGTCTTGGCTTGGGCCAGGACTACTTTTAACCTCAATTGTGTCCAATCATTCATGAAAACGCTCATCCTCTCTGCCTGCGCCCTCTTTGCCGCCACCGCTTCCCTCGCCAAGACCGGCTGGGACGACGATTATGAAAAGTCCCTCGCCAAGGCGAAGGAAGATCAAAAAATGGTCCTGCTCGACTTCACCGGCTCCGACTGGTGCGGCTACTGCATCAAGCTGGACGAGGAGGTCTTCTCCAAGTCCGCCTTCAAGAAATTTGCCAAGGAGAATCTCGTCCTCGTCGAGCTCGACTACCCGCGTGGAAAAAACCTGCCCAAGAAGACCAAGGAGCAGAACGACGGCCTGAAAGGCAAGTATGGCATCAACGGCTATCCCACCATCATCCTGCTCGACAGCGAAGGCAAAGAAGCCGCCCGCTGGGTCGGCTACAAGGCCACGCTGCTCGATGAGCTGAAGGACAAGGTCAAGGCCCCTGCCAAAGAGTCGGCGAAATAACTCCCCTGCCCCGGCCATGCACCGTGCTCTGCTCTGTTGCCTGGCCTGGGTTTCGTTCTCGCTCCTCCTGCCTGCGGCGGATGAAACCGAGGCGCTGCTCAAGAGCGTCGTCAAAAACGTCCGCGCTGGCAACCAGGAGGCCCTCGCCCCGCTCAAAGACCTCCATGCCAGCAAGCTGGCCGCAGAAGCCATCCTCAACCTCGTCAGCGACAAAAAAACCGGCCTCGGCATCAAGCTCCGCCTCGCCGAAATCGTCGCCGCATGGCTGCCGGGCGAAGGACGCAAAGCACTCGCCGACTGGTTGCTGAAACATCCCAACTGCGGAGATGACGAGCTGCAGTTCTTCGCCTCCATCGGCCTTCTCGAAGCCCGCGCGTTCTTCTGGAACATCCTCACCCAGGTCAACGGCCCCTTTTCTGCGGTGAAAAGGCCCGAACCAATAGCCCTTGCAGCGAAAGCCCTCGGCGCGTTCCGGGACAATCCCGAGATCGTCGTCACCCGCGTCGCCTTGATGCTCGATCCGGCCAACGCCCACGTCATCCGCGCCTGCGCCGCCGACGCTCTCGGCGGCATGCATCACGCGCAGGCATTCAACGCGCTGCTGCCACATTTCAGCGATGAGGCCATCGGTACAAACGTCCGCCGCTCGCTCTATCGCCTCACCGGCCAGGACTTCGGCGAAGACACCGCCCGCTGGCAGGCCTGGTTCGCACAGCAAGGCACCCGCATCTCCTGGCAGACGCACTCGGCGGCCGATCACGCGGACTACTTGAAGCTGCAAAAACTCCTCAAACCGCTTGATGACGATCCTGCCATGAACATGGACTCGTTCTACGGCGTGCAGCTCCGCGCCAAGGCCGCCCTGTTCATCCTCGATGTCAGCGGCAGCATGACGATTGACGACCGCATCAACAAGCTCAAGGCGCAGATGAGCAACCTCCTCACCGCCATGCAGACCAAGTCCGGCAAGCTGCGCTACGGCATCCTCACCTTCGGCGAGTCGGTCGATTCTTGCTTCCCGGCCCGTGGCATCGAAGCCAATGACGAAAAGAACCACAAGCAGGCCGTCCGCTTCGTCGAACGCATCCAGGCCGACGGCGGCACCCCCATGTGCGAGGCCCTCACCTACGCCCTGACGAAAATGCTGCCCGCCGGCAACATCGACGCCATCTACTTCCTCAGTGATGGCGAACCCAGTGACGGCACACCCGAACAGGTGCTCGACCTCGCCCGCAGCATCCATCAAAAGTTCCAAACCCGCATCCACACCATCAGCATCGGCGAGGAACCCGCCACAAGCCTCGACCAGCCTTCGCTGCTGCATCAAATCGCCAACGCCTGCGGTGGCGCTTTCACCATCCCGCCGTGAATGCTTTTAGTGCGTCAGGCCGCGGTAACAGCCCTTTCATAATACCGAAACTCCAGACCTTCGGACTGGCCGGTGATTTCCTTGAGACGGAACAAATGCTCGAAGGGCGGCAGTTGCACATCGCCTTCGTAATCTTTCGTGATGAAGGTCAGGTGGAGGCCGTCGCACTGGGGCAGCAGCTCTTCAAATACGCGGGCGCCGCCGATAACGAAGACGGTTTCAGCCTCGCCGCAGACCTGGGGCAGTTCGGAGACATCGCGGATGACGGTGACGCCCTCGCGCGGCAGCATCGTGCGGCTGAGGACGATGTTCTGGCGGCCGGGGAGCGGTTTGCCGATGGAGTCGAAGGTGGCGCGGCCCATGAGGATGGGATGGCCGAGGGTGGTGCGCTTGAAGAACTTCAGATCCTCGGAGTAATGCCACGGCAGCTTGCCCTCGCGACCAATGACGCGATTGGCGGACATGGCGACGATGGCAATGAGGCGAGGCATTTTACCAAAGATCAATCGGCTGGTGCGGCTCGGGGCGGATGATTTCGGTGCCGGGGATGGTTTCGTTGAAGCGGCGGGTGAACCACATCTGGGCAGGTTCTTCACCGTGGACGAGGAGGAGCTTCTTGGGCTTCACTTTCTCGATGTACTCGGCGATCTGCTCGCGCGAGGCGTGGGCGCTGAGGTCGAAGCTCTCGACGCGGGCATTGAGCGCCACGGCGGGGAGATCTTTGGACAGCTTGATCATGGTGCCGGGCGCAGCGTTGCGGATCTTGTAGCCGGGGGACTCGGGATCGGTGTAGCCGACGAAACAGAGAGCGTTGCGCGGGTTATCGAGGAATTTTTGCGCGAAGATGTTGGAGACGGTGTGCTCGGTCATCATGCCGCTGGAGAGCGCGTAGAGCGTGCGCGGGCTGGAGATCATCTCCTGGCGCTTTTTGCTTTTGCGTGGCACGAGCATCTTCATGTCCTCCAGCAGGCGGAAGCCTGGATAGCTCCGGCGGCTGCGTGAGGCGTAGTGATCGTAAAGCACGGTGACCTTGGTGCTCAGGCCGCCGATGTAGAGCGGCATCTCGGGGATGAGCCCTTCCTGATGCAGCTCGTGCAGCATAAGCATGACCTCCTGCGTCTTGCCGAGGGCGAAGACGGGAATCATCACCGCGCCACCAGCCGCATGAGTGTCGCGGATGACTCCGGCGAGGCGTTCTTTTTCGGCTTTGCGGGTAAAGCCTTCAGGGCGGGCGTAATCACCGCGCGTGGTCTCGGCGATCATCACGTCGATGCCGCTGGTGGGGAAATCGGCGGCGCGGCAGATGGTCTGCGCCTCGAAGTTCACATCCCCGGTGTAGAAGAGCGTGTTGCTGCCTTCGCGGACCAACACGCCGGTGGAGCCTAGGATGTGGCCGGCATCGAACAGCGTGGCCTCCAGATTGGTGTCGGGAATCTCAAAGGAGCGGTCGAGATCGCGATACATCCACCGGGCGCGGATGTCATCGAGCTCGCGATGCGTGAAGAGCGGGTACTCGGTGATGCTATTTTCCTCGCGCTGCTTCGTCATGACGTTGACGGAGTTGTGCAGCATGGCGGAGGACAGCTCCCCAGTAATCTCGGTCATGAGGACCGGGGTATTCGGCTGCTTGCGCTGCAAAACGGGCATGGAGCCGATGTGATCGTGATGCGCGTGGGTGATGATGACCGCATTTGCCGACTTGTGCGGCAGCGGGCCGAAATCTGGCAAGGCGTCGAAGCCGACACGTTTGGGGTGCATGCCGGCATCCAGCACGACTCGGTGGTCCCCGGCTTCGAGGAGGTAGGAATTGGCGCCAATCTCGCGTTGGCGCGTCAGGTTACGAAAACGCATTCAGGTGGGGTAAAAGGGAGGCCGACACTAGGGGTTTGAGGGCTGCACACAAGGGCTATTTGCCCTTCACACGGCCAGCGACAGGGCTTACGCACCAAAATCACGAGGAATGCCCTGATTGGGTATCCAATAGGATGATCAAGATGCAATCAACCCAGCGGGAGGCTTCCAAACCAACGCGAATGGCCGCAAATCTGGCTTCTACACCTTATTCGTGGTCATTCGCGGCCCATTCGGCTTGGATTCGCGTTATCCACCATCAACAGTTGCTCATTTTCATGCGTAAGCCCTGCGGTTCCCCGCTCTGGCATGCCCAGTCGCCGTCTCTGTTTTTCACCTTGGCGTCAGGCGCAGGCATTCAAATCTGCCGGTTTGCCCTTCAGGCGGCCAGGACTTTGCTGCGCTCCAGCTCATTCAAGTAGCATGATGGGTCAGGTGCCCACAGGTCGCCGGTCATTTGCAGGGCGCGCACGCGGAAGCCGCCGCCGCAGACATCCAGGAAGCTGCATTCGGCGCATTTGCCGGTGAGGTGCTCCTTGCGGTTCCGCAGGGCGTTGAGCGTGGCGTTGTCGCGGTTGCTCCAGATGTCGCTGAACTTGCGCTCCTTCACGTTGCCGAGCGTGAGCTCATGCCAGAACTGGTCGGGATGCACATTGCCCTGGGTGTCGATGTTGCTGATGCCGGTGCCGCTGCTGTTCGCGCCGCCGCCGTTCCAGTTCATGAGTTCCATCGCGCGGGCGGCACGCTCCGGGTTCTCGCGCTTCAGGCGCATGTAGAGGTAGGGACCGTCCACGGGCTGATCCACGGTCAAAACCTCGCGTGGGCGGCCTTCGGCAGCCCATTTGGCCGTGCGGTCGAGGATTTTGTCGATGGCACCGCGTGTCTCCTCGTGCGGCACTTCCATGAGCTCGGAACCACGTCCGCTATACACGAGATGGTAAAAGCACACGCGCTCGATGTCCTCGCGCTCGATGAAATCGAGGATGCCGTCGAGATCGGCGATGTTGTGGCGCGAAAGCGTGAGCCGCAGGCCGACTTTCTGCCCCACCGCCTTGCAGTTGCGAAACGCGGCCACCGCCTTGTCAAACGCGCCGACTTTGCCACGGAAATGATCGTGCGTGGCGCCCATGCCATCGAGCGAGATGCCGACGTAGGAGAAGCCGATGTCCTTGATGCGCTGCGCCCACTCGGGATTGATCCGCGTGCCGTTGGTGGAAAGCGTCAGCCGCAGGCCCTTGCTGGTGGCGTATTCGGCCAGTTCGAAGAACTTCGGGTGAATGGTCGGTTCACCGCCGGAAAGCAGCAGGGCGGGCACTTTGTAGTCGGCCAGATCATCCACAACGCCCTGGCACTGCTCCCAGCTCAATTCGCCGGGGTAGTGCTTGGAATCCGAGTCCTGGTAGCAGTGGACGCATTTCAGATTGCAGCGGCGGGTGATGTTCCAGACGACAATCGGGCGGCGTTCGGCAGCAGAGGCCGGCGAACCGTGACCGCGACCATAGCGCAGGTGGTCCATGGGTTGGGCGACATCACAGTAAAGGCGGGTGAGGTTGATCCC
>DNXB01000170.1 GCA_003506995.1 Verrucomicrobiales bacterium
CTGTTGGACGGACTACACTAGCGAAGCGGCTCTCCCAGTCTGCTCACCGCCCACCGGGCCGCTGGTCGCGGGAACTGAAGTAGTCGGTGCTGTGGAGGACGCCTCCGGCGAAGCTGGCTTTAATACTGTTCATATAAACAGTTGTTTGAGGATTTCAAGCAGTCCGGTCTCGTTTCAGGCGCTGGCCGTGCGAAAGGGGCTGCCGTCCCAGGGAGTTGACTGAAAATCAGTGTCTTGGACGCCCGTGCCCTCCTCGGAATGAGGTTTTCCCGACTCGGAATGAGGCTTTCCCGACTCGGAAAATGATTTTCCTAGTCCGGATTGAGGCTTTCCGAGTGCGGAATGAGCCTTTCCGAGTCCGGGTTGAGCTTTTCCCGACTCGGATTGAGGTCTTCCGAGTCCGGGTTGGGCCTTTCCGAACTCGGGTTGAGGTCTTCCGAGTTCGGATGGAGCGTTTCCGAACTCGGATTGGGTTTCCCCGAGTTCGGATGGAGCGTTTCCGCGCCGGGTTTGCGGCTGCCCGGATTCGGTCAAAGGGGTGCCCTGGCACTCCCGGCGTTAGCCGGTCAGGTGTCGAGATGGAGGCGCTGACCGCTGTCTCCATCGCCGCGCTGACGATTTATGACATGTGCAAGGCGGCTGACAAAAAGATGCGGATCGAGGGCGTGCGGCTGGTGAGGAAGACGAAGGCGGATCACACCGCGAGCGTCTTGTAGAGCGCGAGCGTCTTGCGGGCGATGGACTTCCAACTGAAGTGGTCCACGGCACGCTGGCGGCCTGCCAGGGCCATGCGCTGACGCAGCGCGGGATCGGCCATGAGCTTGTTGATGCCGGCGGCGAGGTCGCGGGCAAACTTTTCGGGATGCACGGCCTCAAACGGGCTTTCCGTCTGCTGCTCGATTGGGATGAGGAAACCGGTTTCTCCTTCCACGACGACTTCCTTGATGCCGCCGACGGCGGTGGCGACGACGGCGGTCTCGCAGGCCATGGCCTCCAGGTTGATGATGCCAAACGGCTCGTAGATCGACGGGCAGCAGAACACAGCGGCATGCGAGTACATGGCGATCTTCTCCGGCGCGGGCAGCATGGACTGAATCCACACGATTCCGGGCCGGGTGGCGCTCACCGCGTTCACCGCGGCCTCCATTTCCTCCTTGATCTCGATGGTGTCCGGCGCTCCGGCGCACAAAACGACCTGGAAACCGGGATCGAGATGCTGGACGGCCCGGACGAGGTGAATGATGCCCTTCTGCCGTGTGATGCGGCCGACGAACAGCACATAGGGCTGGTCAGGATCGACGCCGTGCTTTTTCAGAACCTCCGGCGCTTCGACGCGATGGTATTCATCCAGGTCGATGCCGTTGTGGATGACGTGGACCTTCCGCGGGTCGAGATCGAAGTGCTTGTGCAGGTCGATGCGCGTTTCCTCGGAAACGGCGATGATGGCATCCGCCATTTTGAGCGCGGTGTTTTCCAGCCAGACGGTGAAATCGTAGCCGTGGCCGAGCTGCTCGCGTTTCCACGGACGCAGCGGCTCCAGCGAGTGAACGGTGAGCACCATCGGCACGCCGTAGTTCAGTTTGGCGAGGATGCCGCCAAAGTGCGCATACCAGGTGTGCAAATGGACGATGGTGGCGTCGATGCCGCGCGTGTTGAAGTCGAGGCAGCGCTGAAGCGCGCCGAAAACGGACTTCAAATTCAGCGGGCAGTCCCAATCCTTCGTGTCGAGGCCGAAACCTTTGACGCTCAAATTCTCGCTGCTGCTTTCCTGGTCGCCAAAGCAACGCACATCGACCTTGATGAGCTTCGCCAGCTCGCGGGAGAGGTACTCGACATGGACGCCGGCGCCGCCGTAGATGTGGGGAGGGTATTCGTTGGTGAGAAAAAGTGTTTTCATGTGGGAATTCGGGAGTGGTGCGTCAGTTGCCCTGGGATTTCCACCAGGCTTCGATGGCAGGGATGTCAAAGATGCGGAAGCGGCGCTTGATGCGCTGCTCCAGGGCGAGCTGGGCGTGCTTGGCGACTTCGAGGGAGGGATCGTCCTTGATGGCGGCGATGAGTTTCGCGTTGGTCTCCGGCGCGGTGCTGCCGAGGAGCAGGAAGCACACGCGCACTCGCGCCTCCCAGGACTGCTGGTGGTCGGCGAGGAGCTTGAGCAGCGCCTCAGGCTTCACATCGGCCTCTTCGCGGATGTTCTGGCCTTTGAACAACTCGGCCACAGGCAGGCGGTAGCCGGGATCCTCACGCTGGATGAACTGAATGGAGCGCACGACCCGCATGTACTCAGCCTGGGCCGCCTCATGGAGGTGTTTGGAGTCTGGATCACGCAAATACTCGACGATGGCGGAGAGCGGCTTGCGCAGGCCGGTGGCGATGGCCTCGTCAGCGTACTGCGTGAGGCGGTTGCGTTCCTTGATCTGAATGAACTCCGCCTGGGTGGGCGTGATGGTGGGCGCGGCGTCGGCGATGCGAGCCTCTCCCGGCCGGTCGGTGGCCGGGGCGGCGGGCCTGGGGGCCAGTTGCGGATTGTTGAGCACAGCGGAGATGCGCTCCAGGGACTCCCGCGTGTTTTGCTGCGTGATGAGCTGCTCGCGGCGGAGGACATCGATCTGCTGCTGCAACGCGATGATTTTTTCCTCGGCTTTGGCAAGCACGGCGGCATCCACCCCCGCCTCCGCAGACACGCCGGTCATGGCCGGCGCGAGCGCGGCCAGCCTGGGCGCGATCTCCCGCTCGTAGAACCTGTGACCTGCCCACAAAACCAGCAGACCGATGATCACCGAGATGATGATCGAAATGACCAGATGCCGGTAAGTCAGGTGCGAGCGCCGCAGATTGGTGCTGCCCGGCGAGGGTGCGTCCCGGCGCGGCAGCAGAGGATCATGGGCGGCGGGATCTGCCACCGCACTATTTTCCAGCGCAGATTTCGCCTTGGCAGGATCATCCCGCCAGATCACGGCGGAAGCCGGCTGTTCCAGATCGTTCACATCTTCGAGGAGCGGAAGCCGGTTGCTCTTGTTCTTTGCCATGTCGTGTGGGTGATACGTTACGCGATGAAGGTTGCCAGGCGCAACAAACAAGGCCAGCCTTTGCGCGTCAACCCACGTCATGGCAACAGAATCCATCCACCCAGCCGTTTTGCCGGCCCCCTCGGACACCAGGCCGTCAGGGCCGCGCCCGGCGCTGCTGCGCTGGCTGGCCCTTGGCACCCTGCCACTGGTGCTGGTGCTGCTGTTTCTGGTCTGGCCTTACCAGCACTGGGAATTTGGCCAGCGGTTCAGCGTGCTGCACGGCTGGGCCAAGTGGGTGAGCAAGTACGCCGACTGGCAGTTCTGCCTGCTGGTGCCGCTGCTGGTCGGCTGGCTGGTGTGGCTGCGGCGCGAGGAACTGCGCAAGCTGCCCTGGCAGGGGGACTGGCGCGGCGTGCTGCCTCTCGCCGCAGGACTGCTCTGCTACTGGCTGGGCTACAAGGCGGACACGGGCTACCCGGGATTTTTGGCGGTGCAACTGGTGCTGGCGGGCATGATCCTGCTGGTGCTGGGCACGGCGTGGATGCGCGCGCTGTTCTTTGCGTGGCTGTTTTTGTTTTTCACCTGGCCGATGCAGCCGCTGGAGGACTCCGTGGCCTCCCCGCTGCGCCCGAAGACAGCGACGATGGCCGCCGCGATGCTGAACCTCGTCGGCGTGCCGGCGGTCAGCGAGGGCTCGGCGTTGCAATCCGCCCCGGAAGCGGCGCGGGGCGTCATGATCGGTGATTTGTTCAGCCTGGACGTGGACGCGAAGTGCAGCGGCATCAATTCACTCTTCGCGCTGATGATGATCTCGGCGCTGCTGGGCTATCTGGCGCTGAAACGTCCGCGTTCCCGGCTCATTCTGTTTGCCTGCTCGGTGCCGCTGGCCGTGGCGGGCAATGTGGTGCGCCTGCTGCTGCTGGTGGCGGGCACGTTGTCCTTCGGCTCGGAATTTGCGGTGGGCCGGCGCATCGGAGACCACCAGGAGATGTCCCTGTTTCACACGTTTGCCGGCTTCGCGGTGTTTGGTGTGGCGCTAGCGGGCATGTTTGTGCTGTGCTGGCTGCTTGAGGGACGGGAGATGAGAACCAACCTGAAACGGCACGGGGGCGGCGCCGGGCCGGGCGGAGTCACGAGCATCCCGCAGCCGCGCCGCACCTTGTCACAAATCATGGTGGCGGCGCTGCTGCCGCTGGCCGCGCTCGGCGTCTGCGCGCGCACTGACATCAGCTTCCATGTCTCCGAACCCGGTGTCGTGCTGCAACTGCCGCTGAGCCTGGGAGATTACCAGGGGCGTGAGTTTGACATGACGGCCCAGGAAAAAAACATTTTGGACGAGGGCGTGAAGCTCGTGCGCAACACCTACGGCTCAGCCACAGGCAGACAGCTCATGGCCACGATCATCCTCAGCGGGCTGGTGAAACGCAGCCTGCACCGCCCGGAAGTCTGCCTGCCCGGCCAGGGATGGACGGTGACGGACAGCACCCCCGTCCCCATACGGCTGGAGGACGGGCGCGAGATCACCGCCACGCTGCTGCGCATTTTTCATGACAAAGACACCGGGAGCGGGGCGCGGCTGCGGACACGGGCGCTGAACCTTTATTGGTACATCGGCTCGGACGGCACCACCTGCCCGGAACATTACGAGCATATTCTGCTGACCTACTTCGACTCCGTCTTTCGCAACATCCAGCACCGCTGGGCCATGGCCTCCATCTACATCCCGCTGCCGGAGCAGCCGGTGGGGCAGGAAGATCCGTTCATCGAGCTCGCCGCGCTGGAGGACGCGCGGAGCTTTATCGCGAAACTGGCGCCGGCTTTCATGACCGGCGGCAAGCCTGAGCGTGGCGCGGATTGACGCCCGGCCTGGATGCCGTCTCAGCGGCTCAAGTCTTCCTGCATCAGCACTTTGAAACCAGCGCTGGAAAGCACTTCGGTGCCGACATCCGGCGAGTCGAGATGCAGCACCAGCACGGGATGCTGCGCCGGGCGCACGAGCAGCGGGTAGCTGAAATTGATGTTGATCTCGGCGGCCAGCAGCGCGGAAAGCGCCTGCGCCAGTGAGCGGCCCGTCTCCCGCAGTTCCACCACCGTGACCGGGAAGACCGTGTGCGGGATGCCTTTTTCGATGAACAACATCTGCGCGGTCTCAGGATCACTCGGCACGAGGCGCACCAAGGCCAGCTCGGTGGTGTCCTGGAGAGAAAGCCCCAGGACCTCGATGCGGTGCTCCGTGAGCAGCTTCACCAAGGCCATGAGCGCCCCCACGCGGTTTTGCAAAAAGACCGAGAGCTGCCGCACCGGTGTGCCGGCCGGCGTGGCGGTCTCCTCCTGCTGCTTGGGATGGATGGTGGTCATAAGAAAGACTCGTCCGCAGGCGCCTCGGTCAGCCTGCGGGACCGGTGGTGGAGCGACGCTCGTCAAACAGCGTCACCCGCAGCGGAATGCTGGCCAGCGTGTCGCCCTGATGCTGCACCAGCCAGCGGTGCAGCCCATGGCGGTCAAACTTCAGGCGCTGGAGCGTGTACACGATGTTGCGCGAGACAAATGGAATAAATGAGGAGGGAAACGTCACCTCCAGCGCCGCTGGCATCGGCGGCAGGCATTCCTTGCCGTCTGGATCAACGCAGCGAATCACAAACTCATGCTTCCCCGCGTCATCCGGCAGAAAAACCGCGCGCACGGCGATGGAGCACTGCGGATGCACCACGGGAAAAGCCTGCGCGCACAGGGTGTCGAACGCGCCCTGGATGCACAGCTTGCCGTTGTAGTCGGCGGCGAAGTCGCACACGGTGGCAAGCTGGATGTTCATTGGAGAATGTTCACGGTTTGCGGATCTCGGCGGGTCTGTGGGGAACGCTAGTCGCGGCCAAACAGTTTGCGGAAGAATCCACCAATGCCTTTTTTTTGCGGAGGCGGCGGGGCAGGACGCGCGGGCTCGATTTTTTCAGCGCCTGAAGAGCCGGTCACCTCCTCCTCAACCACCTTGGCCTTGGGCACGTCTTTCATCGCCAGCAGCATCGGATCGTCCGCCGGAGCTTTCTCAAAGATGTTGTTGAAGACCTCGCGCACAATGGGCGCGGCCTTCTGACCGCCACTGACCGTCTCCCCCGGCTCGCCTTCGTAAACGACGGCGAAGGCAAACATCGGCTTCCCGGCCGGCAGGAAACCCGTGAACCAGGCCAGGTTCTGATCCTTGGCGATCTTCCACTGCGCGGTCCCGGTCTTGCCGGCGATCTCGGCGTGCTTGATCCCTGCGGAGCGGCCGGTGCCGCCGCCGCTGTTGACCACAGCCACCATGCCGTTGATCACCGTCTGGCGGTGATCAGGGTTCAAGTCGATGCGTTTGCGGTCTTTTGGCTCGTAGGCCATCACCACCCGGTCCGCGATGTCCTGCACCTGCAAAACCAAACGCGGCTGCGGAATGCGCGTCCCGTCCCCCAAGGCCGCCATGCTCTGGCAGGCCTGCAGGGGCGTCACGAGCACGCGCCCCTGGCCGATCGCCATGTTCGCCAAATCACCAGACTGAGTCTTCTGTCCCAGGTTCTGCTGCGACCAGGCGTTGGTCTGCACAAAGCCAGCGCCTTCCGCCTTCAGCGGTATGCCGGTGCGCTCACCGAAACCCAGGCGCAAGGCCATGTTGGAAAGATAATCAGCCCCCGAATCCAGCGCCGCCCGGTAAAACCAGGTGTTGCAAGAGCGCTTGATGGCCGTCACCACGGTCATTGAGCCCTCGCCTACCTTGTTCCAGTTGTGGAACACACGGTTGCCGACATCCAGCGCCGTGGTGCAGTCATAGTAGGTCTTCGCCGTGACCTTGCCGCTGTCCAGGGCGGCGAGCGCGGTCACGATCTTGAAGGTCGAGGCCGGAGGGTACTCGCCGCGAAACGCGCGTGGGTAAAGCGGCAGGCGCGGGTCTTTCGTCAGCTCCTCGTAACGCTTCTGGCGGATGCCGGGGACGAACTCATTGAGGTCAAAGCCGGGGTTGGACGCCATGGCCAGGATGTCCCCGTTCGTCACATCCATGATCACCATCGCCCCGCTGGTGGTGTGCTTGCGGAGGGCGTTCTCGGCGTACTTTTGGAAGTTGTAGTCGATGGAAAGCACCACATTACGCCCCGGGCTCGGCACGCGGCGCACATCCTCGGACAAACGCTTGCCATCCGGGCTGAAGAGCACGTTCACGATGCCCGGCACGCCTTTCAAATCGCTGTCAAAGGCGGTCTCGATGCCCTCGCGGCCTTCCATCTCCTCAAACACCGGATCACCGTCCACAATCGGCCCGGTGGGGAGCGGGCGGGTCTTGCCGGTGTAACCAATGATGTGGCAGGCGGTGGTGCCCTGCGGATAATGACGCATGTAGGACGGCTGGAGCACGAGGTTGCTGCCCAGCAGCGGCTGGAGCTTCTCCTCCATGTCCGGCGAGACCTCCACATTGAGACCTTCCTCGACGGAAAACACCAGCGGCAGCCAGCGGCGGTGCTTGTAGTGCAGCAGCAGCTTTTCATCCGCCAGCGCCCAGGTCTTGCCCAGCGCCTTGTTCACGTTGTCGATGGTGGTTTTGGCAAACGCCACGATCTGCGCGTCGCTCGCCCCCTCCAGGTAGGGCATGACCAGCGCCAGATAATTCGCCGCGCGGTTTTGCGCGAAGGGGATGCCATGCCGGTCCACGATCTGGCCGCGTGGCGCGGGCACGCTCAGCGTCAGCGCCCGCGCCTCCTTCTGCGTCTGCCAGGAGGCCTTCAAATCTTCCTTTGGAGGAGGCGGCAGCTTGGAGACGGCTTCTTTCGGATCATCCAGCACCGGCTGCGCCTTCAGCACCACCTGGGCCTGGGAGGCGAGCGGCAGGCACGCGACGATGAAACAGCACACCGCGCGGCAGGGGCGCAGACTCTTCAGTGAGAACAAAAAAAACATGGGGGTCGGAAAAAGGAACAGCCGCCGGGAATCGATCCGCCCCCCGGCAGCGCCCCGAACATGCGGCCCCGCACGCACGGCGTCAAGGCGCACGTCAGGCGTGGCAAATGCATGAACCCGGAAAAAGACATTGCACGATGGAGGCTCATTTGCTGGAATCGCGCCGCTTTCCACCCACCTCCATCTCTCATGAGCCACTCCACCGTCGGCAAACCCGACATGAAACTCTTCTGGGCCTGCTTCATCGCCCTCGTCGCCACCTCCTTCGTCTTCGGCGTCCGGGCCAACACCATCGGCCTGTTGCAGGATGGCTTCAACCTCTCGGAAAACGAGAAGGGGGCCATCAATGGCGCGGGCATGTGGCCCTTCGCCCTGAGCATCATCTTCTTCAGTCTGATCATCGACTGGGTCGGCTACAAGACCGTGGCCCTCTTTGCCATCGTCTGCCACCTCGTCTCGCTGGTGCTGACTTTGAATGCGGATGGCTTCACCTCGTTCTATTGGAGCACGCTGCTCGTCGCTGTGGCGAATGGCACGGTGGAATCCTTCATCAACCCGGTGGTTGCCACGGTCTTCAGCAAAGAGAAATCCAAGTGGCTGAACATTCTCCACGCCGGCTGGCCTGCGGGCCTTGCCCTGGGCGCTTTGTTCTGCGCCTTGTTTCCCGACACGACGCTTGGCTTTGACGCCGTCTGGAAATTCCGTTTCGCGCTCTGCTTCGTCCCGGTCGTCATCTACGCCGTTTTGATTCTCCCGTGCCAATTCCCCGTCAATGAACGCGTCGCCGCTGGTGTGAGCTATCGCGACATGCTGAAGGAAGTCGGTGCCGTCGGCTTTTTCATGATCACGGCTTTGATCGTCGCCGCCGTGTATCAGATGGCGGGCAGGGAGGTGAACTGGACCACGGACTTTGCCATTTCCGGCGGAGTGGCCGTCCTGATCGGCCTCTACACACGTTCCTTGGGCAACTGGCTCTTCCTGCTGGTGCTCGTCATCATCGGCCCGCTCGCGACCACGGAACTCGGCACGGATGGCTGGATGCCTGAACTGCTGAAACTCAACGGTCCCGCCGACTCGCCGAACTTCGCCGCCTGGGTTTTCGTTTATGTCTCCGCCATCATGACGATCCTGCGTTTCTACGCCGGCCCGATCGTGCATCGTTTCTCACCGATCGGCCTGCTGGTCCTGGGGGCCGCTGTGGCCATCGTCGGCCTGCTGCTGCTTTCGAAAAGCGTCGGCTGGGCCATCGTCGCCGCCTCGACGATCTACGCGTTTGGGAAAACCTTCCTGTGGAGCACCACGCTGGGCCTCACCTCCGAGCAGTTCCCCAAAGGCGGAGCGCTCACTCTCAATGGCGTCTCCGCCGTCGGTGTGCTCTTTCTCGGCGTGCTTGGCAGCCCATTCATCGGCTACCAGCAGGACCAGGACATGCACCAGCGCCTGACGAAGGATCACAGTGCCTTGCTCGCCCAAGTCGCTGGTCCGGCGAAGCCCAGCATTTTTGGCGAAACGCCCAGCCTCGATCAGGAGAAAATCAAAACGCTCGACGAAGCCTCCGCCAAGGAACTCACCGCCGTGCAGGCCGACAGCAAGCGCGGAGCCTTCGCCAATATCGCCGTGCTGCCCGGCTTCATGCTGCTCTGTTATCTTGGCATGTTCTTCTGGTTCCGTGCCAAAGGCGGCTACAAACCGGTCGATCTGGCCTCCACACACTGAAACGGCGCTCACACATCCAGCCCAGTTCTCTTCGGTGCGCCGGGATGGACGGCGCTATCGTCAGTGAGCCACACTTCGCGCAGTACACCCCTTGGCGCCATAAGCAAGTGACCTCAGGCGTCGAGTGGCCCGCTCTGCGCCTTGAGCTTCTCGTTCTCCATCTTCAATTTGGCATTCTCCATTTCCAACTCGTCGATGCGGGCTTTCGCATCGTCTTGGTGTTGCAGGTTCTCGGCCTCAAGATGCAGAATTCTCTGCTGAAGTTCGGCAATGATGATTTCGGGCGGGGTATTGTCCATGGTGACACAGTTGGCGTTGAGTGAGGTTAAGACCTGGCGCACCCCGTCAGCCTCCTGACATCAAGGAAAAAACAAAGGGTGCCCAAGCGCCAGTGTCATTTCTACCCCTCTGGGACATGGCTGGGCAATCAAAATATCCGCGATTCCCTGACATGAATCGCGGCAGCCGCCGGTGAGGAGTCCTGGAGGATGGAAGATCGCGGCCATCGACGGAGGACTGGTAAGACTTGGCGCAACGAGAATTGGCCTGCTCAAAACCTGACACCCCAACAACCTTCTCAACCTTGAGAACATTTTTTCCTTGTCGCTTGGAGGCGGGGCACCTAAAACACGCGTTTTCCCGACAACCACCACCCAACCACACCACACACTCCTCCTCTATGAGTAACGACGGCAAAGTATCCATGTCCCTCTTTTGGGGCTGCTTCATGGCACTCATCACCACGGCTTTCGGCTTCATCAGCCGCATGTTCCTCATCAACGAATGGGCCGTTCAGTTCGACTTGGACCCGGCTCAAGCAGGCCGCCTCGCGGGCATCGGCATCTGGCCGTTCGCCGTCAGCATCATCCTGTTCAGCCTGATCATCGACAAGATCGGTTACAAGAAGGCCATGCTCATCGCCGCCTTCGGTCACATCACCTGGGCCGTCATGGGTGTTTCCGCTTACTTCGTCGCGGACAAGGCCACCGGCTTCCAGCTTCTCTACTGGGGCAGCCTGATCCTCGGCCTCGCCAACGGCACGGTCGAATCCTTCATCAATCCCGTCGTCGCCACCATGTTCAGCAAGGACAAAACCAAGTGGCTCAACATCCTGCATGCTGGCTGGCCCGGCGGACTCGTCCTCGCGGGCATCATCACCATCTACATGGGTGAGGCCGCCTGGTGGATCAAGGTGGGCATCATCGCCATCCCTGCCGTCATTTACGTCATCATGCTCATCGGCAAAGAGTTCCCTGAGAACGAGCGCGTCGCCGCTGGCGTCAGCTATAAGGAAATGCTTGGCGAGTTCGGCATCCTCGGCATGGCCGTCGTGTCCTTCCTCGTCTCGCTCCAGCTCATGGACTTCTTCTCTGTCGGCGGCGTCACGACGCAGACCCAGAAAATCATCTTTATCGGCATCGGCCTGCTTATGCTCGTCGCTTTCGGTGCCTACACCAAGTCGCTTGGTCGTGGCCTGCTGTTCTTCCTCATCCTCATCATGGTGCCGCTCGCCACGACTGAAATCGGCACGGACGGCTGGATCACCTCCATCATGGAAGGCTTCGCCAAGGAGAAGGGCTTCCATCCGGGCTGGGTGCTCATCTACACCTCCGCCATCATGGTCGTGCTGCGTTTCTTCGCCGGTCCCATCGTCCATGCGCTCACCCCGCTGGGCCTGCTCGCCTTCAGCGCCATCCTCGCCGTCGGCGGCTTGTACATGCTCTCCAACGCCACTGCTGGCATGGTCTTCGTCGCCGCCACGCTCTATGGCTTCGGCAAAACCTTCTTCTGGCCCACCACCCTCGGTGTGGTGGCTGAGCAGACGCCCAAAGGCGGCGCCCTGACCCTCAACGCCATCAGCGGCATCGGCATGCTCGCGGTCGGTGTGTTGGGCTTCCCCTACATCGGCGTGCTCCAGACCAAGACGAACAAAGACGCGCTCGTGCAGTCCGCCGAAGTCGCCGCCGCCGTTCCCGGCCTGGTGCAGGACGGCAAGCTCCAGGTGCTCGCGGAAAAGAAAATCTACGAGCTGCTCAGCTATGAAGCCATCGACGACACAAAGATCGAGGCGCTCACCGCCGCGCTGCCAGAGCCGCAGAAGGGCGACACCCTGAAGAAGATCGGCGTGATCAAAGAGCAAAGCTCACGCAAGGCGCTGGCCTACATGGCCATGTTCCCCGCCTTCATGTTGCTGTGCTACCTGCTGCTCATCGGCTACTTCAAGTCCAAAGGCGGCTACAAGCCCGTCAATCTCGACGCCTCACATTGATCTGGCCTGCCTAATCCCACGCGGCGTCCCCTCACCGGGACGCCGTTTTCATTTCCCGCCTTGCGTCCCATTCCTCATTCGTCATTCTGGCTTCGTCATTTCCCACCATGCCCACCTACGTTTACGAAACCATCCCCCAGTTTGAAGGCGAGCCCGCCAAGCGCTTCGAAGTCCGCCAGAGCATGAAGGACGCCGCGCTCACGCAGCATCCTGACAGCGGCCAGCCCGTCCGCCGCGTGCCCATCGGCGGCACCGGCCTCATGGGAGCCAGCAGCAGCGCCAGCTCCTCAAGCGGCGGCTCCTGCGGCACAGGGTGCGGATGTCATTGAAAATGACGAAAACAGAATTCCGAATGACGAATGAAATCCGAAGCTCCAAGCCCTAAACGGCGGGAGCATTCACAGGCGCTTCGTCATTGGAACTTTCTTCGTCATTCCTCATTCTGGTTTCGTCATTTTTGCGCAGCAAACGTGCCGCATAAAACCCATCAAACGCCCCTGTCTCCGGTGTGCGGCGCAGTTCTTCCTCCAGCGTCCATTCGTCGCCGTGCTTGGCCAAAAACGCCTGCACCTGGCGTTCGTTCTCGCTCGGCAGGATGCTGCATGTCGCATACACAAGCTTTCCGCCGGGCACGACCATGCGGCTGTAGCTTTCCAAAATCTCCGCCTGCAGCGCGGTGAGGCGGTCGATCTCCGCGTCGCTCAATTTCCACTTCGCATCGGGATTGCGGCGCAAGACACCCAATCCCGAGCACGGCACGTCCAGCAGCACGCGCTCCGCCTTCTGCGCGAGACGTTTCACCGTTTTCGAGCCTTCGATCTCCCGCGCCTCAATGATGTCCACGCCCGCGCGTGATGCCCGTTTACGCAACTCGGCCAGTTTCCACGCATGCACATCCAGCGCGAGGATACGCCCTTTGTTGCGCATGATAGCGGCGATGTGCAGCGCTTTTCCGCCCCCACCTGCACAAGCATCAATCACGCGCATGCCC
>DNXB01000561.1 GCA_003506995.1 Verrucomicrobiales bacterium
CACTCAAGACAGCGAAGCGCCATTTATAGTTCATGGTTATGCTGTTGTGTTTGCTGGTGTTGATAGGACGGGGGTAAAGCTATGATTCGTGGAAGCGGGTTCATGCATGCGTGGAGCTGGTTGAAGGCAGGGCTTGCGCCTTCTCAGCCCAGCCCCGGCGTGTTGGGACTGTTGCTCACATGAAGAGTGCCATCGCGGCTTTGGGTGACGAAGGAGGTGGGTGAGGACTCCAGAACAGCGATGATTGCCGTGAGGCGGGCAGATGGGATGGGGCCGGATTCTGGGGTGGTGGAACCGTCGTTGAATTCGAAGGCGATAGTGCCAAAGTCCGAGGACAGTGAGGTGCTGGCCCGCCAGCGGTGGATTTGTTTGGGATTCATGGTGTGGATGATGGTTATGTGTAAAGACAGGTCACATGTTGGCGATCACCGCCGCAGGGTGGTGATGAGTTCGTTGACCTTTGTTAAAATCCTCCTTGGTCATCTTAACCAACAGCGTCAGTCCAGTGGCATCTCGCTCCACAGCAACGCATGTGGAAGATGGAATGCAGCTATCTCCAAGCAGCCGACCAATATCATCCTCGTTCCTTTCATTCAGATGCCAGTCTGCCATGTAGCTCATCCATACGCGGCTAGGATTGCCTTCGGCAAGATTGGTGAAGCAGAGTCTGCCGCCACTTTTGAGCATGGCATGCAGCTTTGGTAGCAACCAAACTATCTGCTTGTCATCCAGATAATCAAAAAGCCCTCCAGCCAAAATCAGGTCATAAGGAGCCTGTTTTTTGAATTTCCTTGTCGAGCTGAACGCATCCCCATGCAACGTTGTGATCCGGCCTTCCAAAGCCGGCAAAGAAGCAACGGAAAACGCCAGGGCGTCGGCATCCATGTCATTCAGCACGAATTTCGTTAGACTTCCGCCCAGGAAATCCTGAATGGAGCGCAAGTCACGCGAACCTCCGCACGCAATTGAAAGGATGATGCTGTCAGGCATCGATGTCGCCACCTGCAAAATCATCCTGGCCTGCCACTCAATCTTGTTTCGATGCTGCTGGGCATTGCCCTCACGAAGACAATATTGCTCAACGAGGCATTCGGTTGTGGACACGAAACGTTCCGGTCCACCAGAGCACAAATGTTCGATGGTCTCGAAATCTCCTGGGTAGCCTCTGGGCCATGTCTGAATCCGCCTGACAAAGGGGGATCGCCCATGGCGGTCACGCGCCAAAGCAACCTTCCGCGCAATTTCTTCCGTGCTAACACCCGCAAGCTCCGCTTCACGAATGGCGGCGCAAAGCTTGTGCATGCACGCCGCCACCGAATGATACGCAACATCTCCGTGAACGACCGGCTGATCAAAAAGCGCTGCAAACTCAACAACGGCTCTTTCAAGTTTTCTTGCTTGCTGAGCTTCCTGCGCAGATCGGGCTGTCTGGTCACGGAAGCCGCCAAGCAAAGGTGAATGATTCATAAGCGGCATAGGTGTAAGTGAACAAGACTTGGATCGGCGAAACAGGTCTCCCTGTCTCCTCGTCTGGATTTCACAGGCANNGGGATCACTCCACTCGGAGTAGCCGGTGCTGCCGCCGATGGCGCGGATTTGAAAGGTGTAGGTGCTGCCGGGGGTGAGGCCGGTGATGATGATGTGCCGGCTGCTGGTGAAGAGCGGGGCGCTCTGCCAGGGGCCGGGGGCACCGCCTGCGCCGATGAGCGCATAGCGGACCTCGTAGCACTTGGCATTGGCGATGGCGGTGATGCGCAGGGTGAGCTGGGTGCTGGCGCTGTTGAGGATGTCCTTGATGGTGGGGGCCTCCAGCGGGCCGGGGGCGTTGCTGGTGCTGGCGGCCTCGAAGCCGCTGGCCAGCAGCTTGGCCAGATCGTTGCCGTGGTTGTCCTGCACGTAGGTGGCGAGGTGGCGCAGCAGCTCGATCAAGTCCTCCCGCTTGCCGTTTTTGAGGGCGGTCTGGGGCGGTCCGCCCTGCTCCGCCGCCGCCAGCGCGATGTCGAAGTCACTGATGGCGGTGGCGAGGCCGGCGGCGGTGACGGGGATGACGGGATTGGGCGGCACGGCCCACAAACTGCTGGTGTAGAGCTGGTCGTGGACGGCCTGGGCGCGTTCATGGAGGACCATGTCGGAGCCTTGGGCAAAGCTGAGGAGGACGCGGAGCTGGGGCATACGGCGGTTGGGTTGCGGCAGCGTGCCGTCCCAGGTCAGCCCGCTGTCCCAAAGCAACGGATTGCCTTGAGCATCGGTGCCATCCCAGGTGAGCGGAATTGCGGCCATGGTGTGGATGTGGTGGGGTGAAGCCCGCGCCGCCGTGACTGGCTGGCGACGGGGTGAAAGGGGACCGGGCGGCAGCGGCAGGCCCCCGGCAGCATGGCAGAGGCAAGTGCATCCCAGACGGACGCGGCTGCCTGCTTGAGCGACGCGACTGCGTCTGCGAAGGATGCGGTTACGCTGGTAAGCGAGGCACCAGCGCCGGTGACGGACGCGATTGTCTGGATGAACGCGGCGCTTGCTGCTGCGGGCGAAACGGCGGCGTCCTTGAGCCATGCGGTTGCCGTGGAGTGTGATGCGCTTGCGTGCTGGAGCGAGGCAACCGCCTGAGGCAGCGACGCACGTTTATCCACGGTGGACGCCGTGGCCTTCCTCACGGAGGCGATGGCGGGAATGAATGAGGCGGTTGCCTTCCTGAGGCAGGGCGGCTGGTGCTCCAGCCGCCGGTCAGGGAGCGCGAGTGTGCCGCAGACCACTCGCCCAGATTCAGGCCCGCAGCTTTTCGGCGTGATGGTTTTCGGGTGGCGTTTCATGGAGGGCGGAAAAGGGTCTCTTTTCCGCCAAACCAAGGCCGTGAAAGTTTGTGACAGACTTTTTAAACCCGGCTAAAAAAAGTTCACGATCTCGGGTTAGGCTATTCCTTGACGACCTCCGCAGTCTTGTGCCAGTTTTGAACGCGATGGAGGAAAACGACTCACTGTCTTCGAATGCTGAAGAAAAGCCCACTGACATGGCCACGCTGCGGATGAGCCCGTCCGAGATGCAGGGGCTGCTGGCAGCCGGAGCTTCCGGCCGCAGAAGCAGCGGGAGCCGCTGGAGCCCGCCGTCCGTGGAAGAACTTCAAAAGGCGCTGCCGCAGTATGAGATCACCGCCTTCATCGCACGCGGCGGCATGGGGGCCGTGTATAAAGGAGTACAACGCGCGTTGAAGCGCACGGTGGCCATCAAGATCCTGCCGCCGGAAATCGAGGACGGAGACGCGCAGTATGCCGCCCGCTTCAAGCACGAGGCGCAGGCCATGGCGCGGCTCTCGCATCCGAACATCGTCGCCGTGCATGACGCAGGAGAGGTGCTGGGGAAGACAGGGAGTGGAGGAGAGGGGGAGATTGGGAGAGGTGGTTCACTGCTCTACTTTGTGATGGAGTTCATCGAGGGCACGGATGTGGCGCAGCTCATCGCCAGCGAGGGGCAGATCGAACCACAACGCGCCATCCAGATCATCACCGCCGTGTGCGAGGCGCTGGCCTTTGCCCATGAGGAAGGCATCATCCACCGCGACATCAAGCCCTCGAACATCATGATCGACCACAAGGGCCGCGTGAAGGTGGCGGACTTTGGGCTGGCAAAGGCGGTGAATGTGGGGAGCACCCTGCTCACGGGCACCCACATGGCCATGGGCACGCCGGATTTCATGGCTCCTGAGTCGCTGATGCCCGGCATCCAGGTGGACCAGCGCGCCGATCTCTATGCGGTGGGCGTGATGCTCTACCAGATGCTCACGGGGAAGATCCCGCGCGGGCGTTTTCAGCTTCCCTCCACCATGGTGCCGCAGGTGGACAAAGGCTTCGACGCCATCGTGGACAAGGC
>DNXB01000288.1 GCA_003506995.1 Verrucomicrobiales bacterium
ATCACGGCCCACGCCGCCACCACCGGCCCCATTCGCGTGCTCTACCTCGATCCTGAAGGCAAGGAACAAACCGCCGTCGGCAAGCTGCATGAGGCCATGCGCGATCTCGGTCGTGATGCGATCTGGTTTGATTACTTTTCCAAGCGTGCCGATGTGCCACAAGACGCGGCGGTCATCTATGACGCGATGATCAACACCGGCACGGTGGAAGTGAATGAGTTCGTCGCGGCTTTTAAAGAAGCGGGCACGCTGATTGATGGGTGGCATGACGCCACTCCTGCCAAACTGAAGGAGCGCATCCTCAAGGCGCTGCCCGCACAACGCCAGGCCAGCCACGCCGCCTTCCTGGCCCAGCGCGAGGCCGAAAAACGTGAAAAACACCCGCAGGTGGCCAATTACGAGAAGCGCAAGACAGCGCTGACCTTCCAGCAGCCTTTCAGCGTGAAAGGCAGCATGGAGCGCACGCAGGTGCCTGCCGATTGTGAATTGAAAGTGTTCGCCAGTGAACCTGACATCGCCAAGCCCATCGCTTTCGCCTGGGATGAGCGCGGGCGCTGCTGGGTCGTNNACACCGATGGCGACGGCAAGGCCGACAAATTCACCGTCTTCGCTGACAAGCTCAACCTTCCCACCGGCATCGTCTTCGCCCGCAAAGGCATCATCATCGCCGCGCCGCCGAAGTTCATCTATCTCGAAGACACTGATGGCGATGACAAGGCCGACGTGCGCGAGACGATCATCGACTGCTGGGGCATCAAGGACACACACGCGCAGGCCAGCAACCTGCACTACGGCTTCGACAACTGGATCTACGGCTGCGTGGGCTACAGCGGCATCGAAGGCCTGGTCGGCGGCAAAAAACAGCAGTTCTCGATGGGAACCTATCGCTTCAAGCCGGACGGCAGCGCGATTGAGTTCCTGCACCAGTTCACGAACAACGCCTGGGGGCACAGCACCAACGACGCGGGCGATCAATTCGGCGGCACCGCCAACGGTGCGCCCCTTTTCTTCGGCGGCATCCCCGCCACCGCGTATCCCGAGAAAGCACGCGGCATGACCGCGAAGAAGATCAACGTGGTCGAGACCTGCCACACCATCACACCGAACTTCCGCCAGGTGGATGTCTTCGGCGGTTACACCGCCGCCTGCGGTAGCAGCTTTGTTTACAGCGATGCCTTGCCGAAACGTTTCCAAGGCAAGGCCATGGTCTGCGAACCCACGATGAAAGTCGTGGCGCTCTTGGATGTGCAACCCGACGGCGCGAGCTGGAAAGCGCTCGACTCCATGAATCTCTACGCCAGCAGCGACGAGTGGAACTCTCCCGTCTATGCCGAAGTCGGCCCCGATGGCGCTGTTTGGGTGGCCGATTTCCAAAATTTTATCATTCAGCACAATCCCACGCCCAGCAAAGAACGCGGCGGCTTTGTCGGCACGACTGGTGTCGGCGGTGCGCATGAGAATGACCTGCGCGATCACAGCCGTGGGCGGATTTACCGCATCACTGCAACAGGAGCCGCAAAAGACACGAACACGCTCTACAGCCGCCTGCTCAAACAGCAACGCCTCGCGTCAGACAAGTCCGACACATCGGACCTGTCAGACATCCACGCACTTTGGGTCAAACACGCCCGCGGCACCTTGGACTCAAAAGAGCACCAGGCCGCCCTCATCTCCAAAGACGCCAAACTGCGCCGCAACGCCATCCGCGCCCTCGGCAATGACAAAACCGCGCAGGATCTTTTCTTCGGCTCCGGCGTGTTTTCTGATCCTGACCTCCACACACGCCTCGCCGCCTTCGTGAAGCTCGCGGACTTCGCCACGACACCTGAAATCCAGACGCTCGTCAAAAAACTCGCCGCTGATCCCGTCGTCAAAGCGGATGAATGGCTGGCGGAGGCCGCGAAGATGCTCGGCAAGAAACACAAGGCGCTCAATTACAAGGAAGGGCCGAATCTGCTACCCAATCCCGGCTTTGAAGAGCTCGCCGCCGACAAGAAAACGCCCGTGGGCTGGAAGCGTCGTGATTACGGCGCCAAGCCTGGCAACAAAGGGGCCTCCTGGGGCATCGTCATCGACCCAAAGATGGTTCACAGCGGCAAGCACGGCTTCCGTGTCATCACGCGTGAGGATGGAGACACCAGTTTCTTCGCTGACGTGGCTTTGAAGCCCAACACCGAGTACAAACTCAGCGCCTGGGTCAAAACGCACGCATTCAAAGGCAAAGCCAGCCTCAACGATCACATCGGTCGTGCAGAGACGACCAAGCTCACCCGCAATCAGGACTGGACCGAGGTCGAAGTGACTTTCAACAGCAAGGACCGCCCCAAGGCCAGCATCAACCTCCTGCACGTCGGCAAAGGCGACACCTACTTCGACGACGTGAAGCTCTGCGAGCTGATCGTGGAAGCCGAGGACGATGAATCCAAGCTCATCGGCGATGTGAAGACCGGCGAAAAGATCTTCTGGGAGCATCCCGTGGCCGCCTGCAAGAACTGCCACATGCTCAAAGGCCAGGGCAGCCCCGTCGGTCCGGCCCTCGACGGCATCGCCACGCGTAAAGACGCCGCCTACATCCTCGAAAGCCTCGTGAATCCGAACGCGAAACTCGCCGAAGGTTACACCGCCACGCCGATCTCCCCGATGCCGCCGATGAACCTCATCCTGAAGCCGCAGGAGTTCGCGGATGTGAAGGCATTTATCCTGAGCCTGAAATGAGGCCGCTGCCGCAGGCGTAATTTCGGCGTCTCATGTCTCCCGCGTCCCCACATCGCTGCTCAGGCCCGCTTTCACGCCGCAGTTTTCTCAGCCTGGGCTCGTTGGCCCTCTCGGGATGGTCGTTGAGTGACACGCTGCGCGCCGAAAGCATCGCCAAAACAGCGGGAAGGAAGCTGAAGGACAAGTCGGTAATCTTTGTGTGGCTGCCAGGTGGCATGTCGCATCTGGAAAGCTACGACATGAAGCCGAACGCGCCGGTCGAGTATCGCGGCGTGCTCAATCCCATCCGCACCAATGTCCCAGGCACGCACCTCTGCGAGCTGTTCCCGAAGCAGGCGAAGATGGCGGACAAGTTCAACATCATCCGCAGCGTGCATCATGAGTTCTCGGATCATGGCGGCGGACACAAGCGTTTCATGACGGGGCGCAATCCCGCGCTGCCCGTGGGCTTTGTGAATGACGCGCCGTCGGTACAGTCGATCATCAGTCGCAAACTCCAGCGCCAGGGACAGGCCATGCCAACCTGCGTTGCAGGCGTGGATCGTGGTCGCAGCGGCATTGATGTGTTTTCAATGGGCTCGGCCTATCTTGGGCCTTCGGCCTCGCCCTTCATGGTCGTCGGCGACCCGAGCGCGAGGGATTTCAAAGTCGAAAACATCGGCCTCACGCCGGACATGGAGTCACGGCTCGATGACCGCATGCACCTGCTCCGAGGCATGGACAATCTGAAGCGTGAGATGGACCGTGGCGGCCTCATGGAAGCCATGGACAGCTTCAGCCAGCGCGCCTTTGGCATGCTCACGACACCCGCCGTGCGCGATGCCTTCGATTTGAGCCAGGAACCCGTCCAGGTGCGTGAGCGCTACGGTCACAGTGCGTACGGCCAGCGCGGTCTCATGGCGCGTCGTCTGGTGGAGGCCGGATGCCGTTTCGTGACGATGGTCTGGGAGAACCCCTTCCCCGGCACACCGATCCCGAAGAACTGCACCTACAACTGGGACAGCCACGCGGTGAATTGCGACATGTATGCCGACAACCGCTGGCGCATGCCGGCTTACGATCAAGCAGCCTCCGCCTTGATCGAGGACATCCACCAACGCGGTCTCGACAAAGATGTGCTCGTCATCATCACCGGCGAATTCGGCCGCACGCCGAGGATCAACACACAGATCGGCACACAAACCGGCGTCACCCAGCCGGGACGTGATCACTGGCCCAGCGCCATGTCCTTCATCGTCTCCGGCGGCAGCATGCAGACCGGTCAGGTCATTGGTGCCACCAATCCGCGTGGCGAGTTTCCCATCGAACGTCCGCTCAGCCCTAACGACCTCTGGGCCACCGTCTATCAGCACCTCGGCATCGACCCCAACGACACGTTTGATGATTTCCAGGGCCGTCCAATGCCCATCCTGCCTTCCGGTGAACCGATCCGAGAGCTGATGCCGCTGGCATAGTCAAGACGGGCATCCCGTGAAGCTGGAGCAACGTTAGAATTGACCCGAAGGCCAGTCTGGCCTTGATACCAGCACTCCAGGCCGCCCGGCCTGAACGCAACCCATCAACAAACACTTCTATGGCACTCTCCATCGGTTCCCAAGCCCCCAGCTTCACCCTCAAGTCGAAATCCGCCTCCGGCCTGGCCGATGTCACGCTTCCGGCAGCAGGTAAAATCACCGTCATCCTGTTCTTCCCGCTCGCCTTCACCGGCGTCTGCACGCAAGAGCTTTGTGACATCACCGCCGGCCTCAGCAGCTACAGTGATCTGAACGCCGACGTCATCGGCATCAGCGTGGACAGCCCCTTCGCCCAGGAAGCCTGGGCGCAGAAGGAAAAGATCGGCATCACGCTGGTCAGCGACCTCAACAAGGAGGCCACCAAAGCCTACGATGTGCTGTTCCCAGGACTGGCCGGCATTGGTGACACCTCCGCCCGCGCCGCCTTTGTCGTGGATAAGAACGGCGTGATCCAATACGCCGAACAAACCGCCACCCCGAAGGATCTGCCCAATTTCGATGCTGTTAAAGCCAAGCTGGCCACGCTCGCTTGAAACTGAATCCCTCTGAAAAGAAAAAGGCGCGGGAGATGCTCCCGCGCCTTTTTTGTGATCTTCAAACTCAAGACTTCGCAGCGGCAGGCTCTGCCGAAGCAGCGGCGCCTTTGACCGGAGCGTAATAGTAGCTGGCGTAGTTGTAATAGGTGTACTCTTTCAGGTTCGAGCTGGAACGGTTGAGGAGTTCCCCGCCGATGTTCACCTGGCGCTCGTAAAGCAGATCGAGAGCCTTGCCGGAGAGACGGGCCATGGTGGAGGACATGCGGACGACAAACAGCACGGCGTCGAGCTTCGGCGCGAAGCTGGCGGTGTCGTCGGCGACAAGAACCGGAGCACTGTCGAAGATGACGTAATCGTATTCTTCGCCCATCTCCTTGAGCATCTCCTCGGCGGTCTTGGATAGGAGCATTTCCGAGGTCTGGTCAAACACCTCGCCACGGGCCAGCAGGTCAAGATTGCGTGTGCTGGTTTCCTGGACGGCATCCCTCCAGTGGAGTTTCCCACGGAGAGCCTCGCTGAGTCCGGGAGTGGCTGGCAGCTTGAACAACTCGCTCACACCACCTCGGCGAAGGTCGCAGTCGGCGAGGAGAACGCGTGCTCCAGCCAGGGCCATGGTGACCGCCAGATTGGAAGTCACCGTGGTCTTGCCCTCATTTGGCACGGCGCTGGTGATCAGAATGGTCTTTGGCGGCTTGCCCTGCCAGTTCTTGAAGAGAATGGAAGAACGCACGTTACGGAAAGCCTCGGCATAAAGATGGCGGTCATCGTTGGGACGCAGCAGGGCCACATCACCACGGTTCCGCTGCTCAGGCACCTGGCCGAGCACAGATTCACCGGGAAACAACGCCTGAAACTCGCTGAAGGAGTTCATGCGGTCATCCAGACGGTCAAACAGCAGCAGAATGATGATCCCGGCGCCGATACCGGCCACGAGGCCCACAACGATGGGCATGACCCAGTCCTCGACGTTCTCAGCTGCGGCGGTGGCACGCTCCTGGATGGCCACATAGTCGGCCGTGGTGTTGGCGGTGATGGTGAACTGCTCCACTTTCTCGAACATTTTTTCCCAAGCCAGCTTGGCCGCTTTGGAGTCTTCCTCGAGCTGTTTGTACTGGGCCAGCTTGGCCCCCAAATCGAGCGCTTCTTTTTCCTTCTCGACAATCTGAGCGTCGAGAACCTGGACGCGGCGCTCCACGTCGGATAATTGCGCCCGCATCTCGTCCTGAATTTGCTGGGAATAAGAGGTCAGGAGCGCCTTTTGAGTGGCCAATTCCTCCGTCACATCCTGCACCATCGGATGCTGCGCCTTGAACTGGAGCAGCAGGGAATCCAGCTTGGTCCGCAGTTCGGTGATTTTTGACTTGGTGCGCAGATAATCCTGCTCGGCCATGGTCATGCCCATGCCGCCGGGGGAGCTTTCTGACTTCACACCGCCCGGAGGCGTATTTTCAGCGGCCGGAACCGCTCCGACCGGAGGCGCGCCAGCCCCAGAACTCAACAAGCGCTCACGCGACTGCATCGCGGCATCAACATTGGCCAGCGCCAGTGTCAACTCGGCCAGGATCGTGCGCTGGGTTTCGCGTTGAGACTGCAGGTTGTTCAAGAATTGCGCGGCCGTGTTGTTGCTGTTGTTGATGGTGATGACGTTGTTGGCCGCGCTGAATTTCGTCAGCTTGTCATTGCGCTCCTCCATGACCTTCTGCTTGTTCACCACCTCCTGGAGGAACTGCTGAAGCACCTTGCCCTGCGCCTGCTCCCGAATGTTCTGGCGGAAGGCAATGAACTCATCCAGAAGGGAGTCGAGGAATATCTTGGTGTAGCGGGGCTCTGATCCTGTGGCGAGGATGTTGAAAATGGCCGACCCCTTGGTCTGCGCGACACGTATCTCGACATCCGAATCCTTCAAGTCAGGATTGAGCGCTCGCACACGCTCCAAAGCGCGGCGTTTCATTTCCGCGCTCTCCACCGTCTCAATGATGGTGCCATAAAAGTCGGCCTGCTGCTCTCTCCATGAGTAGTTGTCGTTCGCCACCATCTGGCCTCCCGCCACGAGTTTGGCAAGAGAACGGAACTCCTGGGGACGACCGGTGATGCGAAGCGCCTGGACGCAAACACCAATGCTCGCAGTGAGCAGCAGGAACCACCAACGGCGGCGCAGCAGGATTTTATAGCGCTGAAACTTGGCAGACGCCTCGTGGATGCGGCTCAAGGTGCTTGACTGCGCCTGGCCTGGGAGGTTGAGGGTATTTTCCATTGGGGAGAGGGAATTGGAGAAGGCAGATCGTTTCGGCCACACGCCTGATTCTGCCATTTCCTTGCCAAGGGGCAGCTTCGCTCAAAGCGATGGTTATAGCCATTGGATTTTTAAACAGACCGCATGTTCGATATTAGACGTCATGGCGGGCCATTTCGCCCTGGGCTTGGCAGCTCCTTCTGGCCGGAGGAGCCGATGTTCAGAAGTTCCAATTCAACTCCTCAACGATGATCACATCATCTTTACGGATGAAAATATCACGCTCCAGGTCGCCTTTGCGCATGATGCCATCCACATTGACCAGGATGGTTTTGTTGCCCTGGGGTGTCTTGCGAACGATTTTGACCCTTTCCTTGTTGGCAAACTGGGCAAAGCCACCAGCGCGCAGGATGGCCTGGCTGATGGTGATGTCCTCGTTGGTGGGAAGGTCGTATTTGCCCTGCTTGGCGACGATGCCAAACATGACATAAAACTCCAGATCGATCGCGCCTTCCGCAATTTGAGCCCGCTCGTTCAATATGTCGATCGCAATGAGCACCGTGGCTTTCGTGAAGAAATTTTTCTCCAGTTCTTTTTTGATGGTGTTGGCCAGCTCACGGCAAGTTTTGCCTCTGGCGGTGATCAATCCCACATAGGGAGCCTGAACTTCGCCCGTGACCGCTACCTTCTGCTGCAATGCCTCACGGCGGTCCTCAATGATCCTGATGCTGATCGTGTCCCCCACTGAGATGGGGCGGTTGTTATCCAGGACGTCCATGGAGGTCAGAACCGCAGCCCCCGCGTTCACCGCCCCCGTTTGAGCGGCAGCACGAGAAGGCCTGGAGGGCTCGGCTGATCGAAAACCAGCATCTTGGGCTGAGGCCGAAAGAAAAGCCGCCAGCAGGATAAGGACAGAGTGAATTATTTTCATGGAGATCAGAGCCAAGGGGCGGCCTGCATATCAAACAAGCAGGCTGGACGAGTTTGAGACAAACGTGAGAGCCTGGCGTTAGAAATTGTAGTTAATTCCCATGATAAGCCGGCTTTGCGTCGAGTCGGTGTTGGCCCCCTTCGAGTCCGTGAGGAAGTAGCGATAACCAAAGTTCATGCCGGCCTTCGCTGAAATTGTGTAGTTCAGGTCAAGAGCAAAGCCATGCTGGTCGTTGTCCTGGCCAACAGCCACTGAGTCGGTGCGACCGAAGTGATAGCCAGCTCCAGCCCTCCATTTGGAAGAAATTTGGTGGGTGTAATAAAAATCGAGGCCGTATTGAGTCACGTCGGCTTGCGCACCTGGAAAGGCAGGATTGAAGAAGGAAGGCTCAGCGCGCTCATAGTAGCCTGAAACAGAAAAGCGCCCGCCTTTCCAGGCCACCATCGACAAACCATAATTGACGAAATCAGCGGTGATGAAGTTGGACGACAAATTGATGGATGACTCATGTCCAATGGTCAGGGTATGGCTAAAGCGGGCATTCAACTGATTGGTGATGCTGAAATTATAATAATAACTGCTCAAATCCGTGGTGTCTCCTGGGCCAAGGGGTGCCAGAACTGTCGGGTCGTCGAATTCAAAGATCTGCACGCCTCCAGAAAGCTTGATGGTGGTGCTTTTTCCAATAGGAAGGCTGACAAAAGTCCCCCAGTTAAACAAACTGGCTCCATTCAAAGTCGGCTGAGCATAATCAAGCAAAGAAACACCGCCTTCGGTGCCTAAAATCCAAGTCGCCGTGGGACTGTAGGTCAGCGAGGCATGAAGCGAGTTCATGGTGCGGTCGAACTGGTTGTTGTTGCTGCCGAGAGCATTGGACCAGGTGTTGGTGTAGTTCAGCACAAGAGCCCAGGCCGAGTTGATCTGCCAGTTGGCAGCAATACCAAAATCGTTCTGAAAAACGCCAAAGCTGCCGGTGCTGGCACCTCCGACAAAGGCGTTGTTCACCGCCGGGCGCACCGAGACACGGTCATAGATCGTGATATAAACAGGGCCGGCCTTGATGTCGAAGGCCAGGGTGCTTCCCGGCAGGATGTTCAGCAGGTAGCTGCCGTTGCCGTACGCCGCGAACTCGGGATGGTCAAAATAATGATCCAAGCCAATGCCTGCCGTGACGCTTAAAACGTTGTGTTGGGTGAGGCGGTAATTGGCGCTGACGTTCAGCAAGGTGCTGCTGATGAAGTCCGAAACCGCCACAGGCGCCCGTTGAACATTGCTGTTATATTCAAGCCCTTGGTAAAGCCCCAGGCCGATATTGACCGGCCCCACTTTTATGTTGCGCTTACCAGAGAGAAACGGGTCCGAACTGTAGGTGGGAGCAAAGTAGCTCAACGACTGTGAATACTGGCCTGAATAGCTGGTGTAGTCACCCACCGCACGCGCGGCAAAAGCTGAGCTGCCACTGCGAACAGAGGGCTGGGAGATTTCGCGGTCAGAACGCAGAAGCTGCTGCAGACTTTGAAAGCCTTCCTGGTCTTCCTGGCTCTTGTAAGCGCCGCTTTCATAGTCGTACACCACGTCACCACTGCGCGCGGCAGTTGCTGTGGATTTTAACTGGCTGGCACGTCCACGGAAATCATTGAAAAAATTGCTGGTCTGGGATGGTGAAACCCCAAACTGGGCATTTGCGGACTGCGGCAGCAGACAGGCAGATGCTAAAAATAGCATCATCGAGAAGCCACCGATTGAAGTCGATAGGGAGTGATTGTTCAGCATGAGAGAGATCGGGGTCGGGAGTTAATTTTCGATAGAAGCAATTCCATGCGCTTTTGTCCATCCTAAAATGCACTCCTTTTCTGCATATCTACTTCTTCAAAACCAATCATCTGGAGCTAATTAATGACAAAATTGTCACCTGGGGATGCGCATCCCCAGAAAACCTTTGGTGGAACACGGGCCTTGCTTGCATCTCTGCTCCAGATCTAGCTCTAATTGAATTTCTCGTGCCGCGGCACTTTCCCACGACCTGCGTGGGCATTCGGTGCCAAAAGGCAACATCACAATGTGATTCAGTTTACGGAGCAGCTTTCGGAGTGATGGAGCTCGAGGTTTATTGTTCACTCCTGCTAGATACTGTTCATAAACACATGTTCAAATGAATTATGGTGTTAAATTTTGATGCCTCTCCCCTTCTTGACTCTGGCAATCACACAGACCATTGCGTTTCATGGCTGAAAATCAACGTCCCACAAGCACCACCGCTCGCCTGACAATCCCTGAATACGCCATGGCTCTGGCCCATGTGGCGAGCCTGCGTTCCGAAGACCCATTTCGCAAAGTCGGCGCGGTTGCCATCGACTTTGACAATCGCGTCATCGGTACGGCTTACAATGGCCTCGCCCCTGGCTACGACGCCGATCTCGACTTTTGGGCTGATCGTGATGCCCGCCGGAAATACATGCTGCATGCTGAAGTGAATCTGTGCAGCCTTTTCACCCGTGGAAACGTGCGTCTCGTGGCCTGCACCACCAAACCCTGCACCAGCTGCATGCAGATGCTCTGCGCCTACGGCGTGAAGGAAGTTTATTTCCGTGAAGATTACCCGGAATCCGAAGCGGATGCGATTGCGAAACGCTATGGCATCCAGTTGATCCAACTGGCGAACTACCCGCAGATCATCCAGTCTGGCGAAATCACCGCATGAACTCGCATCATAGAGCAATGACGGCTCCGTTGGCGTGGGATTCCAACGCCGCGGCGAAGATTTCCTGGGTGGCGACAGCCTCCTCCACTGTGGCGCAGCCGAAACGACCGTTGAGCAGGCCGGCACGTTCCATCAAGTAGGCGGCCCACATCTGCTGGATCACATCTGGGAAACCGGGTTCAAAAATGCCCCCTGTGACGGCCTTGAACGGCATGCCAAAGCCGAGATCGGTCTTTTTCCAGAACTGTTCCTTGCCGTTTTCGAACACCCACAGCGTCTTCGGCTCCTTGGTGCTGTATCGCACCCCGCCCTCAGTGCCGAGCACCTCGATGAACCAGGTGTTCGTCTCTCCGGGAGCCATGCGTTTCATTTCCAGGCGCATTGGCACCTCGTGGTCGCCGATCCTCGTCCAGCAGTTGAGTAATGCGTTGTCCCAGGTGTCGCAATCCGCCATTCCTCCTCTGCCGTCCGGACGCTGCGGATAGCCTTTCTGGAGCTGCGCAAACACCCGCTCCGGACGCCAGCCCAGGCGGAGTGGGATATGGCATGCATGCATGCCCAGATCACCGAGCACTCCGATCTCACCACAGAAGGCTGATTTGCGCTTCCAATTCGCTGGTTTGGTGGCGTCCAGGTCGCTGCTGTGATGAAATCCTGCAACCACCTCCAGAACACGGCCCAGCTTGCCTCCCGCGACCGCCTGGATCGCACGCTGAGCGCCGGGCATGAAGGGAAACTCCGAGCTGCAACGCACAAAGCGCCCGGAAGCCTTCACCGCGTCCGCAATGCGGCGTGCCGAGGCCAGGTCGATACCAAAGGGCTTTTCCGCAAACAAGTCCTTACCTGCCGCCAGCACATCGCAGTAAATCGCCTCATGCAGATGATGCGGCACCGCCACATAGACCACGTCCACCGCCGAATTGGCCAGCAATGCATGATAATCCGCCGTGATTTGTGCGCAGGAGGGAATGCGTTGGAACCAGTTCCGCACATCCTCAACGAGGTCGGCCACCGCCACCAGTTCCGGCTGCACCTCCACGTCCGTCAGGGAGCACCAACGCGCGAAGGCGCTGGCCATTTCGCGGCCCATGAGGCCGCCGCCGATGATGCCGATGCCGATCTTTTTCATGCTGCTCTAGGTTTTAAGGATTCACACTTCACATCGCCGCCTTGGCGTTCTTCACCGCCAGTTCGTGCTGCGCCAGGGTCAGGTCGGCGTCCACCATGATCTTCACCAGCTCCTTGAACTTCACCTTCGGCTCCCAGCCCAGCTTCTTGCGGGCCTTGGCAGGATCGCCGATGAGCAGGTCCACTTCCGCCGGGCGCTCATAGCGGGCGTCATACTTCACATACTTCTCCCAGTCCAGCCCCAGCAGCCCGAACGTCTCTTGCACAAACTCCTTCACGCTGTGCGTCTCGTTCGTGGCGATCACATAATCGTCCGGCTCGTCCTGCTGGAGCATCATCCACATCATCTCCACATAGTCCTTGGCGTAGCCCCAGTCGCGCTTCGCGTCCATATTGCCCAGCAGCAGCTTGTCCTGCAGGCCCACCTTGATGCGGGTCGCCGCGCGCGTGATTTTGCGCGTCACGAAGGTCTCCCCGCGGCGTGGAGATTCGTGGTTGAAAAGAATGCCGCTGCTCGCGTGCAGGCCGTAGCTCTCGCGGTAGTTCACCGTCAGCCAGTGGCCGTACACCTTCGCGCAGGCATATGGTGAGCGCGGCCAGAACGGCGTCGTCTCCACCTGCGGCACCTCCTGCACCTTGCCAAACATCTCCGAAGACGAAGCCTGGTAAAAGCGCACCTTGCCCACCAGCCCTGTCTCGCGGATCGCCTCCAGGATGCGCTGCGTGCCCAGGCCCACGATGTCCCCGGTCGATTCAGGCACGTCAAACGACACGCGCACATGGCTCTGCGCCCCCAGGTTGTACACCTCGTCGGGCTTCAGATCGTAAAGCAGCTTCACCAGCGCCACTGAGTCCATCAGATCCCCGTAATGCAGGTGCAGAGGCTTGCTGGTGTCCTGGTAGATGTGCTCCAGCCGCCCCGTGTTGAAGGACGACGCCCGGCGGATGATTCCATGCACCTCGTAGCCCTTCTCCAGCAGCAGTTCCGTGAGATATGAGCCGTCCTGCCCAGTGATGCCGGTGATGAGTGCTTTCTTCATGGTTAAAATCGAGCGCCGATGAGACAATACCGCCCCCGCTTCCGCAAGGGGAAAACCAGGAACATATCAGTTGCGCCCTGTCACGCTTCCCTTATTCTCCGCCCCCCAAT
>DNXB01000398.1 GCA_003506995.1 Verrucomicrobiales bacterium
CTGCGGTTGGCCTTGTCATAGGACGCCTTGAAAATCCAGCGCCAGCCGTGTTGCTGCGCCATCGCGCCGAGTTTTTCCGCCACGCTCCAGATGAAGTCCTCGCTCTCGATCACGCACGGACCGAGAATCAACACCGGCTCCGTGCCATCCATCGACACCGACCCTATTTGCACCACCGGAAGAGAAAACGTCCCCATAAAACTCAAATTTTGATCCTTTGAGCCTGGCTCAGGATCGGTTTTCGAATCTCCAACCCCTGTGCGCGGCCCGCTGCTCCAAAGTGTAGCGGGAGGGGCGGGGAAGACAACGGGAGATTCTGGGGAAAGACTCACCCGTCCATGCGCCGGACTTCGAGGGCCACCTGGAGGGCGGAGGTGGCGCCGGGAGGGCCGTCGAAGTAGCCGGTGATGGGGGCGGCATCGTGGTAGTCACGTCCGGTGGCGATCTTGATGTGACGTTCGTCGGCGAGGGTGTTGTTGGTCGGGTCGAGGCCGAACCAGCCTTTGCCGGGAAGGTGAACCTCACACCAAGCGTGCGAGGCCTGGGTGCCGCGCAGGTGGGAATCGGGACCGTTGTAGAGATAACCGCTCACATAGCGCGCCGGGATGCCCAGCGAGCGGCAGACGCCGATCATGACGTGGGCGAAGTCCTGGCAGACACCCCGTTTTGTGGCCACGACCTCGTTCATGTGCGTGGCGGCGTGCGTGGTGTTCGGCGCGTAGCTCCACTCGCGATAGATATGGTGCATCACCGCCTCGGCGACCGCGAAGACATCGTTGCGGTCGTCGCGAATGTCGAGGCCGAGACGCCAGACCTCGGGACTGAGGTCCACATACTTGCTGCTGACGAGGAAGGGCTGCACGATGTCGTCCAAGCCTGCCTTGAGCGCGGCGAAGGTGACGCCGGATGGTTTGCCGCCATCCTGGTAGGGACTGGTGGTGTTGATCGTTGATTGCGCCTCAATGGTCAGGCTGGAATGCGGCTCCGGCAGGTCGAAGTAGTGGACGTAGTTGAACCAGTTGTCGCGAAAGTGCTGCAGCCGCGCCGGCGGGTGCGTGTTCAGCAGGAAGAACTCCAGGCGTGACTTGTCATCGGTGGCGGGGCGCAGGCGCACCTCATTGTAACTGTCACGCACGGGCGCACGGTAAACGTATCGCGTGCGGTGGAAGACTCGGAAGCGCATGGAGGGCGGCGGTGGTCGAAAGGATCACTGCTGCTGTTGCTGCTGCTGCTGAATCTGCATGTTGGCATCCACCAGGGTATGCCAGGCTCCGGGAGGGAGGGATGGCGCGGGGGAGCTGTCTTCGATCTCAGGCGCGCTGTCTCCATAGAGGACAAAGGTCTGGAAGAAGGAGGCGCCGATGTCATTGAGCTTGGACTGCAGACGGTCGATGAACTCGTGCAGGCCTTCTTTGAGCACCTCTTCCATCGTGATGTAGGCGATGTCGGCGCGCAGCCTGCCGAGGAGGCGCACAGGCGCTTTCATGTCTTCCAGGCGGCCATTGCCGCAGAGGGCGATGAGAGCGGTGTGCATTTCCTCGATGCACCAGGCAAAGGAGCGCGGGAAGGCGTTGTTGAGCAGGAGATACTCAAGGATGTCAACGGGGTTGAGCTTGTTGCTGCTGTAGGCCTGGAAGGCATGCCAGGCGGAGCTGGAGCGCAGCAGCGCGGCCCAGCGCAGCGGGCGTGCCAGCGGATTGGGCGGCATGTCGAGCGAGATGGCGGAGCAGGTGTCGATCAGGCGTGTGGTTTTGTCCGCGCGTTCGAGGCAGAGGCCCAGGCGCAGGAAATGCCAGCTCTCATCACGCGGCGTGGTGGAGGCGGCGATGCCCTGGAACTGATACGAGGCGACGAGCACCTTCTCATAAAACGCGGCCCGCTGGTTTTGGTGCAAGGCAGCCGCCTCGGGAGACTCCAGGAAGAGCCGCAGCCCATTGATGCACTCCCACAGCTCGTCGGAGATCTGGTCACGCACGGTGCGGGCGTTTTCACGCGCGGCGCGGACGCAGTTGAGGATGGAGTTGGGGTTGTCGGCGCGGAGCGCGAGGAAGTCGGCCACGAGCTCGCCTTCGATGGTGGCATGGATCTTGTCGTAGCGCTCCTCATCCCCGGTGGTCATCAAAATGGGGCCCCAGAACTGTGATTCATCGGCCGCTTCCTCGCCGGCATCCAGCAGCAGGTCTTGCGTGGAAAGGAGCAGGCGTGAGAGGTTTTCGGCGCGCTCCATGTAGCGTGCCATCCAATAAATGCTGTCGGCGACGCGGCTTAGCATGAAATGAGGGCGTTGGAAGTTGCGAAAGCTGGCAAATGACGAATGACGAATGACGAAGCTCGAATGTCGAATCGAGGGATTCGGGAGTCAGGGGGCATGCAAGAGGTCATTCGGGCTTCAGGTTTCATTCGTCATTCTGGTTTCGTCATTCCCTGCCCCGCAGGGTCATTCCTGGTCGTCCCACAGCACCCAGGTGTCCTTGCTGCCGCCGCCCTGGCTGGAATTGACGACAAGCGAGCCTTTTTTCAGCGCCACGCGTGTCAGTCCGCCGGGGACGACGTGAATGCGGTCGCCGTAGAGCACATAGGGCCGCAGGTCGATGTGACGCCCTTCAAAGTGATCGCCTTGGAACACGGGATGACGTGAGAGATTGAGAACCGGCTGGGCGATGTAGTTGCGCGGATTGGCGCGGATGCGCTCGCCGAACTTCCCCTGCTCCTCCTTGGTGGAATGCGGTCCCATGAGCATGCCGTAGCCGCCGGACTCGTTCACGGCTTTCACGACGAGGTTCGGCAGGTTGGCGAGGATGTGCTCGCACTCCTTGGGATCGACGCCGAGGTAGGTGGGCACGTTCGGCAGGATGGGATCCTGATCGAGGTAGTATTTGATCATCTTCGGCACCAGGGCGTAAACGGCCTTGTCATCCGCCACGCCGGTGCCGATGGAGTTGGCCAGCGCCACATGGCCGCTCTGGTAGGCCTTCACGAGGCCCGGCACGCCGAGCAGCGAGTCTTTGCGGAAGACGAGCGGGTCGAGGAAGTCGTCGTCAATGCGGCGGTAGATCACATGCACCTGCTTGAGGCCCTTGGTGGTGCGCATGAAGATGCGGTCGTTCTTCAGCACCAGATCACGTCCTTCGACGATGGGCACGCCCATCTGCTTGGCCAGGTAGCAGTGCTCGAAGTAGGCGCTGTTGAACACACCTGGCGTGAGCACGACGATGTTCGGGTCGATGACGCTTGGCGGGGCGAGATTGGCCAAAGTTTCGCGCAGCATCGAGCCGTAGGCATCCACCGGGCGCACGGGCAGGGATTGCAGCAGGCCGGGGAAGGTCCGCTTCATCGCGTTGCGGTTCTCCAGCATGTAGGAGGCGCCGGAGGGGCAGCGGCCATTGTCTTCGAGCACGAAGTACTCGCCTTTGCCATCGCGCACGAGGTCCGTGCCGCAGATGTGGATGTAGATGCCGTGCGGGACTTTGACACCCATGAACTCCGGCCGGAAGTGCGAGGCGGATTCGACGAGCTCACGCGGCACGATGCCGTCGTTGATGATTTTCTGGCCGTGATAGACGTCGTTCAGGAAGAGATTCAGCGCCGTGATGCGCTGGATCAGACCGGACTCGACCCGCTCCCATTCCTGGTGCGGAATGATGCGCGGCATCAGGTCAAAGGGGAAGATGCGCTCCGTGCCCTGGTCGTCTCCATAGACCGTGAAGGTCACGCCCTGGCGGAGGAAGACCGCGTCGGCGGTGCGCTGCCGGGCGGCGTATTCAGCGGGCGTCAGCGTGCCGATGCTGCCCATGATTCCGGCATAATGCTGCCGGGCGGCCGCCGGGGCGGAAAACATCTCATCAAAAAAGCTACCTGGTTGGTAGTCGTTAAACAGGGACGACATGGCGATACATAATAGCAGAGCTTGTGCCAGAGTTTGGCCGGCATTGCAATCAGCATCCAATTTGGCGGCTGCCCCAGGCTTGTTTGAGGGCTTGATTCACCTCGTGTGTTTCGCCTAGGCTGGTCGCGAATGAAAAAAATCCTTCCTTTCCTCTTTTCCTCCCTCGCCATCGTTTCCCAGGCGCAGACGCCGAGCTTTAAAGAGCAGTTGATCGACGGCGAGATCGGCATCGGCTACGGCCTGGCCGTGGCTGATGTGAACGGTGACGGCCGCACGGACATCCTGCTGGCAGACAGCAACGTGATCGTCTGGTATGAAAATCCGACGTGGAAGAAGCATGTCATCACGGAAAAACTGACCGAAAAGGACCATGTCTGCATCGCCGCGCGTGACATCAATGGCGATGGCAAGTGCGAGATCGCCGTGGGCGCGGAATGGAACCCTGGGGACACCGTGAACAGCGGCGCGGTGTTTTATTTGATCCCGCCGGCGGACCGCACGCAGAAGTGGGAGCCGGTGAAGCTCGCGCATGAGCCGGTGACGCATCGCATGAAGTGGGTGCGCAACAGGGCAGGGCGTTTCGATCTCGTCGTGGTGCCGCTGCATGGCCGTGGCAATGACAAGAACGGGGAAGGGGACGGTGTGCGAGTGCTGGCCTACCACATGCCGGACGATCCACGCAAGGAGTGGAACACCACGCTGGTGCAGGGCACGATGCACAAGACGCACAACCTCGACATCATCCCGGCACCCGGCACCGAGCCGGAGAGCCTGCTGATCTGCGGGCGTGAAGGCGTCGTCCGCCTCGATCAAACCGACAACGGCTGGAAAGAGCAGTGGATCGCGCAGCACCCGAAGGATTCCACCGAGCTGCTAGGCGCGGGCGAGGTGCGCTACGGAGCCTTTTCGGGCGGTCAGCCCTATGTCACGACGATCGAGCCGATGCATGGCAACCAACTCGTGCTCTACACCCCGCCTGCGGAGGGTCCGAAAAACGGCACCTGGCAGCGCCATGTGATCACCGACGAGCTCGTGGACGGCCATGCCATCGTCACGCACGATCTGCTCGGCCTGAACAACCGCCAGATCGTCGTCGGCTGGCGGGCGCAGCAAAAAATCGGCAAAGTGGCGGTGAAGCTGTTTTGGACGACCAAAGAGGACGGTAACGGCTGGCAGAACGCATTCATCGACGACGGAGGCATGGCCTGTGAGGATGCCGTTTGCGCCGATTTGGACGGGGATGGCGACTTGGAGGTCATCGGCGCCGGTCGTCGCAGCAAGAACGTCAAGATTTACTGGAATCAGCGAAATCAGTGAAACGAAATTCCTGAGCCTGCCTCAAGAGGAGGGTTTGCATGGGCGCGGATCGTGCTCCTACAATCGTATCAGCCATGAAAGCCGTCCGTCTCATTGCCTCCATAGTCAGCGTTCTTGCTTTGAGCCAGTGCTCGTTCCCTGATTTTCCCCTGCTGGGCTCCCGCACCGAGATTGTGCGCCGTCCGCTGATGGTGATGCCTTCATCCGCCTCACAACCGCCGCTCTATGTCTGGCATGGTGGCGGCCAGCCCGGCCCGCTGAGCCTGAACATCGATCTCAGCGAGCAGAAAGCCTATCTCTTCAAGAATGGCCAAAGCGTGGGCTGGACCTATGTGGCCACCGGGCGCAGCGAGTTTCCCACGCCGACGGGTTCCTTCCGCATCCTGGAAAAAATCGTCAGCAAGCGTTCCAATCGTTACGGCGTCATTGCGGACAGCAGTGGCAGGATCGTGAATGCTCACGCCACGGCGGGCGTCTCGCGCATTCCTCCCGGCGGGAGCTTTATCGGCTCCCGGATGCCTTACTGGATGCGCCTCACTGGCAATGGCGTGGGTTTGCATGCCGGGCCGATCCCCAGACCGGGATCACCGGCCTCCCACGGCTGCATCCGCCTGCCGCGTGACATGGCGGAGACGATCTACCAGCATGCCAGCGTCGGCACGCAGGTGACGATCATGCATTGAGGATGAGGTTTGCAGTGGATGGCAATGGTTTGCCGTTGCTTGCAATGGTTCTGGTAAACCACCGCAAACCATAGCCAACAACGGCAAACAACAGCCAACTTCAGGCTTCCATCGCTCCCGCCAGGATCTCCTCAAACCGCCGCAGCCAGGCCTGTGGATCCGCCTCACGCAGCAGCCACTGCCTTCCGGCCCGGCCCATGACGAGACGTGCGGTGTCGGGCGTGGATTCCATCTCCAGCACATCGTTCACGAGGGCGCTAACCTCCCCCGGTTCATGCTGAAGGCCCGTGACGCCATGCTGCACGATCTCGGTGAGCCCGCCGGACTTGGCGGCGAGCACCGGCTTGCCATAATCATACGCCTCATACACCACGAGACCGAGCGGCTCCCACCAAGTGGAGGGCACGATCACCGCCCGGCAGCGCCGCAGCGCCTCGCGCTTCGTCTCACCGCCGGTCTGGCCGAGAAAGCCGATATACGGGTTCGTGCGCATGCGCAGTTGCACCGTCTGCTCCAGCGGCCCCTCACCCGCGATGTGCAACAGCGGCGTGCGGTCGCCCAGTTTGGCCCGCAGCATGTCCCACGCGTCCAGCATGGTGGTGATGCCCTTCGTCTCGGCCAGTCGTCCGAGAAACAAATAGTAGCCCGCGTCCTCCGTCTCAGGCGCTCGCGGCATGGCGTGCCAGGCATGCCGCAGTGTGTGGATGCGTGACGCGGGCAGCGCCCCGGCATCGACAATTTTCTGCCGCATGAAGTCCGACACCGCGATCCACGCCTTCACGCTCTGCAACCATCCGCTTTGATGCAGCATCTTCAGCATCAGGGCGAACAGGGCGCTCTTCACCACCGACCCCTGCCACGCCCCGGCTAAAATCTCGCGCCAGTAACCGCCGTACAGCGCGTCTGGCAGCAGCCGGCCTTTCACCTGCAACGTGCCACCGACGGAGAATGGCCGGTAATTGTGCAGAAACTGGATCACCGGCAGTCCGCGTTGCAGCGCCGTATGATACAGCGCGGCCGAGCCGACCGGATGAATGTTGTGAAACACCGCCGCCCTCGCGCCGCTGGCATCCAGCGCTTTTTCAAACCGGCCGCGTGCCTCACGGTTGTAAAACAACCGCGTGGCCTGCTGAAGTTTCGAGGGCGCGTTCTCGCCCGCCCATTCCGCGCTTTCAAAGCCGCACCAGGTCATCGGATGCACGGCGCCGAGATCGCGGTGAATTTGCTCCACGATCATTTCCTCGCCTCCGCGATAGAGGTAGCGGTTGAACACATGCAGCAGGGCATGTGGCAGTGGCGGGGAGGTGGGGACCATTGTGAAAGGGCAGGCGGGCGTGTAAAAGACGCCGTCATCGGCCGTTTGCCAAGCAGAACGCGGGCCATCCTGCGCTCTGCTCCGCATTTGCAGAGCCTTCTTGCCTAATTTTAACCGGCATGGTATTCACACTTAATCATGCGGATTTCAAGCTGTCGCATCTTCATCACTTTCCTGCTGCTCGCTGCGAATCTTGCGGCGCAAGACGCCGCCATGCGTCCGTGGAAGGACACCATGGGCCGCATCATCCAGGCCGTGTTTGTCAGCGCCACGGCGGAATACGTCACCGTGCGCATGGCCGACGGCAAGGAGCACCTGATTGCCCTCGCTCGCCTCTGCGCCGAGGACCAGGCATTCGTGAAAAGCCAGGCGGCGGTCCCGCCTCCTCCTGCGGCCACGGTTCTCTCCGCCCCGGAGCCCGCCTCGGGCCGCACGCCGGTCGAAAAACGCGTCTGGCCGCAGAATGTCATCGTGCCCTCTGGCTCCATCGAAATCCAGCCAGTGGAGGAGTCCGCCCCGGCGCGGAAGTTTGTCTATCGCTCCGAGGCCTTCGAGTTCACCTCCCAGGCCAAGCTGGCCGGCAGCGTGATGAAGGAAGTCGCCCGCACCTTCGAGTCCACGCGCATGCTCGTCTCCGACCTGCCCTGGGGCGTCGTTTGCCGTCCGCCGGAAGGTCTGGAGCGCTATCAAGCCGCTCTTTATGAAACGCGGAACGATTATATCGCCGCCGGCGGCCCNNCCCGCCGAACTCCGGCGGTGTGTACATGACCGGAGACAAAATCTTCAAAGTCCCCTTCCCCAGCATCGGCCTCGAAATGCGCGGCAAAACCTGGTTCAAAAACGACAGCTACGACGGCGGCACGCTCATTCACGAGATCACGCATCAGTTGATGCATGATTACCTGCCCTTCCTCCCCGTCTGGGTCATCGAGGGCACCGCCGAATACACCGAGATGATCCCCTACAACGCCGGAACCTTCCGCGCCGACTCCCACAAGTCCGGCCTGCGAGATCACATCCAGGAGATGCAAAAACGCGGCTACACGGCCAGCATCGGCAATCTGGAGGCCCACATGACCATGAACCGCGGCCAGTGGTCTGGCATCGCCGAATCCTCCAACCGCGCCATGGGCGAGCTCTACTTCCGCTCCGTGCTCATCGTCTATTTCTTCTGCCACCTCGACGGTCAGAACACCCCGAAAAAACTGCCGCAAGGCCTCCGCTTCATGAAGTTCCTCGACGCCGTGCATGCCGAGACCGAGGCGCTGCGCACCTTTTTCAAAGACCCCCGCGTCAAACGCGGCACCGACGGCAGCTTCACCTATCCCACCAGCTTTCCACCGCCGGACATGAAGCCCGAGACCGGCCCCTTCAAGCACCTCAAGCTCCTCCTCGACGACCGCAGCTACTCGCAGATCGCGCAGGAGATCGTCGAAGGCTACAAAGGCATCGGCCTCAAGGTCTCGGCGAACTGAGCGCGGCCACTTCCGCCGCCACCTTCGCCTCGTCCAGGCCGCCGTTCACCAGCATCGCATGCCCCAGGGACGCTCGATTTCACCGCAAAGAGGCAGAGGAGCGGAGTGAGAAGAGATTCAAAACTCTGCCACCTCTGCCTCTCCGCCCCTCTGCGGCAAAAACAGACCACCCAGCGCCTCCATTTCTCACCAAATCCACCCACGCATTTGACGCCCCCCGCAGACCGTGCAAGATGCCGCGCTTTCCGGCCAGTAGCACAGGCATCCTGCCTGTCACCGGTGTCCCGGGCATCCTGCCCGGTTCCGTGAAAGCGCCCAAATCATACGCTTTCCCTTCAAACTCCGACATTCGTCATTCCGAATTCGACATTCGTCATTTTTTCATCATGCCCAAAGACACCACCATTAAGACCATCCTCGTCATCGGTTCCGGCCCCATCGTCATCGGCCAGGGCTGTGAATTCGACTACTCCGGCGTCCAAGCCTGCAAGGCCCTGCGCGAGGAAGGNNGCCACGATCATGACGGACCCGGAGTTCGCGTTCCGCACCTACATCGAGCCGATCAATCCTGAGATCGTCGAGAAGATCATCATGCTCGAAAAGCCCGACGCACTGCTCCCCACACTCGGCGGCCAGACCGCGCTGAATTGCGCCATGTCGCTGTGGAATGCCGGCACGTTGACCAAACACGGCGTGCGCATGATCGGTGCGAATGCGGAGGCCATCGAGAAAGGGGAGGACCGGCTTAAGTTCAAGAACGCCATGCTCAAGATCGGCCTCGACCTGCCGCAGTCAGGCGTGGCGCACACGATTGAAGAAGCCCGCGAGATCGCCGCTCAGATCGGCACCATGCCGCTCATCATCCGCCCCGCCTACACCCTCGGTGGCACCGGCGGCGGCATCGCTTACAACAAGGAGGAATTTGAAACCATCACGGCCAACGGACTCGATCTCTCGCCGGTCACTGAGGTGCTCATCGAGGAATCGCTTCTGGGTTGGAAAGAGTTCGAGATGGAGGTCATCCGCGACTGCGCGGACAACTGCGTCATCATCTGCTCC
>DNXB01000427.1 GCA_003506995.1 Verrucomicrobiales bacterium
CGATGGAGGCGAGTTTGGTGGAGACATTGACGTCTCCAGGCAGCACGGCGCTGTGCGCCGGCAAAAGAAGAACGTCGTCGAAACTTAAAGCGAGAGAAGGCAGATCACCCATGAGCCATTCAAGCGGTGATCAGGCGACTGTCATGCGGAAAATTATTTTCAACGACAGAAGGCGGCGAGGCGACCACACCCGCCAGCCACGGGATCAGAAACCCGGCTTGTAGTTGCGGGCCTTGCCGGTGAAGGGGTCAACCTGGATGGTGTAGAAGTTTTTAGGAAGATTGGCGACTGTAAGCTCCTGGCTGGAGTCATAAGTGATGGTGAAAAAACTAGTCGGCAGCGTCTGAAAGATCAGGGCCGCCTGGGTGGCGCCATTCACCGTGGACGTTGTGCCCACTTTGCGACAACTGCCGTCGGTCATGAACCGGAGGGCATTGTAGGAGGCGCCCTCCACCCCCGCATAACCATAGGAACCGCCGCTGGTGCCAGACTCCTTGGTGTCAGGCAGCCCCTCGCCGGAAAGCGCCGGGGACAGCTCATCATCGGTGGCGATCACAATGCCGTCGGAGAACCTGACCAGATTGCCCACAGGAACAATGGATTCCTTGACCGTGGCATTGGCGCCCACCCCTTCAGTGACGAGCACGATTTTGAACATTTGATAGGAGCGGAAGAACTCGGGAGAGTCCGAGAACCCCGCATCCGCATGTTTGAAGAATCGCAGTTCCACAGGCACATTTTGAGCAAAGGCCGTCTGCTGCGCCTCGGAGATGGCGCCAAAAATGGTGTCTCCAACGGAGGTCAGGCGGCTGGACTGCATGGTGCGCATCAACGCAGGGGTGGAGAATGCCAGCAGCAGCACGATGATGGTGATCACCACGAGCATTTCGATCAGGGTGAACGCCTGCCGGAGGGAGTCGTGTGAAAGTGATTTTTTCATGGGAAAGGTGGATTGGGCCGGGCTGGTCAAGCCCGCTTGGACACTTGGATCAGAAACTCCATCTCCCCTGCTTGAGAGCGATGGTGGTGGTGAAGACACGGTAGTTCAGCTTGTTGGCGGACAGCACTTCCTCCAGCGCTCCCGGCTGGTCATCTGTGCCATCCAAATCAGAGGCGTAGCTGACGGCGTTTGTAAACAGCCCGGCGGTGGTGCCGAGCACCTCGTTGCGCATGCTGTCATTTTCCTCACGAGCAAGAAACTCGCCTGAGCGCTCGTCGAGGGCCACCATGGTGACTTTGAGCATGGGTGGCAGCATATGCTGGGTGCCCTGGAGGTTGGCGGCCGTGGCCCCGGGATTGACCCTCAATGTGGAGTCATACAGATAGTTGGGGGCGATGGAGTATGGCTGAGCCCCGACATTGCCTGTGGTCTCCAACCGAGGGGAAATGATCAGCGCGAGGATGTTTTCCGCAATGGGGCGGGTAAAGGCGCGGGTGCTGACAGTTTCGCTATCCTGCACCACGCTGGTCAGCGCATCCTGGAACCATGTCTTGGAATTGGCGGTGATCGGCCGCAAAGCGCTGTCGTAAATACGATTCATCTCCGCAGTGGGGCTGTACTCCATCAGGCGCAGACGCTGACGGGTGGGCACCGTGTTGAGAGAGCTGAGGAAGGGCGGGCGATAAGGCTCGTCATTCCCCCACTCGACGAAATAACCGCGACCACAGAGCAGGTTGACCATGTTCTCTGTGTTGGCCTGCAAGCCGTTGGCGGCGACCAGCCGTGTGATGCCCAGGGGAGCCTGGAAGAAGACCGCGTGACCAGGATAGTTTTGGGCAGCACCGGCGGCGCCTGTGAGCAACTGGTTGGTCGGGCCGCAAATAAACTGCAGCTCGGACTGACGAATATAATTTTTAGCTTTTGTGACCGCCTGACCTGCGGAGTCGGTGCCGAGAGGGTCAAACTCGTTCTCCCAATAGGTGTTGAGCGTGGCCTGGGACAGGTTGCGGGACAAAATATCAAAAGCCACACGGGCCTCCCGAAACTGCGACACACGAGAGTTGGCGCGCACCCAGGTGCGCTGGACAATGCCGACGACCTGGGTCACGACGAGCATGAGAATGACGAGAAAGGTCATCGACACCAGGAGTTCGATCAGCGTGAACCCGGGGGGAGGTCGAACGCGCACGAATGAAAGAAACCAGGACTGGCGGAGATTGGCGTGCTTGGTCATGGCAGAAGGATTCCTCAACGGGTTTTGGCGATGAGGTGATTAAAGATGGAGTAGGAGACACGGTTGTTTTCACCGAACTGAAAGTCGGGGCTGGTGGTGGTGGCCACACGAATGATCACGCGCCGCAGGTTGCCCCTGTTGTTGTTGAACTGGTTCGCGTAGGCGGCCTGCGCCTGCGCATCCTGACGCGGAAGGAATGCCGGCTGCTCAGGGTCAATTTCCGCCACAAAGGTGATATTGGCGTCCCCCTGCTGCACCTCTGAACCCTGGTCGTTGAAGTAACGACGGACTTTGGTGGCCGGAAGTGTCGAATACTGGGCATTTTCGAGATCGCGGATGATTTGCTCGAGAATGTTGCTGTTGTTGGTCAACTCGGAGGTCTTGCGGGACATTTCGAGTCCCTGGGGCAGCAGCCCCAGGAGTGTGATGAGGGCCAGCGCCGCGATGGCGACGGAGAGAGTGACCTCAACCAACGAGAAGCCCGGATGAGCAGGCAAGTGACGGCAAGTTTTCATGGTTTTCAGGGTCTTAATGGCAGTTTTCAAGCCGATCACGGGCTGAAGCGCTTGCTTTCGAGGGTGCGGAACTTGTAGAACGCCTCGAGAGGCGGAAGGGCGAGCGGAGCGGAGGAGGCCGCATAGTCCGGTATGGGATTGAGCGTGTCCGTGGGGTCGATGTAGCGCTCAATCAGGGCGGAACCGCGGTATTCACCGAGCACCGCGTCTTTGGCGGGGTCAAAGACATCGGCAGCGACCGAACGCGCCTTGCGCAAGACCTGGGCGCGCATGTGAACGCGGAAGGTGTTGCTGCGGGTGGTGGCACGGGCGTAAATGTTGGAATAGGGACGCTCACGGGTGTTGTCCCCGGTGGGTGAGTGGTTCTGCCAGAACTGGTCCATCACCGTCTGCAACTGGGTGCCGGAGGTGCTTTGCGAAATACTGGCGACGCTGCCAAGCAACTCACCACCATTTGAAGCCCCGCCGCTGACATCCGGGATCAGATGGACCTCGCAAATCTGGCTGGCGCTGCGGAAGAGTCCGTTATAACGTAGCGCGGCATGGTTGGAACCGGAGGGGAGGTGGCGGAATTTACGCTCGAACTGGTAGAGAGTCTTGGTCACGTCGATAGGGCGGTGCCAGAACCTGCGGTGCTCCTTTTCATCGAAGAGACTGTCGCCACCACCGGACCAGTCGGCCAGAGCCCTTTGTTGCCGCTGCGCATCAGTGGGTAGAGACTGGCTGTAGAAACCCTTGGCATTGTTCACATCCTCATTGCGCGGGATGGTGGTCATGAACTCGCCTTTCATGAGGGCATGCAGACCGGTGGCGCGGGTGATGTTGGTGAAGGGCACAATCTGGTAGTTGAGATTGATCTTGCCTGCGGTGGAAAGAGGCTCGCTGATGGCATAGGGTTCAACCACCGGCATGAAAAACATGTCGAGCAGGAAGTGGTCACGCGGATTGTAGTCCCCAGGATGACCAGGGCTGATGGCCTTGCCCAACGAGGCATGTGAGCGGGCGTAAGGCCTGAACAGCAGGGTCTGCCAGGGCTTGCCCTGGGTGAATGTGACCCCGGTGGCCCCCACCAGAGCACCTGTGCTGACATTGCCCCCCGGCCAGACACCGGTGGGAAGAGAGCCAAACATGACCGGGGAGGTGACGATGCGGTTGGGGGTCATGTACACACCGCTGCGCCAGTCATCGCTGTTGCGCCAAGGCTCAAAGAAGTAGCCCGAACGGTAAAACTTCTCGCTGCTACCGCGGGTGAATTTGCCAGCATAGAAGTTCCCCTCGTCGGGCTTGTTGATCCAAGGGCCGTCACGCGAGTTGGCAATGCCGTTGTCGAAATCTCCGTAGCTGTTGGCAGCGGTGGCCCAGCCATTGTCCGGCGGCAGGTCAGGGATGCGGCCATCCGAGTAGGGCGCGCCCACGACCAGCATGTGGTTTTTGGAAACCAGCGAGGAAAACTGAGGGTTGGCGACGACGCCATTGGTCGGCAGCACGACGCCGCTTTCGGTCGTGGCCCAGTGTGCTGTGAAACTGTGGACGGTCCTAGGCCCGGCCAATCCGAGGTTGAGGCTCTTGGTCCAGACCGGGTGGCGCATCCACAGGGCGGCGGGCACATTATAACGGGCGGCGATGAGGCGGTAATCCCCCACGGCAGGCACCATGGTGCGGATGACATCACTGCCAGTCCACTGCCGCCCGGTGTCCTCATCCACCACAATCTGGGAGGGGTTGTTGGGATTGGACGTGCGCTCGAAAGGAATGATGCTAAACCCCTGGGCACCGCCTGGCGGGTTGTCCGAACGCGCGGCGGTGGTGTTGAGACGCCCCCGCAGAACCTGACGCAGGGGCGTGTCATCCGCGCCTGGGGGATATGGCGTCGGTTGTTGAAGCCAGAAATTCTTGTCGGAAGCGGGACCGTCCCAGGCAGGGTTCATAGTACCGTCCAGACGGCCGAGCGCCCCCTCGTTGTTGAAGCACCACCAGTGCGGCCCTTGGAGCGAGCGCCAGTAGGTAATGCGTCCGAAAGTGTCAATTCGGGAGTAATAATTGAGCTCGTTGCGCAGGGCGTTGGCCGCCGGGCCGGTAGCGCTGCCCAGACGGCGCTGCAGGGAGCCCACCAAGGCGGGCACGGGGAGAGGCGAGTCTTCAAAGGAAATGCGAATGATTTGTATGGGCTGCAGCGACTCCTCCTGGTAGCGGTGCTTGTCATAAATCTTGATCACCAACTCGCGATCTCTGAAACCCAACACCATCGGCTGGTTCCGCTTCACCGTGATGAAGTCGCTGTTCAGCGCGTAATTGGGGAGTCCGTTGTGGCCCGAGGTGTTGCCCGTGACAAAGCCAGGGTCACTCGGCAGCATCACCGGGCCGGTGTTGCTGACGGGACGCGCGGCACGGTTTCCTGCCATGGCGGTGGGTCCGGCGTGGCCGCCGGATGAGTACACGTCATGCGACTCGTACAGGTTGCCATTGGACTTGACCACGAAGTCCTGGGTGGTGTCAAACAATGGCTGGTTATTGAGCGTGATGCCTCTGATGAAGTCACCGTCCAGCACGATGACGTACTCCGGGTGCATCTTCGTCCAGCCGAGCATGGGGCAGAATGCCTCCATCATGAACAGGGCCTGAACGCGCTTCTCGTCAGCAGCCAGGGGCGTGCGGTTTGCGAGGGTCATGTTCCAGTTGTTGGGGTCATAGCCTGGATGCCTGGAGGGGTGCTGCGGGCCACCAGCGGGAGAAGGCTGCACACCATAGAGCATGGGCGGGTTGGGATCGGGAACGCCAGGGGTGGGCAGCAACGGCGGATAATTGGAGTACCAGCGACGCTGCTTCCCCGTGAGCGGATCATTCTCATACACCGGCTCCTCAGAGTCGGTGATTGGATTGACGCGGGGGGCGCTGCCACCACCACTCTTGATGCCGCCAAAATCGACCGCGTATTCGTCGTTTTTGCCATCCGCGGTGCAGATGAAATGAAAGCCCACCTCCGACAAGGTGAACATGCGGCCAAACCCACGAAAGGCATTCTGTTCTCCCCCCGCATTGGGGGCCGTAACACCGGGAGGCCCCTGCCAGGCCGCCGGTGTGACCTGGCCATGACCAGGATAGACGGAGGCGTCATCAGAAATAATGTTTTGAGACTGCGCGTCCGTGCCGTCACTCAGCTTGTTCTGTTTGATGGTGAAGCGATGGTCCGTGTAGGTGCGGCGGCTGTTTTGGATGTCGTCTCTTTTGACATACATGGCGGTGCCGGTGGGCATGGTCGTCGCGCCCTGCCGCCCGTCATTCTCGCGCGCGAGCACTCCATCATAGAGATTGGTGCAGCGGATATAGTCAAAGAACTGCACCGCGAGCTGGGCGGCGTTTAGATTGCCATACTTCGCGCCAAAGTGGGCGCTGCTGCCGAGGGCCGAGATTCTCGGCTGCTCCAGCCCGGTCATCTGCGCGTAGAGATAATTGAGCAGGTCGGAGTTGCGCCGCAGCCCCTGGGAGGCGCCGTAGGCGGAGGTGGAGCCGGTGACGTCATGGGTGGGATGGTGAGGCTGGGCACGGCGGAAGATGTAGCTGTTTTCGATGGCGGCGCCGGGCGTGACCCCGCGCAGGGTGGCCACCAGCGCGATCATGTTGTCAAAGCTGCTGCGCCATTGCTGCCCCAGCCCCTCGTCCGCCACGGGCCACATGGCCACACGTGGCAGGCCGTGGTTTGAAAATTCCGGCGCACGACTGTGCGCGGTGAGGAAGAAACGGGAGCGCTCCAGCGTGCCCTGGTCAAAAAGGAGCCGCCCGTTTCCTCCTGGCAGATCAAACCTGGCCGCCTCGCGGCCGTTGGTGCTGTAAAGACCGTCACGAAACAACATCTCGTCCACGCTGGCAAAAAGCCGCTCGAGACGTGCGCTGGCAGCGTCCCCGCTGGTGGCCGGCTGCTGCTCGCCGTTGGTGTTGGAGAAGGCGTCCGCGGTGAAGGGTCGCGTGCCCGCCATGGAGCCGCCCGTGGCGATCTTCGGCGTCATATTGTAAATAAACTCCTTGGTCAGGACGATGTTGTTGACGTTCACATCAAGGGCAAGGGGGTCCAGATTGATGCCAGGAGCCAGCACCGCGCTGAGGGCGACGGTGGCCGGGTGACCTGGGTAACGCTGATATTCCCCGGAGGCGGGGGGGAAGTTGGCCCACCTGTGGTCGCGCTGGTGGTAGAAGTAAGGAGGGGCGAAGAAGGTGGGCTCCGAGGCGGTGTTGATGTTCACCTTGCAGGACTCGTCATCAGCCCAAAAGGCCACGCGACCGACGATCGGGTTCAGAGCCGAGGGTTCTTTACCCTGTTCGGCACTCACGAACTTGTTGCTGGAGTCCAAAGCACCCGTGGTGCCGTCCTGCAGGAGGTAAATCCACTCCACCGGCATGGGCAGGCGCATCTTGTTGGGATCATTGCCCGCATCCAGCGGGCTCACGACTTCAGCGTAGTTCACCACACCGCCGCCGCCGGTGACGGCGACCGTCTGCTTACTGTAGGAAAAGCCCTCCACCGCAGTCATGGTCTGCCCGGTGGCAGGATCAGTGCCTGTGTATGCGGCACGGGGGTCAATGACAGGAAAATAAACCGCGGTGGTGCCGCCTGTAAAGCCGGGACGCACGACCGGCTCGTTCAAGTCCACAAACCGCGCCTTGTTAGTATCCGAGGACCAGTCGGCGGGAACTTGGTGCTCGGTGGCAAAAATGGCCGCCTCATTGTTCCCGGTGATCACCATCTGAGAACTGGAGTAAAGCTTGTGGGCGCGGATGAAATTGCCCAGGTTGTTGTAAACACGTGCCATGCCAGGCTGGGTGGCATGAGTCGTGCGGGCGCCAGCATCTGACTGGGCGTTTTGCGCGTTCTGGATCTGCGCCTGGGTGATGGCCACGGCCACGTCCGCGAGCTGCTTGGCACTGCGGGCGGCGACGTAATTTTGCGTCGCCTTATACTCTGTCTGGGTGATGGAAAAGATCGCCACGATGAGCATGGAGATCAGGGCGACCGTGGTGACGACCATGACCAGCGCCATGGCCTGGCGGCGGGTCTTCCGTACGCGGATGAACTGGAAGGCATTCATAAGAGAGGCAGGTTAAATTAATGGAATTATTGCGATGGTATGACTTTGCCCCGCCTGAAACAAGGTATTTATCATGTAAACACATGGAATGCTGTTTTCATGAACTCTTCTTCACCCGAGCCCCGTGCCGCACCCATCCTGGGAATTCACCAGGAGAAGCGACGGCGACGGCAGCCGAGAGCCAGCAAAGCGATGATGAGAAGCAGGGCGCGGCTTGGCTCCGGAGCCACGAGGATGACCCCCTGATTGAAGAGCTGGGAGAAGTCCCAAGTCAGGCCGCCTGAAAGGGTGGGAAGCGCAGAAAGCCCTTCATTGAAGTTTCCGGTGGCTGTGAGGCCACCCCAGTCGAAGAGTCTCCAGGAATCGCCAGCCTCAAAGGCTTCAGGCATGATGCCGTTGACATTGTTCAGCACGAGGGTGGCATTGCTGATGTTGACCGTGCCGCCGGTGCCGCTGACGACCAAGCGGTCGGCTTCCGCCAAGGTCTCACCCGGCTGGTTGGAGAAGAGGTCGAAGCGAATTTCACCCGCCAGGGTGAAGGTGCTGCCGGTTTGCAGCGTGAGCTCCAGCGTCTGCGCCACCACGCTGCCAGTCGTGCCCACCTCAAGAACGCCACCGGCGTTGATGCTGACGTTCGAGCCAGCGGCAGGAGCGATGATGCCGTCCCCGGAAAGGGTGGCTCCAGTCTGCACGACCACATTGCCGAGTCCGGTGCCGGAGCCGCTGGTGTTGGAGACAACAAGCGAGCCAGCAAAGACGGTCGTGCCGCCGTGGTGCGTGCTGGCGCCCGTGAGGGTGACGGTGCCAGAGCCCATTTTGAGCAGCACAAGCACGTCGTCCGTCGGCGCGCTGCCGCCGTCCGCCTCGCTGAAGACGCCGGAGAAAACCATGCCGCCACTGGTGTTGGTGGAGGAGTCCAGACGGAGGGTCTTGGCCTCCTGCACACCTGCCTTCACATCCTGCAGCGTGACATTGCCTGAGAAAGTCACCGGGCTGGAAGCGCTGATGGTCGTGGTCCCGAATCCGTTGGCATTGACATCAATGGCCTGGGTAACGGCGGTGACAGCGGCATTGACCTGCAGGGTTACATTCGGGTTGACTGTGTCTTGCAGCCAGTAAACAGGGTCGGTGTCGGGACTGTTGACAGCGGTCACATCCGGGGCGGCCATGAAGTAGGTGTTGCCGCCGGAAACGGTAACCTGAGTGCCGTAGAGCATGTTCGCCGCAGTGCTGAAGTCCGAAACCCGCACCAAGTTCATGGTGCCGTCCGAATTGATCTGCACCACCTGATAGATTCCGTTGCGCTCAGGGCTGTCGAGTTCGTCCTTGACGAGGATGCGCTTGTTGATGTCGACCGCAGTGAAGGTGTGGTTCCCGATCACCGCACTGACATTGTAGAACGCACCAGGGCCGGAGTTCGCACCACCCACACCATCGACGAGGCCCCCAGCGGTGGCGAGGAACACGCCGCCCAGCGAACTGCGGTTGTTGGCGATGAAGGAATAGTCATTTTCCACGCCGAGCAGCGAGGCTCCGGCGGTGGCAAAGTCCACAGCAGCCAGGGAGAATGTGGCGTCACCCAGCTCGATCGCGCCACCAGACAGGGCGTTGGCGCTGCTCACAATCAACGTGCCGCCACGGATGGTGGTGGCCCCGTTGAGCGAGGAGGAAGCGCCGCCGGTGGCAGAGCCATAGCTGTTGGCTCCGGAGAGGGTTAGAGAGCCGCCGCCGAGAAGAGTGAAGCCCCCGGTGCCGGAGATTTCGCCCGAGTAGTTCACACTGGCGCCCGTGGGGGTCACCAAAAACGCGTTGCGGCCTGACATCCGGTTGATCTCCACATCGCTGGTGACAGCCGTCAACGCCATGGTGGTGTCGAAAACGGAGATGCCGTCGTGGTTCGCACTCCCGAAGGACAAGCCGTTCGAGAACGTGGTGCCCTGGAAGCGCAGAGTAAGCGCGGCATCCAGCCAGCGGGTGTCCGTGGTGGTGCCGATTTCAACCGTGCCGGTGCCGAATGCGCTGTTAAGCACACCGACGAGCGTGCCCTCGGCCAGCGAGGTGCCGCCAGTGTAGGTGTTGATTCCTGCAAGCTCCAGCACGCCGTTGCCGCCCTTGATCACACGACCGCCATCCCCGGTCAGCACGCCGGTGATACGGGCGTCAAGGAAAGCGGCGCTGCGTCCGCTGACGACCTCGATCAGACGCGCTTTGCGGCCAAGATCAATGCTGTTGGCAAAGATCACGGTCTTGTCAGCGTCCTGGGCGCCGAGGATGAGGCTGTCATTGTCCGGCACGAAGCCATTCAGACCCCAGGTGAGCGTGGAGCCGATGCCGCCGATGTTGACCTCACGATTCTCTGTGTAGGCCGCAAAGCCGCCGCTGCCCGCCCAGTCCACCTGGTTGGCTCCGGAACCAAGGCCGCGGGTGAAATTGCCGGCATTCAGGCCGAGCACCCCACCGTCCAGCCGCAGATGGCTGGTGGTCGGAAGCGCACCGACGGAATCGAGCCGCAGGACGCCGCCATGGACATAGGTGGTGCCGGTGTAGGTGTTGGTGCCGGAGAGAGCCGTCGTGCCGTCGCCGCTCTGAACCAAGTTCACCGCGCGGTCCAGGGAGCTGTTGTCGCTGACGGTGGAGGCGATTACCAGCGGGGCCACCGGGTTCCAGTTGTGAACGATGAGATCGGCGGTCGTGCCGTCGTTGTTGGCCAGAGCGCTGGTGAGAACGCCACCCACAAAGGAGTTCTGGTGGTTGCCCGCGTGAGTGGTCTGGAGGATGGCTCCGCCGTTCAGGGTGAGTATATCGGCGATGGCGACCGTGCTGGCGCCCGGTGTGAGGCCGCCGGCGTAGCTGCTGTTGAAGAAGCGGATGGTGTTCACCGAAGCTCCCTCCGCGAGCATCCCGGCGTAAGCATCCGCCTCAAGCGCCCCGTCCTGGACATTCATGAAGGCGGTCCAGTTGGCCAGATCACCCTGGATGGTGTGCGCGGCGGCGCCGAAGTCAGAACCCACCACGTTGTAGCCGGTGGCATCCACGAAGGCGAAGTTGTTCACTCCTGGACGGATGGCATCCACATTGGTCTGGTAAACCGCGCGGGGGATGATGACTTGCACGTCCAGCCCAAAAAGACCCGCGAGAGTGATCCTGGCCTCTCCGGTTCCAGTGAGGCTCTGAATCTCATGGAACAGCACAGTGGACCCCTTGTTGAAGGTGATGCGCTCCGGACTGTTCACATCCTGCAGGTTGAGAATGGTGTTTTGATTGCTGGTGGCGGTCACCCGAACGGTGGAGGCCCCCTCGTTGGCCACAAAGGCCCCGATCATGCTCTGGGTGGTGGCGCGTTCAGGGGCGCTGCCGAGGTCCAGCGTGCCACCACCGACGATCAGCCCGCCATTTTCCGTCCGCACATACTGATTGCTGAAAGCCGGGCGCAGGAGGAGCGTGCCACCTTCAATGACGAGGGCCTCCACCCCGTGACCAGAAATGAAGGTGCCAAGCAGTTCCAGAGTGCCGGAGCCGCGTTTGACGATCTTGAAGTTGTCTTCAATGCCCGGGGTGCCCCAGTTGCCGCCGACGGTCAGCTGGGTGTAGGCGTTGCCGACATCCCAGACGGCGTTCACCTCATTGATGGTGAAACCACGGTCAGTGGCACCGTTGGTGCCGTTGTATTGAAGCACGCCGCCGTTGAAGACCAAATTCGCCAGGGCGTTGCGGGAGGCACCCAGGTTGCTTTCCATGTCGGCGAACACCAGGGAGTTGGAGCCGGTGTAGAGCGCGGCAACGGAAATGAGGATTTCCGTGTCGCTGAGAATCGCGGCCACGGTGGCGCCCACCGGGATGCCGGGGCCGGACACCGCCTGGCCGACACTCAGCCCAAGGGTGGTTGGCACGGTGACCGAGGCGCTGCCGTTGGTGGTGCCCGCCAGCAGGGTGGCGCCAATGCCGGAGCTGACACCGAAGGTGATGTTGCTCTGGCCGGTGGAGGTCACGGGGTTCGAGATTTCCACCGTGTTCTCATCCAGAATGCGCACGATCACCGAGCCACCGGCAATGCCAGTGCCGCTGACGACCTGGCCCACGGTCATGCCCAGGGTGCTTCCCACAGTCACGAGCGTGCCGCTCTGTGTTTCCGACGTGCGCACACCTGCGAACAATCCGGGATCACCAAAGGTGAGGTTGCTGGTGCCCGTGGATGTGGCGTTGATAGCCACGCCGTTTTCCCCAATCGTGATGGTCGTGCCGTTCACAATGGAGAGAATGGTGGCGTTCGCAGGAATGCCCGTGCCACTGATGGTCTGCCCGACACTGAGACCTGCGGTTCCGCCTGGCACCGTGACGGTGGCACTGTTGACGGTCCTGGTCGCGCTGACAGAGCCTGATTTTGCCGCGACATTGTTGCCATAGCTCAGATTGGCCGTGGTGGTCACGAAGGCGCCGTTGGAAAGCGTGATGGTGTTGTTGGCGCCATTGACCGCGGTGATGGTGACTCCCCCAGGAAGCTCCGCCCCGCTGACCGTCTGGCCGATGGTCAGACCCAGCGTGTCAGTGGTGATGGTGCGGCCCAGCGAGACGCGGTTGACGGTGATGGTGGTGTTTCCAGCGTAGCCATGGACCGCCATGTGACCGATGGTGAGCACCCCCTCGTTGATGCTGGTGGTGCCGGTGTAGGTGTTCAGCCCCGAGAGGATCAGGTTGCCAAAGCCGCTTTTGTCCAGGCCGGTGGGCATCCAGAAGGAAAGCGTGCCTGCCCCGGCTCCGGAAACCGGCGCGGTGTTAAGCGTGATGGTGCTGTTGGCGGCGATGGCGGAGATACGCGTGTCTGGCAGGATGCCAGGTCCTGAAACCGCCATGCCGACAAACAAGCCGGAGGTATTGGACATCGACACTGTGGTGGTGCCGGTCACCGTCGTGGCAGCGCGATCCTGGCTGAAGGTCAGCACATTGCCGCTGACATTGCCGGAGGCCGCCGCGCTTAGGGTGACACCATTGGCAGAAATGGCCGTGATGC
>DNXB01000182.1 GCA_003506995.1 Verrucomicrobiales bacterium
GCCCATGTCATCGGCCAAAATGCCGCCGAAACGGTTCGTGGTGAGATAGGTGAGGAACTGGTAGCCTTCGATCTGGTAGGGACGCAGCGTGACCTGCAATTCCTCAGGCACGGGCGGGCGCACGTCGAGCTTTGCCTCCTCCATGCGCTCCACGATCTTGCCCCACGCCTTGGGGCTGACGATCTCCGCCGCCTTTTCCTGCGCGAGCTGGCGCCAGTGCAGGCGGTGCGTTTCGTCGCTGTTCTCATTGAGGTCGATGCCGAGGCTGTCGAGCAACTGCATCTGCTCCTCGCTGAGCTCCAGCTTCACGCGCCGCCATGAGCCGTCCGCCAGGCGCACGAAGTCGCCCTTGGCGGCGATGAGGCGGCGGATGTCGGCGGGCTTCAAATCCGCGCCTTCGATGTCGAACACGACTTTCAGGTCCAGCCAGTCGATGTTCCCGGCCTGCGTGGCCTCCAGGCGGACGCGGGCGATGAGCGGATCGGCGAGAATGGTTTGAAGCCGTTCATCGGTCTGCAAGGACACATTGTCCGGCAGGTTCGTGGCCCATTGGTGAAACAAGTCGGGGAAATCACGCGCCATGCGCACGCGCCAGCCGTCGGTCTCGTGATCCCAGGTGCGACGGAGCTGGTTCAGGAGCTCTTCGGCATCGCGCAGGGCGCGGCGGTCGCGGCAGATGATGGCGTCCTCGGTTTCAGCCGTTTTTTTTTCATCCACCGGCTGCCAGCCGGAGATGCGCAGCGTCTCGCGCAGGCGGCCCTCGCCATCGACCGCCTCGGCCTTCAGCGTGACAAACTCGGCCCCGCCGGAGTGCGGAGCCTTGGCCATGCAGGCGGCGGTGACTTTGACGCGCATGTTTTCATGCCGCACACGTCCTTGGATCGACTCCGGCACGGCGATGTCGATCTCGCGCATGAAGGCGATGCCCTCGGGCGTGGCGAGCGCTTCCAGCGGCAGCACCACCGGGGTGTCGATGCGTGACTCGTCATGCAGCCAGACCGGGCCGTGAAACAGCGTGTCCGCGCTCAAGTAGAAAGTCTGGGAGCCGCGCAGAATGCGCAGCGGCAGCGGGGCGGGGGAGCCGTCCGCCGTTTCGAGCTGCAAGGTGAGCGTCAGCCCGTCGGCGCTCAGCCTGGAGGCCCAGCGCAGCGGTTCTTCGGCGCGTTGGAAAGGGGTCTCGTCCCGCGTGATGAGCAGATCGTGCAAGGCGGGCTGTTGGAACAGTGTGGCGAGCCATTGCGCATGATGCCTCGTTTCCAGCCGGAAGGAATCGTTCCAGTCCTCCTCGCTCTGCGCTTTGCAGGACACGAGCAGCAGCTCGGACGGCCCGGATGTGGCGATGTGGCCGTCGCGATGCTCCTTGCGCAGGGAGTCCAGCAGCGCGGCATCCACATTCGTGAACACCGAGGGTGTTTCTTCGCTGCCGAGGCGGATTTGCAGCCGCGCATCATTCACGGTGACGAGAAGGCGGAACTCGCACTGGCGTGTGGCCGCATGATTTGAGGTGTCAGCCTCCAGCCGTGCGTCGATAAACTCACGAATGCGCTTCCGCCAGGTCGGCACGGTGCTGGCGTGGCGCCAGTCACGCAGCGCCTCGCGTGTGCCTTCGATGTCCGCGATGCCGCGCAGGAAGGCAGGCGGTGCCAGGCCTTTGTCCGCGAGCGCCAGCGCGATGTAGTTCCAGAACTCGCGCAGGCTCTTCGGCGGCTCCGGCCAGAGCGCCACGGGCTCCAGGCTCTGAATGGCCCATTTCGGATGCACGCGCACCATGTCCTGGTCGAAAATCTTTCCCGTGAGCCGGACGCGCTCGTAGCGCTTCTCCATCTTGCTGAGGTAGTTCTCCTCGTCCGGCGTGAGCGGGCGCCCGAGTTTGGTGATCAGTTGCTGCTCGAAGTCCTCCTCCTCCACCGGAGTCGGCGGCAGGGTGCCGCGCGCCTCACGGCGTCGCAGCGCCACCAGCGTGGCGCAGAGCGCGAGATTTTCCAAAGCCTCGTCGTCATCCACGTCGGTCTCGCCATGCCAGCCGAGCTCGCCGCGCAGCCAGCGCACCTGAGCGGCACGGTCGTCGAGGCGCACCTCGGCCATCATCTCGTCTGGCAGCAGCTCCAGTCCGATCACCGCGTCGTCATCGACCAGTCGCTCCGCCTCCTGGCAGGTGCGTTCATCGAACTGCTTCAAGAGCGTGGAAATGGCTTCGGTAAGGACTGGCATGAGACATGGCCGCCCGCGCGCTTGGTCTGCGGCGGGGGGAACAGGATGCCTAGCACTCTAAAGCCACTTGGAAAGAGCGGTGACGTTGTTTTTTCCATCACAGCCCGCCAGCGGCCTTGCTGTGTGTTCAAATTTCATCGAAAAGAGCGCCGCATGCTCTTCCCCGCGCTCACTCCCGACGCCATCCTGACACTCGAAGGCCAGGCCGAGAGCGCGACGGAGCGCCGAATCGCCGCCACCAGCGGTGCCGGTCCGCTGCTGTGTTTGCTGGCGTCCGCGCTGCACACGGCGGAACTGGAGCCGCCCTTCCGCTGGCTGCGCGAGTTTGCGCAGCTCTTCTTCACACGGCTGTGCCAGACGAAGGACGCGGCGGCGGTCAAGCCGCCGACTGAAGAGGAATGCGCGGCTTTTGTCATCACCGCTCCGCCCTTTGCAGGCGCGGAATACCTCACGCCGGAAGTACTGGAGCGCTGGTGGCTTGATCTGGCGCAGCACATCGCACAACTCGCGACGAACGGCGTCGAAGCCTGGCTGCGCGAGGAATGTCCCGCGTGGCATGTTGTAGGGCGCGTGACGTTTCATCTCGCGGAGAACAAGACGGACACGCAGCGGCCTTTTGCCTTCCTTGCCACGTTCACGGAAAAACTTAGCGCCAGCGGCCAGCCGCAGCATCTGCCGCTGGCGCGCGCCTTGCAGCTTTACGCCGGGCAGAAGGATCAGACGGCTCTGAACGCGCTGCTGGAACCCGTGCGCATGGCGGCGGAGAAATCCAAGCTATTGCGCGAGTGGCTGGAGACGAGGCGCTTGTTTCAGCCGATGGCGATGTCGCCGCAGGAAGCCTTTCGCGTGCTGCGTGAGACGGCGGTGTTTCAGGAAAGCGGCATCGTCATGAAGCTGCCGGACTGGTGGCGCAGCGGCAAGGGGCCGCGGCCTGCGGTGTCGGTGACGATTGACGCGCCGAAGAAAACCTCCCTGCATGCCGGGACGCTGCTGAGCTTCAAAATGGCCGCCAGCCTCGAAGGCGAGCCACTGACCGATGAGGAGTGGGCCAAGCTGCTGAGCGCTGACACCGGCCTCGTTTCACTGCGCGGCAAGTGGATCGAGGTCGATGGCGCTCAGTTGCAGCAAGTGATGGAGCACTGGAAAAAGGTGCAAAACGCGACGGGCGAGGGCGGCATCGGCTTTCTCGACGGCATGCGGCTCCTTGCGGGTTTCGATCCGCGCCAACTGGCGGCGGAAGAGGAAAGCACCGAGATGGTGCATGATTGGAGCGACATCGTGGCGGGCAAGAACCTCGCACAACTGCTCGATCAGATGCGCGATCCGGCTGAAGCGGCTCCGCCACCGAATCTGTGTGCCACCATGCGTTCGTATCAGCTCAAAGGCTTCGCGTGGCTGCAATTCATGACGCGCCTCGGTCTCGGGGCTTGTCTGGCGGATGACATGGGTTTGGGGAAGACGATCCAGGTGATCGCGCTGCTGCTCAGCCGTAGGACGAGTGTGGCGACAGCCCGCTCGTCTTTGAGCGTGCCCGATGGCGATACCGCGCGCGAAGAGCCGGGCGGGCTCCGCCACACCCGGCCTACGACGGCTCCAGCCCTGCTCATTGTCCCAGCCTCGCTCGTTGGAAACTGGAAGGCCGAGGTCGCGAAGTTTGCGCCGGATTTGAAGCTGTTCATCGCGCATCCATCTCAAAGCTCACGCGAGCGGCTCGATTTTGCGATCAAACACACCGCCGAGGCTCTGCGCGGCTGTGATGCGATGCTCACGACCTATCAATTCCTTCAACGCACCGAGGCTTGGCAGGTGCATCCTTGGAGCGTCGTCATTCTCGATGAAGCGCAGGCCATCAAGAACCCCGGCAGCGCCAGCACGAAGGCCGTGAAGCGGCTGCAAGCCTCCCCCCGCATTGCCTTGACCGGCACGCCCGTCGAAAATCGCCCTGGCGATCTTTGGAGCCTCTTCGACTTCCTCAATCCCGGCCTGCTTGGCGGTTCAGGTGCCTTTGCTGATGCCGTGAAGCGCTGCGCGAAATCCAGCGAAGGTTTCGCGCCGCTGCGGCGGCTCGTGAAGCCGTACATTTTGCGCCGCATGAAGACGGACAAGAGCATCATCACCGATCTGCCCGACAAGATCGAAACCAAAGCCTTCTGCGGCCTCACCAAGCGTCAGGCCACGATCTACGCGAAGCTTGTCGATCAACTCGGGAAGATGCTCGCCGACAAGGATATGGAGCCGATCAAGCGCCAGGGCCTGGTGCTCGGCTTCCTGCTCAAGTTCAAACAGATCTGCAATCACCCCAGCCACTGGAACGGCGACGGTGCCTGGAATCCCGAGGACAGCGGCAAATTCGCACGCCTTGCCGAGATTTGCAGCGAACTCGCCGAGCGCCGCGAACGCGCGCTCATCTTCACGCAGTTTGCGGAGACCTGCGACCCGCTCGCCCGCTTCCTCGCCACCGTGTTTGGCCGCGAAGGTCTCATCCTGCATGGCGGCACCAGCGTGAAGAAGCGTCCTGAACTCGTCGAAGCCTTCCAGCAGCCCGGCGGGCCGCCCTTCATGGTCATCAGCGTCAAAGCCGGCGGCACCGGCCTCAACCTCA
>DNXB01000617.1:0-329 GCA_003506995.1 Verrucomicrobiales bacterium
CGCCACCACAGCCGCCCAGGCCCAGCGCTTCCAGCCCGGCGTCAGCAGCCGCCACCAGACCACTCCCGTGCCGAGCAGGCAGGCCCACTCGATCACGAGCCACACGACTTGTGCGTCGCCATACGACAGCGCGGCCAGTGGCAGCATCATAAACAAATAGGTCGGCGTCACCGTCGTCTGGCTCACCGTGACCGCCAGATTGTTGTAAGGATCACACAGCTCCTCCGCCGCCCCGCGCCGCCATTTGTAGTGAAACGGGTCCAGCCCCTCCGCCATCACGCGTGCGCCGGTGATGCGATTGCGATAATCAATCGAGCCGCCGGTCGTCA
>DNXB01000617.1:357-10229 GCA_003506995.1 Verrucomicrobiales bacterium
GCACGGCCAGCAGGCGCAGGAGTTCAGAGCGTTCGTTGGGATCGTCGGACATGAGGCCGCCTAGACTTCAACTCGCCGTCTTGAAGTCAAGCCGGGCCTTCACTCACTTATTCACTGAATTCGGGAACGATTTTAAATGGGTGAATCAGAGAGGGGCATCCCTCTGTGCAGATAAGATCCCGAAGGCATCAATCCTCTTTCAGCTTCCTGCGCAGCGTGGCCCGGTTCATTTTCATCGCTGCCGCCAGTCGTGTCGGTTTGCCGTCGAAGCGCTTCAAAAGCATCTCCAGCATCGACGTCTCCACCGTTTCGAGCAGATCATCATATGCGGGCATCGTTTCATCCGTGCCGGTGGTGCGCTGATCGAGCCATGCGGTGAGGCTGCGCTTCATCGTCTCTTCGAGATGATTCGTGTCCTCTGCCTTCACCAGGTTCGCAGGCAGATGATGGGGCAAAATGGTGCTGCCGCTGCACACGGCGGCGGCGTGGGTCATGGCAGCCTTCAATTCACGCACGTTGCCCGGCCATGCGTATGCCTTGAGCGCGGCAAGCGCCTCGGCAGAAAGCACGCGCTCGCCGAGGAAGGATGCCGCCAGCGCTGGAATGTCGCCGGTGCGCTCCGTCAATGGTGGCAGAGTCACTTGCAGCACCGCCAGCGCGTAAAACAGGTCCTCACGCAGATCCGCGAGCTCACGGCTCGATGCGCTGAACACCCGTGCCTTCAAACCACCAACGCGATGCATCAGCGCGGCCTGCAGTGGTTTTGACCAGGTGCTGATCTCATCCAGAAACAACACTCCATTGCCCGCTTTTTCTATGGCGTCATCCAATGCCGCCTCCTCACGATCTTCGGGCCATTCATCGGCACGGAACACGACCAGCGGCTCGTTCGCGCGTGCGCTGTGCCGGTGAATCACCTCGGCGGCGAGGCTCTTGCCACTGCCGGGCGGCCCCAGGAGCAAAACGGGCGCGTCATTGCCGCTCGCCTGCGCGATGATGGCAAACGCGCGCTGCATCGGCTCGCAGTTGCCGATCATGGTCGTTTGCGCGATTGCCTCGATCTTCGCGGGCGTGAAGACCTCGCGAATGGTGCGCTGGAGATCGGCCAGATTGAGCGGTTTGAGGAAATACTCGCGCGCGCCGAGCCGACGGGCCTCCAGCGCAGTGTCGAGCGTGCCATGCGCGGTGATAACGAGCACCGGCGGCGGTTTGGGCAGCGTTTGGATCTTCTCCAGCACCTTCAGCCCGCTCATGTCCGGCAAGCCGACATCGAGAATGATGAGCGCGAAGTTTTGCGAGCTGAGTTTGTCGATTCCGCCCTGTCCGCTGGCCGCGACGACGGGCGTGGCATCAAGACGCCGTGCCACCGTCGAGAGCGCGGCGGCGAGGGCGTATTCGTCTTCGATGATGAGGATATGGGTGTTCATGCGGCGAGTGAAGGAAGCGACACGATGATAACCGCGCCGCCCTTGGGGTCATTCTGCAATTCCAACCGTCCGCCATGCGCTTCAAGAATGCTGGCGACAATGTTCAGGCCCACGCCCATGCCGCCTTCCTTCTCCGTGAAGAACAGCTCCGTGCCGCGTGCGAGCGCGGATTCCGAGAAACCAGGGCCGGAGTCGGCAAAGCTTAGGGAGATCATGTTTTCATGCCTTTCGGCGCTGATTCGCAGCTTCCCACCTCGCGGCATCGCCTGGATCGCGTTCACGATGAGGTTGCGAAACGCTTGTGAAAGCCGCTGCGCATCACCCATGACCCAAATCGGAGAAACTGAGCGTTCCACGGATTCGCCGCAGAGAGGCAGAGGAGCAGAGGGCGCGGAGCTAGGATTCAACATCTCTGCCCCCTCTGCCTCTTTGCCCCTCTGCGNNCGAGCTTCACCAGCTTCGGCGGCAACGGATTGGCGAGATGCAGCCATTGGTTCACCAGCCCGGCGATCACTTCGGACTCGGATTCGATCATCTTCAGCGCCTTCGCATCCTCGCCATCGCTTGGTGTCATCAACTGCGCATGCAATTGAATCGAGGCGAGCGGGTTTTTGATGTCGTGCGCCAGACTCGTCGCCACGCGGCCCAGCATCGCCAGACGCTCCGATTGCGCCCGTTTGAGCCGTTCCCGCGCCAGCAGCCAGCCCACAAGACCGGACACGAGCCAGAAGGCGATGAAGGCATTCCGCGTGGCGGGATCACGCAGCGAAAGTTGTGAAGCGACGGGCTTGCGCGTGAAAGCCATGTCGTTCTTCTCATCGAGACGCACGACGAGCGTGTCATCGCCATTCGCCACGCCTTTGCCCGCATCACTGAACTTGATCTGCATGCCGAGGAGTTGCTCAAGGTCGCCCGCGAGTTTTTCGCTGCGCGGCAGATTCATCCGGCGCACAAACTCCGCATCGGCTTGTGCCAGCGCATGAAAAAGGCGGTTTGATTCCTCCCGCTCCCGCTGCCGTAGCCATGCCAGCAGGAGCAACGACCCCACGACGACAAACGCGAGGAAGCCGAGGCCGAAGGTGAGACGGAGTCTGGTGGAGGAGGCGGACACGCGGGAAAATGGTCCGCACAGTCCTCTGTGCGGCGCTTGGAATCAAGGGACGCTCACCTTCCGCACTCGAAGTGCGCGGACCACTTTACGCAGCCGCGACCTTCGGCACCAAATGCTCGGCGGCCTTGGCGGCTTCGGCCCGAAGCTCGGGATTGAGGTTCTTCTGTTCGAATTCGCGGCACCAGCCTTTGATTTCGAGTTCGTTGAAGATCTTGCCGATCACTCGGCGCAGGAGACCTTTCAGGTTGGGGAGTTCGACTTCCTGAAGGGAGCGAATGGCAGCCTCTTTGTAGCTTTCGAGGAGGGTCATCGCCTTTTCATGCGCACCGCTGTCGAGCGCCCACTGGCGGATGGTGGCGTTGTCGGGCTTGGTGGCGGCGACGCCGTTCCAGAGGGCTTCCATCTGGTCTTTGACCTCGCCTTTGCCTTTCTCACGCAGAAGTGAGAGGACGATGCTGGGGCGCATGTTCCATTCGTTGCCAGCGGCGGAGTCTTCGCCGAGGTCGTCGAGGTCGTCGCGGATCTGGTAAGCGATGCCGAGGTTCTCGCTGTAGGCATGCAGCACGTCAGCGCACTCGTCGAGCTGACCTGCAAGCGCGGCACCAACTTTGAGAGCGACTTCAAACGCGGGCGCGGTCTTACTGCGGAAGATTTCGAGCACCTGGGTGCTGCTGAGAGCCACGGGATGACGCGTCCAAAGCAATTCGGCCCCTTGGCCGATGCACAGCTCACGCTGGCCTTCGGCGGCGACGAGAATCGCAGCGCTGCGGATGTGCGCGGCAGCGTCGTTGTCGGCGAGGAGGCGGTAGCCTTCGCCGATGAGCAGATCGCCGATGTTTAAAGCGACGGGAATGCCGTGTTCGGCGTGCAGCGTGGTTTCACCGTAGCGTTCGGCGTCGCCGTCTTCGATGTCGTCGTGGACGAGCGAGGCTTTGTGGAAGATTTCGACGGCGATGGCGGCTTTTTTGACGGTGTCGGAGACGGGGCCTTCGGGATCTTCGCGCAGCGCCTGATAAGCGGCGACGGTGAGGAAGGGGCGCCAGCGTTTGCCGGCACGAGAGAGCCATTCGCGCGCGATGTCGTCGCTGTGGCCGCGTGACGGACCCATAAGAGCATCGAGTGACTCACGGGTGAACCAAGTCTTCACTTCATCGTGAAGCGCGTTGAGATTCAGGCGGCGCGTTTTGTCGTCGCTGGTGAGGTGGATGTAATCCCAGACCCAGTCGATATCGACCAAGGTGTCGATGCAGTCGTCTTGCAGCAGCGGCACCGCGACGGCGGGAATGGCGGCGGCTTCGATGTAGGGAAAGGTGCGCTCAAGCACGGGCAGGCAGGAAATACCGACGATGGCTTCGATCTTGCCGGTCTGGATGAGCGACATGACAATGGCGCTGCCTTCAGCGACGAGAACGGCATAGCCAAGCTTCTCGGCCTCGTTTTGAAAGTCCTGGATGGAGCAAAGGCCGCACTGTTTGCAGAGCAGGCCGAATTCATCGAAGGGCGCGGGGCATTTGCTTTCGACGCGGAGGCACTTCGGCATCAGCAGCAGGCGCTTTTCATACGGCACGGTGGCGAGCGACTCGCGCCAGGTTTCATTGGCAAGCAGGACGCCGACGTAGTCGCGGTGGATTTTGTCGATGGCGTGGATGGCCATAATTTTGTCCGTGTGCTCCTGAAGCTCCGCCAAAGGCACCGGCGGAACAAGCTTTTGATCCTCCGCATACGCGCGCACCCAGCCGAGGATTTGATCACGCTCAGGCTTGGTCTGCGGGATGTTCTTCTTTGGCTGCCGGATACGGCGGTTCAGGCCGGGAATAGGCGGCGGCAGGGCGGCAGAACGAACGGCGACAGTGGACATGCGGGAAGATGGGGGAAATGACGAATTCAGAATGACGAGTCTGCCGCTTTAACCGTGTGAGAGGCTGGTTGTCTTGCAGATATTGCTGCGCGGTGTGCGAATCTTGCGCCTTGGCAAGAGGTGCCCAGTTGGATTTTCACCTCTAAACCGCCTCGAATCACACCACCGTGCCTCGGCTGCTTTTGGGAGCGGTTTTTTTGCGCTGCTCGGGCTCCGGCATGTCTTCATCCTGCAAAATGGTGTCCTGCGGCAGCGGCTCGGCCTCTTTCTCACCCTTGGGCTCAGGCTCGGCGAAGGGAGTGGCCTTTTGATACAGATTCAACCGTGTCTCAAACTCGGTCTTGAGCTTTTGGCGGTCCTCCTGAGGCAGCTCGCTGTCCTCCTTGAGCATGAGCAGCGAGCGCTGCTGCCAGAGCTCGGCCTCCCTGAACTCACCATTGCGGGCGAGGGCGGCGGCCATGGTGTCGATCATCTCATAAGGCTGCTCATCGCTCTGTGCGTACTCGGCGACGAGCTTCAGGGCGCGGCGGGCTAGGAGCACGGCGGTCTCGCCGTTATGGAGGTTCTCCTCCGGGCAGGTGGCGAGGAACCAGGCGAGATTGTTTGAGGCCCAGGGGTCTTCGGAGCGGGCGGCGCGCTGGTACCAGGCGCCCGCGCGGCGGTAGTCCACCGGCACGCCCTGCCCCGTGTAGTACAGGTTGGCGAGGCGCGTCATGGCCGGCACATAATCTTGCTGGGCTCCCTTCAGATACCACAGCGCGGCCTTGGCGGTGCTTTTGGACACGCCGTCTCCACGCTCGAGCTTCGAGGCATAGGCGGTCTGCGAGGGAGGATGCCCCTGCTCCGCCGCTTTTTTGAACCATTCCGCCGCCTTGGCGGGGTCTTTTTTCACTCCTTTGCCTTCTTCATACATCGCGGCCAGGCTGTGCTGGGAAAGCGCGAAACCGAGATCGGCCGAGGTCCGGTACCACTCCGCCGCCTTGGCCAGATCCTTTTTCACTCCGACACCATCCTCATGCAATGTACCGAGGATGTGCTGGGCACGGAGATGTTTCTGCTTGGCGGCCATCTCGATGGACTTCACGCCCTCAGCGAGATTTTTTTTCACCCCTTCCCCGGTGATCATGCGCAGGCCCAGTTCAAACTGCGCGTCAGCATCACCACGGTCAGCCCAAGTGCGGAGTTCTTTTTCATCCACCTGCTGGGCCTGGGCGAATAGCGGCCGCGCGACAAAAGCCGCGACAAGAAGTAGGCAAAGGCAAAACACCGGGGAAAACACTTGCTTCATGCGGGAGATTACGTCCGCCCTCGGTCCTCTCAACCATCAAAAATGCGGAAGCCTGCGAAAAATGGCACCGCATGGCGAGTCTTCCGTCGGGCACGATCTCACTTCCCCTTGTTCCCCTCCAGCACACGCTGAAGCTCCGCCTTCCCGGCATCGGTCATCTTGGTGCCACCGACCGGCACATTGCCAAGCGTGGGACAGGTTTTCAGGATGGGGACGACCGCATCCGTGACCAAGGTGCCATCCAAACGGAGGTATCCAAGCGGCAGCTTCATCAGGTGAGCCACGCCTTGGTGGGTAACCCGGCCGTTGGTCAGCATGAGGTAGCCCACGCCCTTGCATTGGGCAACGTGGGGCAGCCACTCATCCGTGAAACCATCCCCATTGAGAAGAAGCGAAGTGAGATTCCGCAGGCGTCCGAGATGACTCGAAAGGCCCTCCGGCGTGAAGGTGGCTTTGCTTTTGACGCCAAAGTCCATGGAGAGGTGTTTCAGTTCAGGCATGGCTCCCGTGATCGCCTCAAGCCCTGCGTCGGTAAGCACACAGACACCCAGGGCCAAATTCGTGAGACCACGGAATCCCTTCAGCCCTTTGACGGATTCACCCGTGAAGAAGGCATTATTGATGAAATTCAGTTCGCGCAATTGATCCAAGCCAGCGATGGCCGCCATGGCGGCCGGGTCGGACACAACAGGCGGAAGTGACAACACCTCCAGTTGCTTGAGCCTGCCCAACTGCACCAGGTGCTCCGGCTTGAAGTTTTTTACATTCGTGAGAACGAGCCGCTTCAGCTTCGAGTTTGCAGGCAGGTGAGCGAGGAAGGAGCCGTCGAGCTTGGTGTCCGCAACTTCCAACTCCTCAAGCTCGGTGAGCGCGGCGAGCCCTTGGGGCATCTCATCAGTGGCTGAGGAACCGCTGAGCACCAGCCGCCGCAGCTTCTTGAAGCGCGGAAGGAAGGCCATGCCCTCGGCAGTGAGCGTGGGGCTGTTCGTCCTCAGTTCCAGGAGGTTTTCATTGATGTAGCCCAGTCCAGCGCCGGTGAACTGCCTCATTCCGTAGCCGCCCACTTGCAAGGTGTGCAGGCTTTTCAGGGCGGTGAGGTGCGCGAAGGCGGCGTCATCCACGGAGGCAGGCGTAAGCGAGAGTGCTTTGACCTTGGCGAGTCCGCGCAGATCCTCCATGGGCATCGTGCCCGGATTTTTGCTGAAACTCATGCTCTCCAGGTCTGCCACGCGGCCCATCAGGGTGAACCACTGCCGTTCGCCATTGCCCTCGAAGGAAAGCTCGTAAACACCCACATGCACCAGTGTGAGCCTGCCTTTGGGCAGCGCCTCGTTTTTTCCGAAATTGACGTCACGTCCGTCGATCCGCAGCCTCACGCTGCCACCCTTCTGCTGGACCCACTCGCAAAGTTGCCGGATCTCCTCCTGTGTGGCAGGCACGGGGGGTGGCAAAACTTTGTCCGCAGGCAGCGGCGGCGCGGTGGGGACGGTGCTCGTGCCTTGCCCAAGAAGAGGGGGCGTCCTGGCCCCTGGATCGGCGTTTCCTGGCTGGGGACTGGAACTCCCCGCTCCTGGATCACGCTGCTCTGCCACATGCTCCCGCACCGCCTTCACGCGCAGCGCTTCATCGAGTTTCTGCGCCTTGGTGAGTTCCTCCTGATACGCTGCCAGCGCTCGGTCATACGCGGCATGCAGCGGAGCGGCGTTTTTGTCGCGCGTGGCGAGCAGCGTGACCATCGTGGTGCGGTACGTTTTGCGCAGCGCCTTCAAAGTCTCCGACGTGCCCTCCGCATCTTCCGCCGGAATGGTACCGCTGGCCTGAATCAGCGTTTTTTCATTCCGCAGCGCCAGCGCCTCATCCAGCTTCCCGGCTTGGGAAACCGTGGAGATGCTGCGATCCAGCGCGGCGGTGAACTTCGTGTTCAAATCGGCCACGGCGGCCTTGTGCGCGGCTCCGGCCTGCTTTTCATAAGCCTCCTGGAAAGTCTGCTCCAACGATGACAGCCGCGCGGAGACTGGATCAGCAGGCGACGGCACTGAAACACCTGGTGCTTCAGGCTTCATCGCCGGAACGACTGGAGGTGTCAAAGCAGGCGCTGCTGCGACAGGAGGCATCGCCGCCGACCCGGCAGCCACCACGCGGAAACCCGGCACGCGGCGGGCGCTGTCACCGCTGGGTGGGGTGCGGAAGTCGGACGCAGTGGCCTGGCGGTTGCCAGACTTGATGAAGCCCCCAAAGTTGCGATAGCCACAACCACGCAGGACACGCTCTTTCTGATCAGGCGCAAAAAAGCCGTCGCACCATTCCCAGGCATTGCCACCGAGATCATAAATGCCGAGGTGGTTGGGGGGAAAACTCATCACCGGAGCGGTGTCCACATGGCCGTCATTGCCGCCAGCGTAGTTGCCGCCTTCTTCGGCGCTTCCCGTTCCCCACGGATTCTGTGAGGCGATCCTTTTCGCGAGGTCGGCGGGGCTGATGGCCTTCGGATCATCGAGTTTGTCCGCGACAGCAAGATTCCATTCATGCTCGCTGGGGAGGCGATAAGTCCGCCCCTCCTTCTGGCTCAGCCACGCGCAAAACGCGGTGGCGTCTTCCCAACTGACGGCCACCACGGGATGATCGTCGCTCTGGACCAGCGGCTTGCCCTCGATCAGCGGTGCTTTCCAGGTCTCATCCACGCCGGGAACCACGTCAGCATACGCCGCATAGTCCTTCCGGCGTGTTTCATGGATGCAGATCAGAACATCCGTTCCAGGCAGGATGACGAATTTCATGCCCAATGTGTTCACAAAAGACGCCTGGGGCACCTCAGACGGTGCGGCAGGAATGCTTGGCTTCGGCGCTGGTGCCGCCACCGTGGTCTTGGACGGCGCGGGCGGCGGTGGTTTCGGCTTGGGAGCCGGGTTTGACGGCTCCAGGCTTGTTTTTCCCGCCACAGGCTTTGCGGCTGGCTTCTCCCCGCCTGAAAACATCAACACCAGCGCACCGAGCACGATCACCGTCGCCGCCATGCCGAGGTAGAAGCCGGTGCTGGATTTTTTGGTGGGAATGCGCGCCTCAGGCTTCGGCGCAGGCTCTTTGCGGATGGGGGCATCCGCGCTCCGCTGCCGCGGCTCCTGCCCCGCTGGTTTTTTCACAGCGGCAGGCGGGGTGGTCATGATCACATCCAAATCGCGGCGGATTGACGCGGCCGTCTGATAGCGCATCTCGCGGTCGGTCTGCATCGCCTTGGCAATGATCGCGTCAAAACGCGGGTCAGTGCCAAGCTTGGCCCCCGGCATCGTCCACATGCCGCGCGGGATTTCACCCGTGAGCATCTGGTAGAGCATCACGCCGATGGCATACAAATCGGCGCGCCCATCCAGCGGTAAGCCGGGGATCAATGCCTCCGGTGCCACGAAATCAGGCGTGCCCATCGCCATGTTCGTTTTTGTCAATCCACCAGCTCCCGCATCACTCTGTTTTGCCAGCCCGAAGTCCGCCACCTTCACCGCGCCCTCCATGTTGATGAGAATGTTCGCCGGTTTGATGTCACGATGGACGATGCTGTGGCTGTGCGCGTAATTCAGCGCGTCAGACACATGCGCCGTGATCGCCAGCGCGTAATCCGGCGGCAGCCTGCCCTGCGAGGCGATCATTTTCGCCACATCCGTGCCGTCGATGAACTCCATGACGATGAACAGCAGCCCGGTCTTCGTTTCACCAAACTCATACACGTTCACAATCGCCGGGTGATTCATCCTGGCCATCGTGCGGGCCTCGTTCTTGAAGCGCTCCGCGAACTGGGAGTCCACATCGTCGATCAAATCCCCCGGCAGCACCTTGATGGCGACCGGCCGGTCCAGCGAGATCTGCACGGCCTTGTAAACCGCCCCCATGCCGCCACGTCCGAGCAGCGAGATGAACTCATACTGCGGCAGCATCGCCTGCATCTCCTCCAACGACGGCGGCTGCCACATGCCGACAGGTTTGGAACCAGTGGCAGAACGTGAAGATGATGGGTTCGTTTCTGACATGACTAAAACAAAGGCTGAGAAAAGTCTAAATATACATTCAGATTGAGTCTAGCGACTGAAACATGCCAGAGCGAGAAATTTTTATTCGACAGCCGACTTAGCCTCCCCCTTATTGACATCGCCGCAGCACTGTTCTCTGCTGCGCTTATGCGGGTGTAGTTCAATGGTA
>DNXB01000270.1 GCA_003506995.1 Verrucomicrobiales bacterium
CGGCAGGCGCGGTTGTTGTGCGCATCCCAGTAGCTCCGCGCCACGCGGATACGGCGGCACACCTCTTTGACGAGAGCGGCACCGGCGAGCGGTTTGGCGTTGGCTTTCTTCTTCGCGGGCATGGGTGACGTCAGCTAAACGAAAAGACTCGGAAAAGCGAGGGCACAGCATTCCGCTTTGCTGACAGCCATTCGAGGTTGAGGTGGCCGAGGAATCCGGCATCGCCAGTCTGAGCATCAGCCTCAAGCACTCCACCGCCAAACCCATCGAGCCCGGCCTGGAGGAGACCCTCAAAATCGCCGCCAGCGACAAGGAAGACTATCCCGGCGCGAAACACGAGTTCGAAGAATGGCGCGGCGATGCCCTCCTCTCTCCTCCCGGCACCGTTCACTGCCTCGGTGTGTCAGTTCCACCCGGCGGCGGTGTTGTCAGCACTCGCATCGCGTTTGTGCGCGTGCGCCCGTCCCGGTAGCCTGAATCCGCAATGCCTTGCCTTCTGAGGTGCTGCTGCTTTCATGCGCCTGCCTTCACGGCAAAATTCGCATGCCCGACGCTTCTTCCAGCCCACGCCGCTTCGCTGTCGCCCTCTCGTTTCCAGGCGAGCATCGAGAATACGTCGAACTGGTCGCCAAAGCTCTGCTTCCAGCCTTTGGCGGTGAAGAAGGCAAGGCCCGCATCTTTTACGACGTCTGGCATGAGAGCAAAGTGATCGGCTACAACTCGAACCGGAAGCTACAGCACATTTACGCGCACGACGCGGAGCTGGTCGTTCCGTTCTATTGCCAGGATTACTTGGAGAAGCAGTGGTGCGGCGTCGAACTGCGTGCGATTGAATCCCTCTTGTTCGAAGAGCAGTTCGAGCGTGTGCTGCCTTTCCGCTTCGACATGGTGGACATCCCCAGCAGCTTCAAAACGGATGTGTTCCCAATCGTTAACGAACGGCCAGCCGCTGAGATCGCCCGACTCATCGTCGAACGCTACAGTGAACTCAAACAGACCGCGCTGGAACTGCCAAAGTTACCCGATGGCCTACAAATTGGAGAATTGATGCGTCAACAGGCGACGTCCAAGATCCATATCTGCAATCTGCTCATTCCCCGATCCGAAGCCGAGCGAAAGCTGACTGAGCGCATGGCGGCAGGTCAAAGTTTGCTGACATCGGTAACACAATTAAAAGATGAGGTCTCCCGCACCACCGGCTTTGGGTCGTCAAGACGACCTGCTGAGCAACAGCGCCAAGAAGAATTGTGGTCTGAATATTTGATTTGGACAAAATTCAACGATGAACTGTTGCGCCGCATTTTCAATTCCGAAGCAATGGCGCTGGAGTATTCCGCAGTCCGAGAACCCGAAGCAACTTGGGGTGTTTTTTTGGCAGAGATTGAAGAATTTGAAAGTGGCATCAAAGATGACATCCGGCGTATAAGGCTCATCAAGGAACGACTAGCGTTATTCGAGGAGCCACAAGTCGGCACAACGCCGGTGAATGAGTCTTTCGCCGCGCCACGTGCCATCCAGGCCGACATTTCCCACATCGATGCTGGCAGTGCGATCACGAAGGAAAGCGACCGGTCCACGCCCTCAATCGAGCCAACAGTTGAACTGAAGCCCAACCTGTCCCCGGCACCCGCGAAACCCAAAAGAGCCATTGAAAGTGTTAGTTGGATCGGATTGCTTGCGTTGGGTGCAATCTTTGTGTGTGCCGGCTGGGTGTGGTGGAACGACGCACATCAGGAGAGTTCCAAACTCGATCATCCAACATCTGATTCCGCAGCCGCACCGATCGAAGCAGCGGCCACGAAGTCCCCTGTTAAGGATATAGACCCCACCGCCCATCCTTCCGACCGCGAACCTCCGCCCCCGCCAACACCGATCATCCCGGAGACTCCTCCGCCCCCGAAACAAAGACCCGAAGTGATTGCCTACGTTCTCGATAGCGAGGCCGACACCACGCGTTCACTTATAGTCAGTGCGCTCGTCACCAAGACCGATGGTTTCAAACCCTCTCCGGTTCCCCTTGGTCTCGGGTGGGAGGCAAAACTCAAGGACATTTCCAAGCTCAAACCTCCGCTCCTCATCCTGCACAGGGATTCATTGGAAAACCTTGATGGCAGAAGCGAAACCGACGCGCAGAAGGAACTGATGAAAGAGCTGGTGGAGTTCACGGAGGAATCGCCGTCCACCCGATTTCTGGTCTACAGCCGGGCGTTCGCAGTTCTGGACCCGAAGAGCCAGAAAGATAACATCGCGAAGATCCTCGGCAGCGTGGCAAGAGTAGATATCAAAGATGCAAAGGATGTCCCCAAGCTCCCGCAAACCTACCAGACATTATTCAAGAAGACCGAGACGGAAGGGTGGCCCCCTCGCGACATTGTGGATGAAAAGACAGGCAAGCCTGCCAAGCCCGGCAGCATCCAAAACATCGTCTCCCACAGCTTTTCCCAAAAACTCAAGCACATGATGGAACAGTGACCGCTCGTCCGATTGGGCTTGGTTCGTGCCCACAGAGCGGACGCTTTACAACGGCCATCTTTGGCGGTTCAAGGGCGGACCCCAGCAAAGGAATGTGCAGGTTGTGTTTCGACCTCAGTGGGGCAGGGCAAATAACGATCAACATCGATCTCAACAAGATCATCACTGAAGAGGTGAAGCGACTGTCGCAGGAGAAAGTGATCCGGCGACGTCTTGCTCCCTGAAATCTCAACACCCCGGCCTCCAGCCGCAACAAGGGGCGGATTCAGCCGCCTTTTCTCAAAGATGAGCAACTTTGTGCCGGGAACGCCCAGTTTAGACGGCTGCGTGACCTCACAGATCGGTCTATGTGAGCTAACAGAAGGGTGTCTGTTAGCCAACAGAAGGGTGCATGTGAGCTAACAGAGAGGTCAATGTTAGCCAACAGAACGGTGCATGTGAGCCAACAGAAAGGTCGATGTTAGCCCACAGAGGGGCCGATGTGAGCCAACTGAAGGGTGCATGTCAGCCAACACAGGGGTCGATGTGAGCTAACAGAATGGTGCATGTTAACCAACAGAGGGGTCAATGTCAGCCAACAGAAGGGTCGGTGTGGTCTCACATCATGGCCAGAGTGGTCAGGAGAGACGTTGAGAGCTAGGAAGGCCGCCGCGACTGGGTGCGTAGTTGCTGAATGCCGCTCCGCTCCTTGCTGCTCGTTGTCCTGCTCACCCACCCAGTCCTCGCACAAACCGGCACGGTTCCCGCCGATCGTCCGCGATCACGTCCCCCGTCGGCGCTGACGGGCTGGGCAGACTGGGAGAAGGGCGAGGAATTGCTGAAGCGCATCCAGGTGCCGCCTGCGCCCGTGCTTTCGGCGGAAGAGGAGGCGAAGACCTTCAAGCTGGCGCCGGGGTATCGGGCGGAGCTGGTGGCGTGTGAGCCGATGGTGCAGTGCCCGATCTTCTTTGAGTTCGATCCCGAGGGGCGCATCTGGGTCGTCGAGTATCAGGGCTACATGCGGGATGTGCAGGGCAGCGGCGAGGGCGATCCGATCTGCCGCGTGGTGGTGCTGGAGGACACGAATGGCGATGGCAAGGCGGACAAGAGCACCGTCTTTCTCGACAAACTGGTCATGCCGCGCAGTTTTGCCTTCGTGAAAGGCGGCATCCTGCTTCAGGAGCCGCCGAAGCTGTGGTTCTGCGAGGACAAGGATGGTGATCTGCGCTGCGACAACCGAACGGAGGTCGGCACGATGGGCGTGGGTGGGAATCCGCAGCACACGGCGAATGGCTTGCGCCGAGGCATCGACAACTGGCTGCACTGCGCCGACTGGCCGCATCGCTACCAGTGGAAGGACGGCAAGCTCATCGACGAACCGACACTGCATCGCGGTCAGTTCGGCGTGAGCTTTGATGAAACGGGCCGCTTCATCTCCTGCTACGAGAACAGTGCCATGCACATGGACCTGCTCCCGGCGGAGGCGCTGATGCGACATCCGAACCTCGCCAAACTCGCGCAGCGTGGCGGCCGTGGGAGCTTCGGTGTGAATGTGAACGTGGCAAAGGACGCGGCGGAATGCTTTCCCATCCGCGTGACACCGGCGGTGACGCTGGGTGCCCTGGAACTGCGCGATGACGGTCGCCTGCGCACTTACACCATCGTGTCCGGCACTTGTTTTTATGATGGCGATCAATTTCCACCGGAGATGCATGGCAATGTCTTCGTGCCGGACTCAGCGGGGCATCTCGTCGGCTCATTGAAACTCAGCGGCGGCATCGCCCCACAAGCGACGCGCTTCTTTCCACCCGAGCAGGAGTTGATCGCCAGCACCGACGAGCGCTTCCGTCCGGTGAACGCCCGCGTGGGACCGGATGGTGCGCTGTATCTGGCGGACATGTATCACGGCATCATCGAGCACGTCATCTTCATCGTGCCGTGGCTGACGAAGCAGATCGAGCAGCGCAAACTCTACGAGGGGAATGATCACGGTCGCATCTGGCGGATCGTGAGTGAGCAGAGGGCGAAGAGCGAAGGGCGGAGGGTCGGCATGGAGCAATCGAGTGCTGGAGAGCTGGTGGAGGCGCTGGGGCATGCGAATGGCTGGCAGCGGAATACGGCGCAGAGGCTGCTGGTGGAGCGTGGCGACGCGGAGGTGGTGTCGTTGCTGGAGAAAGTGATTCAAAAGGTGAATCCACCGGCCATGCAGATGCTGCATGCGCTTTGGACCCTGGATGGCCTGAAGGCCTTGAAAGAGGAGCACCTCGTCATGGCCGTCATTCATGAGGATGTGCGAGTGCGGGCTGCGGTGGCCCGCTTCAGCAGAGGACGGCTCTATTCCTTGTTGAACTCAGAGGAAGATCCCCTCGTGAAACTCCATGCCGCGTTGGCGATCAGCGCGAAGGGGGACAGCAAGACGCTGCCGCTGCTGGCTGAGCATTTGACGCAGCATGAGGACGACTTGAACCGCATCGCGGTGATGACGGGGCTGCATGGAGCGGAGACGGCGATGCTGGATGTGCTGTTGGAGCGTGAGGATTGGCAAAAAGAGTCGGCGCATCGGCGTGAGACACTGCGATTGCTCTCCCAGCTCATCTGCATGGATGAGCTGCATGCTGATGTGGTGACTAGGATCGAGCGGACGGCGAACTGGCAGCGAGAGGCGCTGATCGATGGGTTTCTGGCGACACAGCCGAATGATCCACGGCAGATCAAGCCGGTGAAGCTGACGGCGAAGCCGAAGTTTCTCGATGAACTGGCCGCGAATCGCGAGATCGCCGCGCGTGAACGGGTGCAACGGTTGCACATGTGCCTGATGTGGCCAGGCGCGGAGAACGTGGTGACTTCAACACGCAAGCAGCCGCTCAGTGATGCGGCGCAGAAACAGATCGAGCGCGGAGCGGCGGTGTATCAAACGGTGTGCGGTCTTTGTCATCAGCCGACGGGCTATGGCATCCCCAACGTGGCCCCGCCGTTGGCGGAGAGCGAGTGGGCCACGGGCGAACCTGAGCGGCTGATCCGCATCGCGCTGCATGGCTTGTATGGCGAGATCGAGGTGATCGGGCAGAAGTGGAACCTCGCCATGCCCGGCCAGGGCGCGAATCCAGCGCTGGATGATGCGAAGTTGGCCGAGGTGCTCAGCTATGTGCGCAATGCCTGGGGCAATGAGGCGAGTGTGATTGAAGCCACCCAAGTGGCGGCGGTGCGTGAGCAGACGAAGACGCGCAAGATGCCCTGGACGGCGGACACGCTGATGCAGGTGGATGTGAAAGGCGGCAACGCGATCCAGGCCGATGCGGATGGCGTTCTGCTGCTTCCGGCGAGTGCCGCGAAGACCTACGGGCAGAAACTGGCCTATCGTGCCTCGCTGAACGTGCTTGCCCCCTGGCGCATCGACACAGACATGGCGGAGTGGTTGATCCAAGTGCCGACGAACGGTGAATACGAGGTGTGGGTGACTTTGGCGGCAGATGAGGCCTCCGCAGGCGACGCGTATGTCGTCGAGGCCGAGAACACGAGTGTGAAGGGCGTCGTGCAGGCCACGGGCGGATATGAGACCTTCCAAGAGCAGTCGGCAGGCACAATCAAGCTCAAGGCGGGCGTGCAATCCCTGCTGATGCGACCGGAAGGAGCGCTGAAGCAGGAGTTGGCGGATGTGCGGGCGCTGCGGCTGCGGCGCAAGTGAGCCACGGGCACAATACTCGCGCTCCTGGGTTGCCAGTGCCGATTCTCCGGTCTATCTCGGCGCGTGGAAGACACCGACTATAAAGTTAAACTGGAGATTTTTGAAGGCCCGCTGGACCTGCTGC
>DNXB01000232.1 GCA_003506995.1 Verrucomicrobiales bacterium
GAGGAGTGGCGCAAGAGCTACGCCGAGCATGAACCGCTGGGGAAGAAGGCCGTGCTCTTCGTCATGGTCGATGACACGAAGAACTGCGACGAAGTGGGCGAGCATCTGCAAAAAATCTGCCCCGAGCTGCAAGGGGCCGTGCTCGTTATTCACACCAAGGACAATGGCGACATCTCCGAGGCGGCGGCTGGCAAAAAGAAGGAGGAACTGGAACTCTTGCGCAAGCAATCGAACGAGATCGACTCGTGGAAATCGCCGTTCAGAGCCATCGTCTCCGTCTTGATGCTCAAGGAAGGCTGGGACGTGAAAAACGTCACCGTCATCTGCGGCCTGCGGGCCTATGCGGCGAAGTCCAACATCCTACCCGAGCAGACGCTCGGGCGCGGCCTGCGCCGCATGTATTTCGGCAGTGATCAGCAGGAGACCGTCTCCGTCATGGGCACGCCAGCCTTCATGGAGTTCGTCGAGTCCATCCAGACCGAAGGCGTCAGCTTTGAGCAGGTCCCGATGGGCGACGGCGCGAAGCGCAAGGAACCGCTCATCGTGGAAGTGGACACGGAGAACAAAGAAAAAGACCTCACCGCGCTCGACATCCCGCTGCCCAAGCTCAGCCGCCGCTTCCAGCGTGAGTTCAAAGACCTGGGCGATCTCAACCCCGCCGCGTTGGGCAACAAGCGCCTGACTTTGAAGCCTTTTACGCCAGAGGAGACGCGGGAGATCGTGTTCAAGACCATGCTCGACTCCGAGATTCATCACACCGTGCATCTCGACGGCTCCGGCCCGGCGGATTACCGCAGTGTGGTGGCGTTTTTCGCCAGGCAGTTGCTCAAAGATCTGCGCCTCGTCGGCGGTTACGACCTGCTTTATCCCAAGGTGCGTGACTTCATGCGCGAGCACCTCTTCGCAGGAGCCGCAGTGGACTTGGAAGATGCCGTCGTCCTGCGCAATCTCTCTGAACCCGAAGTCGGCAAGATGCTCTACGACTCATTCAAAGTCGCCATCAATGCCCTCACCATCTCGGATAGCGGCAGCACCCGCATTGAGGACTACATCCGCCTCAGCCACACCCGCCCCTTCCGCACCGATCACCGTCCCTTCCTCGCCGCGAAGAAGTCCATCTTCACCAAGACCGTCGGCGAGGCCAATGCGGGTGGCTTTGAGCTCTCCTTCGCCGCCTTCCTGGAGGCTGCATCAGACGTGCAGGCATTCGCCAAGAACTACTTCGCCGTCGGTTTCAAGCTCGACTACGTGAAGGCCGACGGCGACCTCTCGAACTACGTGCCTGACTTTATCGTGAGGGACACCAGCGGCGTTATCTGGATCATCGAGACCAAGGGACGCAAGGAACTGGACCTCCCGCAAAAGATGGCCCGACTGAAACAATGGTGCGCGGATGCCACGGCTGCTGAAGAGAGCGGACAGCGCTATGATTTCGTCTTTGTCGATCAGGAGGGATTTGAGAAGCACAAACCCAAGACCTTCCTCGCGCTCTCTACCAGCTTCGCCGAATACAGCCAGCCCTCATGAATGCCGCGCCCAGTCAGGAATACCTCAATGGCCTCGTTACCGAGTTGCGCAAGCTCCCGGAGGAAACTGGCTGGGTCGAGTTCAAGGAAAACAATTCCAACCCCGAAGACATCGGTGAATACCTTTCTGCGCTCAGCAACACTGCCGCGCTTTGCGGCAAGGCCAGCGGCTACTTGGTGTGGGGCATCAAAAACGGGACACACGAAGTCACCGGCACCCGTTTCAAGCCAGCTCAGACGAAGAAAGGCAACGAGGATCTCGAAAGCTGGCTGCTGCGGCTTCTCAGCCCGCGTCTCCATTTCAGCTTTTATGAGGTCATTCACGAAGGCCAGCCTGTCGTGATCCTGGAGATTCCCCGGGCGCAGGCTCGTCCGGTTCAGTTCCAGGGCACCGAGTTCATCCGCGTTGGCTCTTATCGCCAGAAGTTGAAAGACCACCCGCAGCTCGAAAAGGATCTCTGGCGAGTCTTTGACATCACCCCTTTCGAGGAGGGCATCGCCTTGGCGCACGCTGATGATGCCACAGTGCTCTCTCTCATCGACTACCCAGCCTACTTCGAGTTGCTCGAATTGCCCCTGCCTGAAAACCGCGCCAAAATTCTCGCCCGGCTCGCTGATGACCAGCTCATTCATTCAGATCCGGCGGGCAAATGGGACATCACCAATCTCGGGGCCATTCTGTTTGCCCGCAGTCTGGATGAGTTCAAGTCCCTGGCCCGCAAAGCCGTCCGCATCGTCGTGTATGACGGGCGTGGGCGGCTCAAGACGATCCGAGAGCAAGTCGTGCGCAAAGGCTATGCGGCAGGTTTTGCTGGCCTGATGGATTATGTGAATGCCCTGCTGCCCCGCACCGAGGTGATCGGTCAGGCGCTTCGCCGTGAGGTTCCTCTTTATCCCGAACCCGCCATCCGCGAGCTCATTCCGAATGCGCTCATCCACCAGGATTTCTCCATCTCCGGCAGCGGTCCCATGATCGAAATCTTCACGGGTCGCATGGAGATCACCAACCCCGGCGTGTCGCTCGTCAGCCCTCAGCGTTTTCTCGACAACCCACCGCGTTCCCGCAACGAAGGCCTTGCCTCCTTCATGCGCCGCCTCGGCATCTGTGAAGAGCGCGGCAGCGGGGTGGACAAGGTCGTCTCGCAAACTGAAATCCATCACCTGCCCGCGCCTTTGTTTGAGACTGCCGAGGGGTTTACCCGTGCCGTTCTCTTCACCCACCGGCCGCTCCGGGAGATGGACCGTGCCGACCGTTCCCGCACCTGCTACCTCCATGCCTGCCTGCGCTACGTCGAGCGCCAGCCGATGACCAACTCCAGCCTGCGTGCCCGTCTCGGCATCTCGGAACCCA
>DNXB01000158.1:0-3251 GCA_003506995.1 Verrucomicrobiales bacterium
ATCCGATCAACGACCTCGAACTCATCCGCGATCACAACTTCCGCGCCGTGTATGGCGCTGTCTCCGCGTTGAAGACGAATCTGTCCGAAAAATATGCGCCCTACGATCTCACCTGGCTGGCCTACATCGGCGGACCGCGTGAGAGCCGCCGCATCGTCGGCGACATGATCCTCAACGGCGAGGACATGGTCAAAGGCGTCATCCATCCCGACGGCTGCGTGCCGACGACGTGGGATCAGGATCTGCATTACCCGAAGGAGCAGTATGCGAAGAATTTTCCTGACAATCCCTTCATCAGCCGCGCCGAGTTCGGCAAACACACGGACCGCAAAAACGGATACCCCGTGCCTTACCGCTGCTTCTACAGCAAGGACATCGGCAATCTCTTCATGGCGGGCCGCACCATCAGCGTGGATCGCAACTCGCTCGGCAGCACGCGCGTCATGCGCACCTGCGGCATGATGGGCGAGGTCGTGGGCAAGGCCGCGTGGATCTGCGTCCGCCACCACACCACGCCGCGTGGCGTGTATGAGCAGTATCTCGACATCCTGAAGGATCTCATGAACAAGCCCGGTGCGATGCGCCGCGACACGCTCGAAGCCGATCTCTATATGCCGAAGAACGCCAAAAAGCTGCCCGACATCTCCCTTTCCGCCGACAGCATCGCCCCGAAAAAACTCGATGGCATTGTCATCGACGACACCGAGGCCGAACTCACCGGCAAATGGGCGCATGGCGAAGGCTTGAAGCCCTTCGTCGGCGAACACTACAGCTACGGCAGCGACAAGAATGCCAGCGCCCGTTTTGCCTTCAGCGTGAAGCAAACCGGCAGCTACGAGGTGCGCATCTTCTTCCAACCTCATGAAAACCGCGCCAAGACTGCTCCCGTGAGTGTGCTGAGCGCCGATGGTGAAAAAACGGTTACGGTGAATCAAACCAAGGCTGCTCCGTTACCGCAGGGCGCTTACAGCCTTGGTACCTTCAAGTTCACCGCAGGCGAAGAAGCCGCCGTGATCTTCCGCACCGCTGGTGCGGGCGGGAATGTGCATCTCGACGCGGTGCAGGTGCTGCCTGCCAAGTGAAGTAGTCCAGTTGCGCCGCAACTGGAGAGCGAACCCCAGTCGCGGCGCGACTGGGCAACTATGCGACGCCGCGTCGCTTGCTGAACAGTCCGTATTTCGGACTGAAGATGTAGGCGAGGAAGAAGAAGCTGCCGAGGACGACGATGATGGTGGCGCTGACGCTCCAGCCGAGAGGGTAGGAAAGGAAGAAGGCGATCACTGAGCCGACAGCGCCGAGGATGCCGCCGCCCCAGAACAAGGTGCGGGCGTTGTTGGTGAGAAGATAAACGGTGGCGGCGGGTGCCACCAAGAGGCCGACGCTGAGGATGCAGCCGACGGCTTGCAGCGAGGACACGAGCACGAGAATCGTGACGGCGAAGGTGGCGTAGTTCAGCAGACGCACGGGCACGCCGAGGCTGGCGGCGATGTTTGGCTCAAACAAATAGATGAGCAGCGGCCTCTGCAACGTGGTGAGAGTGATGACGGCGATGGCGCTGATGCCGAAGGCAATCCAGAGATCGGAGTCGGCCATGCCGATGATGCTGCCGAAGAGCCATTCATCGAGCTTCTGGCGCATGTCGAGGTTCTTGAGGATGAGCAGGCCGGCGGCAAAGGCCGTGGTGTAAAGCACGCCCATGGCGGTGTCTTGATCGAGACGTGACGTGCGCGAGAGAAAGATGGAACCGAGACCAACAATGAGCGCGGCGAAGATGGCGCCGGCAAGAGCGCTCCACTGCGAGAGGCCGGCCACGAGAACGGCCAGCGCGAGTCCAGGCAGCAATGAGTGTGAAATGGTACCGATTTTGAGCGCGGATTTGCGCAGCACGACGAAGGCGCTGACGAAGCCGTTGGCGAAACCGATCATCAAACACGCGAGAAGCGCGCGTTTGGCGATGGGTTCGGCAAGGAAATCGGTGATCGTGGGCATGAGCGGGTTCTCAGTTCTCGGTTCTCAGTTCGCTGTTGTAGGCCGTGGCGATGTTGTCCTGCGTGAAGGACTCGGCGACCGGACCAAAGGCGATCTGGTGGCGGCGGATGAGGAGGACGTCGTCGAAGTTGCCGGTGACGGTTTGCAGGTCGTGATGGCTGGCAATGAGCAGGCGGCCTTCGGCGGTGAGTTCTTTGAACAGGCGGCTCAAATTCTCCTGCGCGGGCTTGTCGAGGCCGGTGAAGGGTTCGTCGAGCAGCAGGACGTGCGCTTCTTGAGCGAGCGCACGCGCGATGAAGGCGCGCTGCTGCTGACCGCCGGAGAGGGCGCTGATTTGACGGTCCTGAAGATCGCGCAGTTCCATGCTGGTAAGGGCGCGCTCGACGATCTCGGCGTCGTGACGCGAGTACTGCCGCCACCAGCCGAGATTCGGATAGCGGCCCATTTCGACGAGGCCGCGCACGGTGATGGGGAAGTTCCAGTCGATGTCGCCGCGCTGCGGCAGGTAGGCGATTTCGTGGCTGCTGCGGGTGAGCGGTTTGCCGCGCCAGAGGATCTTGCCGCTGTCACCGGCGATGAGTCCGGCGAGGGATTTGAGCAGGGTGCTTTTGCCAGCACCGTTCGGGCCGATGAGGGCAAGGCTGCGGCCGCATTCGGTGGCGAAGCGAATGTCTTCCAAGGCATGCACCTCCTGGTAATGCACGCTCAAACCAACAACTTCGAGACGATGATGATGCGTGTGCGCGCCACCACCGCCCCAGCAGACGTGCTCCTTGGTTTTGTCATGGGAGGCTGCGGCGGTCATTTCCAGGAGAAGGTGATGACTTCATCGAGACTGCCTGCGGAGGACCAGCGTGTCTCGCTGCGTGCTTCGAGGCCGTCTGGCTCAAGTTCGAGTGTGATGGCAGTGTCAGGAGTGTTTTCAGGCCAGGTGGCGTTCAGGAAGACATCCACGCCGTCTTGGGTGGAAGCCAAAACGGCATCGACTTCGAGCGGCGAAGCGTCGGCGGGCGTGATCAGCTCTTTGTCGGCGATCTTGAGGCTCAGCGTGGCCGGTTTATGCGCAAAACGCAGACGCAGCAGCGCTTTCACGCTCTGGGTTTCTTTGACGGCGGTTGGGATGACCTTGGCGTTGCTGGTGTTCCCGGTCAGATGGCTCAGCGGGACCGCCAGCACGATGAACGCGAGGCAGAGCAGGAAGATCTGGATGGGCGGGAAGCCGCGCATTGAGGCGTGGAGCTAAGGGCGAAGGGCAAAGAGTT
>DNXB01000158.1:3296-3834 GCA_003506995.1 Verrucomicrobiales bacterium
TTCACACCGGTGCTGCGGGCGATCTCGGCGAGGACTTTGGGATTGGCCTGATCTTCGGGAAAGACGGCCTTGATGCCATGCTCGCGGATTTCGGCGATGGTTTCAGCGACATGCTTCGAGTCGGCGTCATCACTGCGGCCTATGCCGAGTAGCGAGATGGGTTCAAAGCCGAACTCCTTGCAGAAGTAACCGAACGCGGCATGCGCGGTGACGAGTTTGCGATCTTTGCGCGAGATCTTGGCGATCTCCTTCTGCGCCCAGACTTTGAGCTCGCCGAAGCGCTTGGAAGCGGCCTTGGCACCGGCTTCGTAAGCGGCGGCGTTCGCGGGATCAGCGGCGCTGAGTTCATCGGCCACGATGCGGGCGGCGCGCTTCATGTTTTCGGCGCTGTGCCACCAATGCGGGTCAAACTGGCCGTGATGGTGATCATGGTCGCCATCGCCGTGATCGTGATTGCAGGCATAGGGGATGGACGGGACTTTTTCGCCGACTTCGACGAGTTTCACGCCGGCACCGAGGCTGTCGCGCAGTTTGTCGA
>DNXB01000468.1 GCA_003506995.1 Verrucomicrobiales bacterium
CGTCGGGGCCGTTCGCGGCCTGCACGGGGCGGAAGCGCTCGTCGGTGGAGGTGAGGAATTCCGTTGCCTTCGCGGTGTTCGTGGCTTTCGGAATGCCGTCGGTCTCGCTCATGGTGAAGCGCTTCACCAAGTTCGCGCAAGGCTCGGGCACGAAGGCGTTGCCGCGATACGCGGCGGGGAAGGCATCGCCGCGATAAATGAGCGCGCCGCAGGTGCCGGTGGGCCTCGTCAGCTTGCCGTCGGCGCTCAATGTCTTCGGGTCGTAGCCGCGATTCACGCCGGGCGTCGGATGCGATGGATACAGCGTCTGGTCGGCGGCGAGCTTGGCATTGATGCTGGCGGCAGTACGCAGCAATGGGTTCTTCGTGAAGGCCTCTGTGGGCAGCAGATCGGCGCGGAGCATGTCGGAGTTGTAGTTGAAGTAGAGCCTGCCGAAGTCGTCCTGGCAAAGCCCCCACTGGCCGCGACCAAGGCCGGTGTCCTTCATCCACACGCCGCTGCGCAGCTTGAAGCGCNNNCCGCCTTGCCATCGCCATCCGTGTCTTTGCAGAAGAACAAGTTCGGCGGCACGGCGATGAGTGCGCCACCATTCACCGCGAGCACCGCGCGTGGCATGACGACGTTGTCGAGAAACGCCGTCGCCTTGTCCATGCGCCCGTCGCCATCGGTGTCTTCGAGCAATGAAACACGGCCTGTCGCCTGCTTTTCATCCGTGCCTGCCAGATCGCGCATGTAACCGCGCATCTCGACGACGTAGAGCCTGCCTTGGTCATCAAAGCTCATCGCGACGGGCGCTTCGATCAACGGCTCAGCAGCCACCAACTCGACACGGAACCCCTTTTCGACCGCGAAGGTCTTCAACTCTTCCTCCGGCGAAAGCGGTGCTGGTGGCGGCAGTTTGAACTTCAGCTCCACCTTCTCCGGCCCGGCGTTCTTTTGATGAACAGCGCCCGCCTGCGGCGGGAATGACGAANNATGACGAAACCAGAATGAGGAATGATGAAAGAATGACGAAGTTCGAAGTCCGAATGAGTTTGTTCATTGGAGCTTCATTCGTTATTCTGGTTTCTGATTTCGTCATTCCGACGTGAGGAGGCATCATTTGGCGTCAGTATTGGTGTTTTTGAAGATCGTGGAGAAGATCAGATTCAGTTCATGGGCTTCACGCCAGAGTTCGCGGGCATCAAGGCGCTTCTCGGGCACGGCGGCTGCGATCATGCGCAAGAAATGCTTCGATTCACGGGATTCTTTCCGACAGGTGCCGATGCGGTTCTTGAAGTCTTTTTTCGACACGGCGTCATCAGCCTCGCAGTAGTTCGCACCGACGCTGGTGCTAGCGCCGACAAGCTGGTCAATCAGGCGGTTCGTCAGCGGACCTTGTGGGACAGTCTTGAGAAACCGGATCACGGCTTCGCCGAACTGCGCGGTGCGTTCTTCAAGGTCGAAGACGGGCTTGGCCGCGCCGTAGGCGGGAGTATCCTCACGAAGGATGTTGTCCGATTCCCCTGGCGACCAAAAGTGGGCGTCCTCGTTGCTGCTGGTTGGAATCATGGGAGAAAGAGGAAATGTCGAAACCTGCCCGCTGCGCGGGAATGACGAANNCAGAATGAGGAATGCCGAATGAAACCCGAATGCCAAAATGACGAAACTTGGTGCTTCGAACTTCATCATTGATTCGTCATTCGCCATTCTGGTTTCGTCATTTTTTGGGCTTCGCCGCTTTGCGCTCGGAAGCATTGATGGTGATCGCCGGTGTCGGATCGCTTTTACCGGCGTAGGCATTCCAGGCGCTTTGGAACACAGCGGCATCACGCACATCACCTTCGGCGATGAGCCATTGGTAGCGGAGCTTGAAAGGTGAGTCGGAAGTCGCTTTGCCTTTGGGGAACATGCCGAAGCGGCCGTAGTCGCGGTAGGCGGAGGTGGCGGTGTCTTTTGGGTTGTCGGGGTGATTGAGGATCACGACGGTGAAGGTTTTCCCTTCAACAGTGAAGACCTCGGCGGCCCAGGGCAGGTCTTTGGCTTTGTGGGCGTCGATCTTTTCGCCGGGAAGGATGTAGGTCGTGCTTTGTGTGTCAACGAGTTCGCTGGGGCGGAACTGCGCCCCGGCGTGCTCGGGGTCGCCGCTGATGTCGGCCTCGCCGCTGACGGTTTTGATGGCGCTATTCATCTCGATGCCAAGGTAAAAGGGCTTCGCGGGCGTGGTGAAGGTGAAGCGGCGCTCCTCGGTGACGAAGGGCTCGGTGGTGTCGCCCTGCCAGTCGATGTGCGCGGTGAAGGCGCTGTCGCTCGGCGTGACCTTCGTCACGACCTGATCGCCACCTTTCATGTGCCAGCGGTCATACGATTTGCCGTTGTAGGCAATCTTGCTGAAGCCAAGGAAGATGCCGCGATGATGCGTGAAGGTGAAGCCCGGCCCTTTGGTCAGCCGCGTGGAGCCATCCGCGCTGAAAACGTGCAGATACGGCTTGTAGGTGTCGTGGTGCTTCTCCGGCGTGCTGAGATCATTCGCCATCATGAGCTTGGCGACGACTTTGCCGTCACTGGCGACGGCGACGTGATCTTTGTCCGCGACGGTGATGTCGAAAGCGTGCGCATGAAGCGCGAGGGCGAGGAATAGCAGGGTGTTTTTCATGAGAGTATCTTCTGGATGACTTTGGCTCCTTCGACGCCCGTGAGCTTCGCATCAAGGCCCTGAAACTTAAAACTGAAAGCGTCGTGCCGGATGCCGAGCTGGTGGAGCATCGTGGCGTGGAGGTCGTGGACGGTGGTGATGTTTTCCTGCGCGGCGTAGCCGAGGTCGTCGGTGGCGCCGTAGGTGATGCCGCGCTGCACACCGGCACCGGCGAGCCACATGGACATGGCTTTGTTGTGATGATCGCGGCCGATGGGGCCTTTGTTGCCCTGCGCCATCGGCGTGCGGCCGAATTCGCCGCTGAAGACGATGAGTGTGTCGTCAAACATGCCGCGCTGTTTGAGATCGGTGATGAGGGCCATGCAGGAACGATCGACTTCTTTGGCACGGATCGGCAATTCCTCGCGCAGGAGGCTGTGGTGGTCCCAGTCGCGGTGGTAGAGCTGGATGAAGCGCGTGCCGCGTTCGGCCAAACGGCGGGCGAGCAGGCAGTTCGAGGCGAAGGAGCCGTCGCCGGGCTGGCAGCCGTAGAGTTCGAGCGTTTTCGGCCCCTCGGGACGGATGTCCATCAGTTCGGGCACGCTGGCCTGCATCTGGAAGGCCATCTCATACTGCGCAATGCGAGTGGTGATCTCGGGATCGTCGCAAAGCGAGGCATGCTGCTTGTTGAGCGTGTTGATCGCGGCCACATCGGCTCCCTGGCGCTCGCGTGTGACGCCGTTCGGACTCGTGAGATACAAGACGGGATCGCCCTGCGAGCGTAGCTGCACGCCTTGGAATTTCGACGGCAAAAAGCCGCTGCTCCACTGTCGCGCGGAGATGGGCTGCGGGTTACGGCCTTTGCCGGTGGAGTTGAGCACGACGAAGCCCGGCAGATTTTCCGCCTCGCTGCCGAGTCCATAGGTCACCCATGAGCCCATGCTGGGCCGTCCGGCGATCTGTGTGCCGGTGTTCATGAACATGTGCGCCGGATCGTGATTGATCGCGTCCGTGGTCATCGACCGCACGAGGCAGATGTCGTCCGCGACGCTGCCGATGTGCGGCAGCAACTCCGAAAGCTCCATCTGACACTTTCCATACTTCTGGAAGCGGAACATCGGCCCTTTGCACACCAGTTTCTGCCCTTGGAGCTGCGCGAGTTGCTGCCCCTTCGTGAACGACTCCGGCATCGGGTGTCCGTCCATCTCCGCGAGCTTTGGTTTGTAGTCGAACAGCTCCAATTGCGACGGTCCGCCCGCCATCGTGAGCCAGATGACGCGCTTCGCTTTCTGCGGAAACGGCAAGGTGCCAAGCACGCCGCGTGATGCTGCGCGAAGAAGCCCTGGGCTCATCAGTGAGGCCAAAGCTACGCTGCCGAGTCCCTGAGAGGCTCGGCCTAAAAAGACGCGGCGAGTTTGAGCACTAATGAGGTTCATGATGCGTGATGGAATTGAAACTTGCCCGGGAAACCAATGTCAGCCATCATGTCAGACATGAAAACCAAGGCCGCTGCGAAGAAATCTGTCAAACACCGTGCTCCCGCCGCCGCGGCTGTGCGCGACACCTTCACTGTCCGTGAGATGAATCGTCGTCCACAAGCTGTGCTGACAGCCGCTCGTTTGCTGGGGAGTGTGACCATCCGCAGCCGTGATGGCGGCGACTTTGTGGTGACGCCCAAGCAAACCACCCCCAACAAGCGTGTGCAGGAGGCTGAAGCTTTTGTGGAGCGCCAGCGAGCTTTTCGCGAAAAGTTACGCTCCATGGGATTTGTCCCGCCTTCCAAAGAAGATTCGGAACGCATCGCACGGATGATCGCGGGAGATGATCCATGATTTACGCTGACACGAATTTCTTTACGAACACGCTTGTGGACATGTCCCACCGGAGTGAGGCGGAAGGATTGCTGATCGAGTCCCCGCTCAGGCTTCCAGTGACGTGGTTGCACCGCCTGGAAGTCGTCAACGCCCTCCGGCAATGCGTCTTTCTGACAAGACAGGGGATGCAGCAGTTGCGAGTCACTGCGGAGCTTGCCTCTGCAGCCGAGGCCCGTTTTTTCGATGAAGTTGACCTGGGCATTCATTATCAACACTCGTCCATCCACCCTGAGACTGTCGAAACCATGTTTCGCGATCTCTCCCATCGGCACACCGCCAAGGAAGGCTTTCGCACCTACGACATTCTGCACGTTGCTTCCGCGCTGGTACTCGGGTGCGACACGTTTTGGAGCTTTGATGCCAAAGCAAAGAAGCTCGCGAAGCTGGAAGGCCTGGCGGTGAACGCATAGTTCGCTGGTGGCAGTTATCGTCATGTCTGGCTGTCATCACCGATGTCATCGCGACACCATGCGATCCCGCACTGGGAACAGTCGTGGATGCAGCGAAACTTGGGAGAGTCGCCGATGTAGTCTCGACGGAAGCGAAGAAGACCGCCGCACCCCGGGCAGCGTCGTCTGTAATAAAGAAAAGCGAACGTCACCATTCCGAAAATCAAACTGGAAGCGGTCACGAGCTCATGGGCCTGCTGAAGCGTCATCACAACGACGGCCGCGAACAAGGCGAACGATCCGGCATAGGCGGCGGCACGACTCACCGAGGGAGGTGGCAATGGCTTCTCTATCATCATGGCTCAGCTTCGTGTGATCGTTTCGTGCAGATTCATGAGCACACGGGCGACATGCGTCCAGGCGGCGAGTTCGCTCTTGTTCAGATCTGCGGGTGTGGGAGCCTCGCCGGTCTTGAGCAGGGCTTCAGCGGCGGCTGTGTCCTTCGTGTAGTCGGCGAGGTGCTTCTCAAACAAGGTGGAGATCGTTTTCATCTCGTCAGCGCTTGGCTGGCGCTGCAACGCCTGCTGGCAGGCCCAGGTGATGCGTTTTGCGGCATCGCCTTCGCTTTGAAGAATCCGCGTGGCGAAGGCGCGGGCGGCCTCGACGTACGTCGGGTCATTCAGCAAGACCAATGCCTGCTGCGGAATGTTCGAGCGGTTGCGCTCGGCGGTGCATTCTTCGCGGCTGGGGGCGTCGAAAGCGACCAACGATGGATGCAGGAAGCTGCGCTGCCACCAGGTGTACATGCCGCGACGATACAGGCTTTCGCCGCTGTCGTTCTGCCACTCGCGGGTGGGGAAGTTGAGGTTTTCCCAGTATTTGGCAGGCTGGTAGGGCTTCACGCTGGGGCCGCCGATTTTGGGAACGAGCAGGCCGGAGATGGCGAGCGCGTTGTCGCGCACGATTTCGGCATCAAGGCGGAAAGCGCTCTGGCGGGCGCATTCGCGGTTGTAGGGATCGGCGGCGGTGAGTTCTTTCGTGGAAGTGCTGACTTGTTTATAGGTCTCGCTACTCACGATGCTGCGCACCATGTGCTGGAAGTCCCAGCCGCTGTCCATGAACTCGCACGCGAGCCAGTCGAGCAGCGCAGGATTCACCGGCGGCTCGCCTTGAGCGCCGAGATCATCGAGCACCTTGCTCAAACCGGTGCCGAAGAACTGCTTCCACAAGCGGTTCATCACGGTGCGGGCGGTGAGCGGATTGTCTTTGGAGACAAGCCACTGCGCGAGGTCGAGGCGCGTGAGGTCGCGGCCTTCGATCTTCGGTTTGGGCAAAAAGCTAGGCAGTGATGCCTTCACGACCTCGCCGCTTTCGTTCATCCAATCACCACGCGGCAGGATGCGCACGGTGCGTTTCGCGGTGTCGCTGATGGAGACGATGCACTTCGGCGCGGCGGCCTCGAAGTCGGCTTTTTCCTTCTCTGTGGTGGCGAGCTGGGTGCGGGTGGCGGCGAGCTCGGGCGCGATCTGCTTGTAGGCTTCGGCGAGTTTTTGTTTTTGCGGCGCGGTGCGTTTGTCGGCGGGCGCTTTGAGGATGTCGGCGATCTCTTTCGCTGGAAGCGCGATGGCCGGGGCGCGGATGGGCGCGGCTGCGGTGGTGGAGTTGAGCCGCAGGTTGGCGATCTCGTGGTTGCCATCATGTGCAAAGCTCAGCGTGAGTGTGACGAGGGCCTCCGCATCGGCATGTGGCTGGGCGAGTTCGAGGTAGAGCGACTGATCCGCGCCGGTGGCACCGAGCACGGCCCAGCCGTTGAGCTTTTGGTCGGCGATGCCGTCGATGGTGTTTTTCGCGGGGAAGTTTGGCTGCTCAAAGGTGGCGCTGGCGTGGGCGATGGGGAGCTTCTCCTGCTTGTTTTTGCGGCCGATGGTCAAAGCGATCTCGCTGAGGGCGAAGTTGCCGTTTGAGGCGAGTCCGATGCCGGGCGATTTTTCCTTCAGGGCATCCAAGCGGATGCCAGTGGTGCTTTTCGGGAGCTGCGCGGTGATCGTGTAGGTTTCGGTGCCGTCGTTTTGCTTTCGTTCATCGCGCTTTTTGTCGATGCTGCCGCGCACGATGCCGTCTTTGTCGGCTTTGAGTGTGATGTTCTTTTTTGCGGCGACGGCGGTGAGCGGTTTCAAAGGCTGCCACAGGCTGTTGGCGGTGGTGGCTTCGAGCGCCTTCGCTTCCCACGCGGCCTGCGCAGGAGCGAGTTCGGGACGGGGTTTGGCAAACTCAGCCTGAAGCGCNNCGGCATCGAGCACGATCATGCCGGTCTCGCGGCGACCGATGAGCGGCTCTTTGATGTCGGCGAAGAAGGCTCCGAGCTGATAGAAGTCGCGCTGATTGAAGGGATCAAACTTGTGGTCATGGCATTGTGCGCAGCCCGTGGTCTGGCCCATCCACGCATTGCCGACGGCGCGGACACGGTCAGTGAGCATGCGCTGCTCATAGTCTTTGGCCTGTGCGCCGCCCTCCTCGGTGGTGAGCAGCAGGCGGTTGAAGGTGGAACCGACCTTTGTCTCCTGATTTGCATCCGGCATCAAATCACCGGCGATCTGCTCAATGGTGAAGCGGTCGAAGCGCTTGTTGTCATTGAAGGATTTGATGACGTAATCGCGGTAAGGCCAGACGTTGTGCGGGTTGTCGCTGTGATAGCCGATGGTGTCGGCGAAGCGCACCACATCAAGCCAGCCGATGGCCATGCGCTCGCCGTAGTGCGGATTTTTCAAAAGGCTGGAGACGAGTTCGTCGTAGCGTTTGTAAGACAGGTTGGACCAGTCGGACACATCGGACGGCTCGGGCGGGAGGCCGAGAAGATCGAAGTAGAGACGACGGATCAACGTGCGCGCATCGGCAGATGGGGAAGGCTTCAGTCCGATTTCGGCCAAACGCTTCCGCACCAGATGATCCACCGGATTCGCCCCGGCGGGAATCTTCGCCTTCACCGGCTTTTCATAGGCCCAGTGCTGCTGATACTTCGCGCCCTGCTCGATCCACTTTTTGAGGATGTCCTTCTGCCGCTGCGTCAGCTTCTTGTGCGAATCCGGCGGTGGCATGAGATCATCCTCATCATCGGTCAGGATGCGCGAGACGAGCTCACTTTCCTTCACCTTGCCGGGCACGAAGGCCTTCGCCGTGATGGCTTCCTCACGAATGTCGAGGCGCAGATCGGCCTCGCGATGCTTTGGGTCGTTGCCGTGGCAGTAGAAGCAGTTGTCGCTCAAAATGGGCCGCACATCCCGATTGAACTCGATCTTGGCCGGAACGGGCGGTTCGGCGGCAAAAACGACCACAGGGGCGAGGCTGGCGAAAAGGAAGGTTTTCATCATAAAATAGTTCATAGAGGAAACGATCTGCCCGAATGGGTTATTCCCACTTCGGGCATGGCAAAATCCGGCGCGATCAGGCCCCTGCCGAAATCAGGTCGGACACCGGGTACAGGATCAGCGACCCGGACACGTTCTTCGGCAAGGCTGTGAGCAGCACGAAAGTGGTGTCGGTGGCCGGATCGGCCCAGGCGAGCGTGCCGGTGGATCCGCTGTGGCCGAAGGCGCGGGCGGAGCAGCCTTTGCCGAGGCCCGCAGGCCCGACCATGAAGCCAATGCCGCGATGCGCTTCGAGCGTGGGCGTGTGATCCTGGATCATGAGGCGTGCGGTGGCCTCGCGCAGCACTTTGCCGTCAGGATGCAGGAAACCGCGCAGGAACGCGGCCACATCAGCCGCCGTGCTGTGCGCGCCACCCCACGGTGCGGCGAGATTGCGCCAGTAATCGCTGTTCCAGTCCCACTCGCGCGCGTTCGGGTCGCCAGCTCCGGCCTCGGGCGCGGCGTGCTCGGTTTGCATCGGCACCATGTCGGATTTCTTGAACTTGCCGAGGCCGAGAACGCTGCGTGACATGCCGAGCTGTGTGAAGACCTCCTCCGCGAGAAAATCCGGGAGCTTCATTTTCGTGACGCGTTCCACGATCTCCGCCGCGAGCAGGATGCCCATGCTTTGGTAATGATACTTCGTTCCCGGCGTGAACAGCAGCGGCGTGTGCATCGCGCCCTTCACAAAATCCGACAGCGGCGCGTGTCGTGCGCGCAACTCGTTGTTGTTCTCCAATTGATCCGGCAGGCCCGAGGTGTGTACGAGCAGTTGCTCGATCGTGATCTCCTTGCGCGCGCCTTCGTTGAACTCAGGCAGGTATTTCACCGCGTGATCAGAAAGCTTCAGCTCACCACGGTCCACCAGGATCATCACTGGAAGGGCAACGGCGAGCGGCTTGGTGATGGAGCCGAGCAGGAACATCGAATCCGGCTGCGCCTTGCCGAATGCCTGCTGTGTCACTTGATCGCCGCGCCGCACATGCAGCACGGCGGATTCGAGCACTCCGGCATCGACTTGCTTCTGGATGATCTGGAAGGCGGTTTGCATGGAGGCAGGGCTGGCGCTGTGGCTTCTCGTCGCGGCGAGGCTGGCGAGCAAGGTCATGAGGGAGCGGCGGTTCATCAATTTGTGGGTGGATTGTCGGGTTCTTTGGCCTGGATGATAAAATCGAAGAGCTGCCCGTGGCGCTTCCCGTCGAGTGTGATGTCCATGGGCACCATCTGCACGCCGGCGGGCACTTGGGCGGGATCGGCGGTGAGTTTGATCTTGAAACTCTGGCGTGATTTTGGCGCGACGGTGCCCACGAGTTCGGCGGGTTCGGCTTTCACGCCGGGAGGGAGCTGGAGGGCGACGCGATGCTGCTGCAAGGTGTCGCGGAAATTGCGCACGGTGATGCTCACCTCGGCTTCCTTCGCCACATCGACGCGATACGGATAGGCGCTGACCCAGTAAGGGTCGTAGCCGTATTCATAATTCGAATCGGGCAGCAGCTCCTTGTATTTGCGGATCGCGCGCAGCGCCCAGTCATGAAAGCGCTCGATGAAGGCCGCGGGCTCGGTCATGAGCACGCCGTGCGCACCCATGATGATGTCCGGCTGGAGTTTTTGCAGATACTTCGCAGCAACGAGGTAGCCTTCCTCGATGATGGCGCTGTTGCGGGCGTTCACGCACTCGTGGCCGTTTTGCGCGGGATCGGCAGGATCGCCGAAAAGATTGTCGCCGGTGAAGACGACCTTTTGGCCGTCGAGTTCGAGCCACAGGGCGTTGCCGAACTCCGTCTGGCCGGGCATCCAGTCGATGTGCAGCTTGTAGCCTTCCCATTCGATCACGTCGCCGGCTTTGAGGATGCGGTCGATCTTCGCCTTCTCGAATCCGGCGTTGTAGGCGCCGATCATCGCCGGGTAGTCGTAGAAGCGCGGGTTCTCGCATTTGTCGGCGATGGTGTCCATCGTCCAGAACTTCACGCCGTGCTCCTGAAGCGCGGGAAAGAGTGTGAAGTGGTCGCCATGCGAGTGGGAAATCCAACACGCGTCGATTTGTTTCAGCCCGAGGTGCTCCTTCATGTCGCTGATGATGCGTTCGAGCACGAGCTTTGGGAACAGGCCGCAGTCCAGCAGCAAAGCGTGGCCGCTGTCGGCGATGAGGATGGCGAAATTCTTCCCCGCCATCTCCGGGCCGAACATGTAGAGGTGCGGCGTCACCTGCACGATGTAATTCGCCTTCGTCGGCTTCGTGGCCGGATGCGGACCGCGTTTGGAATTGTTCACCGGATAGCCACGGATGTAATCGGGCCGGAAATCGACGAGCTTCTTCTCATAAGCCTCGAACTGCTTCGTCGCCTCGCGAATGACCGGCCCCTGAGATGGAAAGGCCGTCTCGATGCCCAGCGCGGCAAGTTTTTGCACCGAGGCGGTGAGCGCGTCGAGGCCCTTGGCGAAACCGTAGTCCCACTCGGTGTCGAACCAGTTCGTCATCTTCGCGCCGTCATGCATCACGCCGCCGGTGAAGGCCAGCGCGCGGCCCTCGCGCTTGATGACAAAGCTCATGCCGCCCGGCGAGTGCCCCGGCGTGCTCACGCAGGTGATGTCGAAGCCGTTCCAGGTGAGCACCTCACCATCCGCGAGCACACGGTCGATCTTCACTGGCTCCGCAGGCGGGCGCACATAGCTCGCGCCATGCACGCTGTGTTTGTCGCCAAGCCTCGGGTGCCATTTGCGAAACGAGAGCGGGTTTTCGAGAATCTCTTTCTCCACCTCCGAAGTCGCGACCTTCGTGACCGCACGATCCAGCTTCGGTGCTCCCTGGCACAGCTCGCGATGATGATCTGTGAGCAGCGCCCACTCGACCCGCTTCACGCCGATTTCCGCCAAGTGCTCCAGCACCGTGCCATCGCCCAGATTGATGACCAGCGCGGCGTCCTCATGCTTCAGCAAATAGACATTGCAGGTGTCCTGCCAGAGTTGCACGCCCGGCACCGGTTGCTGGAACTCGGCGAGCGCGAGGCTTTGCAGGGCGAAGAGTGCGGAAAGGATGCGGTTCATACAGCTACCAACGTCACAAATGAGTGTTTTGTGACGCGGCGGGCTCAACGCTTGAGTTCACTCATCACCGCTAGGGTCATCGCCTTGACGCCCACAGTGATGGAGGGTGCAGCTTCAGGTCGATAGAACGGCGAATGCAGGCTGGGGAGGATTTCGCCGGTTTTGTTCGCCTTCTCGACCTTCTCTGGTGCGACGGTGCCGAGCCAGGCGAGGAAGACGGGGATTTTGTCGGAGGTCATCGTGTAGCGGGAGAAGTCCTCGCCGGCCATGGTGGCCTTGCGTTCGATGATGCTGGGCTTGCCAAAGGCATCGGCCCAGACCTGACTCACGCGTGTGGTGAGCGCCGGATCATTGAACAAGGACGGTGTGCCAGGGCCGGTCAGTTTGACCTCGGGCAGCAGATTGTCCGGCAGTCCGGCGGCGATGCCGAGGCCACGGCAGATGCGTTTGATGGACTCCAGCACCTGATTGCGCGTCTCGGGGCTGGTGGTGCGCACGGTGAGGCCGAGTTCGACCTTGTCGGGGATGATGTTGTGCTTGGTGCCGCCGTTGAACTTGCCGACTGTCACCACCACCGGCTCCACGGGATGCAGTTCACGGCTGTCGATGGTTTGCAAGGCCAGCACGATCTGCGAGGCGAGCACAATGGGGTCTTTGGTCGTGTCGGGCATCGCGCCATGGCCGCCGACGCCTTTGACGAGAATGTCCACCGTGTCCGTGCTCGCGGTGGCGGGCCCGCTGGTGACACCGAAGGTGCCCACGGGCAGTCCGGCATCGCAATGCAGCGCGAGGCATACGTCTGGCTTCGGGAAGCGCTGGAACAGGCCGTCGTCGATCATGGCCAGCGCACCCATGCCGCGCTCCTCGGCGGGTTGCGCGATGAAAACGAGCGTGCCCTTCCACTGGTCCTTCGATGCCGCGAGCGCCCGCGCCGCACCGACCCAGCAGGTCATGTGCATGTCGTGACCGCAGGCGTGCATCACCGAGACATCGTTGCCGGCATCGTCCTTCGTGGTCGTCTTGCTGACATAGGGCACCGAGCCGATCTCGCGCACGGGCAGGCCATCCAGATCCGTGCGCACGAGCACCGTTTTGCCCGGCCCGTTTTTCAACACCGCCACCACGCCGAAGCCGCCGACTTTCTCCGTCACTTCAAATCCAGCCGCGCGGATTTCCTCCGCCATTCGAGCGCTGGTCTTTTCCTCATGAAACGACAGCTCGGGGTGCGCGTGCAGATGTTCGTAAAGTTGAATCAACGAGAGGCGCTGCCCTTCGATGAAGGTGTCAATGGGATCTGCGGCATGCAGACTGACGGTGGCGAGGAGGGCGAGAGTGAGTGTCTTCATGCGGGAAGGCTGTGAGGTGGCAAAACCTCTGCGGAGGTCTGGTTACTTCTTCTCCCACATCCCTTTGAGCGCTTCCACGGTGCGCTCGACGAGCACCTGGCCGCCATCGGGGCCGATCTGGCTGCTCTGGATGACGGCACCGTAGCCGCCGTGCTTCGCGGCGCGTTCGGTGGGCAGGTAGGTGCCGGGACCGGCGAGCTGGATGACAAAGGTCTGGATGCCAGGGCTGCGGGCCTTCATCTGCACGCCGTAGTCGGTGTAGAGTTCGAACTCGTTCGTGGCGATGGCGATGTCGCCGAGGCGCAGCGCGTGCAGTTCCATCACATACGGCGGCTGCGTGCCGGCCTGCTGCTCGTTGTAGCGGTCCACCACGCGCTGGTTCCAGCCGAGGTTCCACTTCTGCTTGGGATCGTCCTTGTATTTGGCCGCCTCGGTCATGGCGGCGGCTTTTTCGAGGATGGTGACCTTGCGGTAAGGCAGCTCAATGTCCTGAACGTGATGCTGGAAAGGCACATCGTCGCGGATGTCATGCTTTGCGCCTTCATACGCCTCTTCCCAGGCGTTCACGAGGCGACGCGCCATCTCATCCAGGCGCGAGATGCCGCCGCGAAGCTTGCGCATGCGCTCATCGGCATCGCGACCGTAGGCGAGGCGCGAGGTGACATCCCCGCCCGCGCCGGTCCAGGCGAGGATGTGCAGGTCCTTGCCATGCTTTTCACGCAGACGTGTGCGCACCGGGTCCCAGAAGTCGGCGTGGATGGCGGAGTTGCCGCCGACCTCCTGCGAGGGGCAGGCCACATTGATGGCGGTGGCGATGAGCTTGTCCGCCGCATCCCAGAAACAGAGCACCTCGATGTTGTGATCCTCGTAGCTTTCGATGCCTCGGAAGTTGGGTGAATCCGGCTTCCCATACATCACCGCCGTGCCGTCGGCATAGTAGGGGCGGCGGTTCTGCGCGATCACCGCCTGGCTCTGGCCCCAGGCCACCTTGCCCGGCTGGCGTTTCTGCCATGCCTCGACGATGCCGTCCGCCACTTTGGCCGTCATCCATTCCGCATACGGGCCTGGCTGCATGATGCCGGTCTCAGGCAGCGCATACTTGCCATCGACCGTCACCGGCGCGGTGTGCGTGTGGGTGGCATTGAGGAAGATCTTTTTCAAGTCCACGCCCGCCAGACGGTCACCGATCTTTTCCCGCACCTTGGCCAGAATGCCGGCGCGGATCGCCACGAGGTCGCAGGACACCATGATGGCCTGGTCGGTCGCCTGATCTCCCTCGCGCGATTCCAAAGCGAGCACGGTGGCGAAGATGCGCGTGTCCGGCTTCTTCGAGATGCGCACATTGCGCTGTCCGTCCAGCGCGACCGGCTCTTCCGGCGTGATGTCGATGGTGGCCGCGCCGATGTGAAGCCGCGCGGCGTGAAGGGTGGAGGCGAAAGCGAGGAGGCAGAGCAGTGGGAGCAGTCTCATGCCAAGCAAACGGCAGCCGATGTCTGTTTCTGCCTGCTCAGGCCGGCTTTACGGAAGAATCGCTGTCATCCAGCGAGCGGAGATGGCGTTGGGAGTGCTGGGGGTGACGGAATCGAGATCAAGCAGGGCACACGCGCGCCACGAGCGAGCAGCGCCCACACATTGGCAAGACCGATGCCTTTCGAGCCGTTGGTGCGATCAGTCTTGCGGCGGCTTCACCACGAGAACGGAGCACGGGAGGCGCATGAGCAGACGCTCGGCGGTGGAACCGAGGAGCAGGTAGCGGAGATTGGTGCGCCCGAGGGCGCCGAGCACGATGAGATCCGCGCCATCCTTCTGCGCATGATCGGCGATGCCGTGTCCCACGCGGCGGTCCTCATGCAGCACCTCGCGCGCGTTGATTCCTGCGGCCGACTCCTTCACAAAATCATGCAACTGCGCCTGGATGGCGGTGACGAGCTCCTCGCGCGGCGGCACGGACAGATTGGCCATGCCCAGCCCCGATTCGCCAAACGGGCCGATGACCGCCAGCATCGAGCCAGGATCCCTCCAGACATGCAGAAAATCCACCGCCGCAGAGTCCTGCAGGGCGATCTCCCGCGCAACGCCCGCCACGCGTGGCGAGTGTTCGGAGAAGTCCACGCAGGCAACGATCTTTTTGAACGCGCGCGGATGATCAGCGCGCACCAGCAGCACGTCCACGGGCGATTTGCGCGCCAGCTTCCCAGAGACGGAACCCGCGCCGGCAGGGTTTTCGCCGGAGCCGGTGATGCCCGCCACGAGAAGGTCGGCACGGAGGGACTTGGCATGCTCCAGCAGCTCGTGAAGCGGCGCGCCCACCACCAGGGTTACCTCGAAGGCGGCGGGAAGTTTGGACTGCGCCAGCCAATGGTCGAGCGCCTTGCGCCCGCCGTCCATGGCATGGGCCGCGGCGGACTCAAAGGGTTCCTTGCGACTGTCTGCCAGCGCTGCGAGGGCATCGCGGTCAATGACATGGAGGACATGCAGCCTCGCGCTGTGAAGCATGGCGAGGCGCGCGGCCTGGTCGAGGGCGGCGCGGGAGCCGGTGGAGAAATCCACGGCTGTAAGGATGGTCTTGAAGGAAGCACTCATGGTGGTGGTTGGTTCTATGTGAAACGCAACGGCAGCCCTTGAAAAATCACGAGATCACCCTCGATCAAGATGCCGTGCGCCTTTGACAATCCGCGCGGCATTCGACCGCCCCCCGGACTTTCGTGCATCCGGCCGCTGTCACGCGAGCGCCGTGCCCTCCAGCCATTCTTTGGACGGACCGGCGTGGAGATTGACGACTGTGACGCGGGCGATCTCGTCGAGGGCTTCCTGGGTCAAAAAGGCCTGGTGGGAGGTGACGAGGACGTTGGGGAAGGAGAGCAGGCGGCTGAGCTCGTCATCGAGCAGGCCGCGGTCAGAGTGGTCCTCGAAAAAGATGCCTTCCTCCTCCTCGTACACGTCGAGCGCCACGCCACCGAGGCGGCCAGCCTTCAGCGTCTCGATGAGAGCGGTGGTGTTCACGAGCTTGCCACGGCTGGTGTTCACGAGATACGCTCCGGGCTTCATTTGAGCGAGAGTGCGCTCGTTGAGGAGATGATGCGTGTCTTTGGTGAGCGGCAGGTGCAGGCTGAGGATGTCTGACTGCGCGAGCACGTCATCAAAGGCGGCGTAGCGAACATCATGGTCAGCGGCCCATGACTCATTGGGGAAAGGATCGTGCGCGAGCACCTGGCAGCCGAAGCCGCGAAAAATCTGCGCGGTGCAGCGGCCGATCTTGCCGGTGCCGATGATGCCGACGGTTTTGCCGTGCAAATCGAAGCCGACGAGTCCGGCGAGGGAGAAATTGAACTCGCGCACGCGGTTGTGGGCGCGGTGGATCTTGCGGTTGAGCGTGAGCAGCAGCGCGACGCTGTGCTCGGCCACTGCGTGCGGCGAATACGCGGGCACTCGGGTGACGGCGATGCCGAGCTCCTTTGCGGAGGCGAGGTCCACTTGATTGAAACCGGCGCAGCGCAGCGCGGCATGACGCACGCCAGCGGCGGCGAGTTGATGGAGGCAGTCGCGGTCGAGCTTGTCGTTTACGAAGACGCACACGGCGTCGCTGCCTGCGGCGGTGGCGGCGGTCTCGGCGGTGAGGCGGAACTCGTGGAAGCGCCATGTGATCTGCTCCGCGCCTGCGGCGGCGAGGATGTATTCGCGGTCATAGGGCTTCGTGTCGTAAAAGGAGACGGTGGTCATAGGGGGCTTGGGGTTTGGATGTTCATGATGCAGCAGAAAGAGCTAGAGCAACAACGCCACCGCAAGGGCAGCCATGAGGCCGTAGATGAGCATGGGGGTGACGGTTTTGCGCAGGATGGCACCCTCCGCATTTTGCAGCCCCAGGACTGAGCACACGGCGACGATGTTGTGGATGGCGACCATGTTTCCCATCGCGCCACCGACGGATTGCAGCGCCAGGAGCGTGGTGCGGTCAAAACCGCGTTGCGCCGCGATGGCGTCCTGAATGGGGCCGAAGGTGAGATTGGAAATGGTGCATGAACCCGCGAAGAAGGAGCCGAGCGCGCCCAGGTAGGAGGCAAGATAGGGCCACCAGGTGCCGGTGGCCTCGGCAAGCGTGCTGCCGATGAGCATGACGGGTGAGCTTTCACCACCGACCATCATCAAGCGCACAAACACCAGGGCACCGAGCAGCGCGGGAAGCGGATGACGCATTCGAGCGGCGGATTCACGCCATGCTTTCCCCGCCGTTCCGGCAGGGGCTGCCAGAACGCGCCACGTCACCGCTGAGATCAACACAAAGGGTATGAGCGAGGGCACGTAGAGCACTGCATGAGTCCAGCCTTCCTCCGTGCCGAGGATGCCGCGCAGATTGAGCACGAGAGACGAGCTAATCGAAAAACTGCCCAAGTGGCCGAGTGAGGCCGTCCACGCGGGCTCCGAGGCGGTGAGCAGATCGCGAAGGCCGAGCTGAGGGATGCGTGTGATCAGCAGCACCAGCACCGTGCCCCAGAGTGGAAAGAGCGCTTTAATGACATCACGAGTAGCAGGCGCGGCTTCGGCGGATGCTGCGCCGTCTTCATGCGTGAGTCCGATCTGATACCGCGCCAGCCAGACGGTGAGGATCAAACCGACCAAACCACCCGCCACAGCGGGGAACTCATCATCAAACCGCGCCAGCAGCAGCATCGGCAGCACACTGGCGCAGATGGCCAGGGCGATGAAAAGCGCATTGCTTCGGATTTCCTGCCAAGTGAGCAGCAGTCGAAAGGCCAGCACCGGCACCACGCAGGCGGCAGTGCTGTGAACGAGCGCCGTCTTCCATGCGAGTGCGCTAAACTCCGCCGCACTCAGGCCAAGCTGCCCGAAACCAAACCAGGTCGGTGTGCCCACCGCGCCGAATGAAACTGGCACGCTGTTCAAGATGAGGCAGGCCATCGCCACCCGCAGGGCCGGAAAACCGAGACCGACCAGCAAGGGCGCTGCCAGTGCCGCAGGAGTGCCAAAACCGCTGGCACCCTCAATAAGAAACTGGAACGACCAGCCGATGATGACCACCTGCGCCACACGATTGCGTGACAGATGGTTCAGCCAGGCGCGGATGGTTTCCAGAGCACCGCAGTGCTCCATGGAGCGAAAGAAAAAGATCGCTCCCCAGACGATCATGATCGGCGTCAGCGCGACCAGCAAACCTGCGATCACGGAGGCATGAACCTGCGTCGCGTCCGCGCCAAACCACGCGAGTTGAACCCCATAAGTCACCGCCGCAGCCAGCGGCAGCGCCTTGGCCGATGTCATCGGCGTTTTCTTGGTCATTAAAAAGATGAGCAGAAAAATCGGCCCGGCGGCAAAGATGACATCGGCGGCGGACATCATTCCATCATTGGTTTCACCACGAGCACGGAGCACGGCAGCCTCGTCAGCAGGCGCTCTGCGGTCGATCCCATGAGTGTGTAGCGCAGGTTGGTTTGTCCTCGGGCACCGATCACGATCAAGTCGGCCCCAATTTGCTCGGCATGGGCGGCGATGGCGTTGGCGTAGTTGGGTTCATTCATCAGCACCTCATTGGATTCGATGCCCGGCGCGGTTTCCTTCACGAATTTTTGAAGCGTGGCGCTGAGAAGCTGCCGCCGGTGCTCGATGAACTCGGACGTCAACGTCGCCAGGTAGGCGTAAGGCGTCGATAACCACGGCTCCTGCCACACATGCAGGAAATCAACATTTGCACCATCCTGAACGGCGACACGATGGGCTTGAGCGGCGACCTCGCGTGAGGTTTCCGAGAAATCAATGCAGGCGACAATTTTCTGGAACGCATTCGGGTGATTCGCTCGGACCAGCAAGACCTTGGCCGGGACTTTGCGGGCCAATCGGTGTGCCAGTGATCCGGCACCCGCTTTTGATTCGCCCGCGCCGGTGATGCCGGCCACGACCAAATCGGGGTTCTGCGTTTTGACATATTCCAGAATCTCATGCAGCGGCACACCCACGACAATCGTGCTCTGGCAACCAGCAGGTGCTCCAGCCTGCTCCAGCCAGCGCACGAGCGCATCGCGTGCTCCCTCGGAGGCAATGGCGGCCTGGCGCTCAAAGCTCGTGTTGCGGCTGTCCGCCTGTGAGGCCACGGCGGCGGTGTCCACCACATGCAGGACGTGAAGGCTGGCTCCATTGAGTTCGGCCAGCCGGGCCGCCTGCCCGAGTGCCGAGCGTGAGCCGGTGGAGAAGTCAACGGGGACGAGGATGGTTTTGATGGCGTTCATGGTGATGTGTTCTGGAATGGGACTGGGCAGTGGCGCATCAGGGACTGATCAGCACTTTCAGCACGCCTTCCGACCGATTGCCGAAGACCTCGTAACCTTGCTTGATGTCCGCCAGCGAGAATCGGTGAGTGACGAGCATCGTGGGATCAAAACGGCCTGACTGGACCACGTTGATGAGGCGGCGCATGCGCTCCTTCCCACCGGGGCAAAGTGTGGTGATGATGCGGTGATCTCCCAGCCCTGCGGCATAGGCTTCATACGGAATCTGGAGCTTGCCTGAATAGACACCAAGGCTGGACAGCGTGCCGCCCGGACGCAGACAGCGCAGGCAGGCTTCAAACGTTTCCTGCGTGCCGAGCGCTTCGATGGCCACATCCACTCCGCCGCCGGTGAGCTTCAGCACCTCCTCGACGACATTGCACTCGTGGTAGTTGAGTGTGACATCGGCCCCCATCTTGCGCGCCATCGCCAGACGGTTCTCGTCGCCATCCACGCCGATGATGAGCGTGGCTCCCATCAGCTTGGCACCCACGGTGGCGCACAGCCCGATGGGGCCCTGCGCAAACACGACCACGGTGTCCCCGATCTTGATGCCTCCACTCTCAGCGCCACCGAAACCGGTGGACGCGATGTCCGCGAGCATGACCACCTGTTCATCGGTTACTTCATCAGGAATCTTTGCCAGATTCGCCTGCGCATACGGCACCAGCAGATACTCCGCCTGGGCACCATTGATCGTGTTGCCAAAATGCCAGCCACCCATCGCCTGACAACCGGAGCCGTGGCCGCACTGCGAGTGCTGCCCGGAGAGGCAGGCGCGGCACTGCCCGCAGGGCGTGATGGCCCCCACCAGCACGCGGTCGCCGATATTGTAACCCGTCACGCCCGCGCCGAGTTCTTCGATCACGCCCACGGGCTCATGGCCGATGATGAGCCCCGGCTTTACCGGATACTCGCCGCGCACGATGTGGAGGTCTGTCCCGCAGATGGTGGTGGCGGTGATGCGCAAGACGGCCTCGCCCGGACCGGCGGACGGCCTGGGCACGGAATCGACGCGGATGTCATTTACGCCGTGAAACACGGTGGCGAGCATGGTTTGCATGGTGGTTGTTGGGTGGGAGGGTGATTGCAAAAGAGCCTGTTCAGCGAACCACAAGCACCGAGCATGCGGCATGTCGGACGACGCGCTCGGCCGTGCTGCCGAGCAGCGCGTGCTGCCAGCCGGTGTGACCGTGCGTGGCGATGACGATGAGTCCTGGGTCATCGGAGATCACGGCCTTGACAAGGCACTCGTGGGCGTTGCCTTCGAGGACGAGAGTGGTGGTATCAAGATGCTCACTGAAGTGCTCGGTGCGGAACTGGCGCAGCCGCACTTCTGCCTGCGCATGCACGGCATCGATCTGCTCCTGGGTGAAGTTCAGCGGAATCTCGCCGGTCATGGGGATGCCGGGTTTCACATGGGCAAGGATCAGTTTGGCTCCGAATTCGAGCGCCAGCGCAGTCGCGAAGGGGAATGCCTTGCGCGAGTTGTCCGAAAAATCCGTGGGAACAAGAATCCAACGAGGAGCCAGCTCTTCAGCAGGTTTCCCGCCACGCCCACGCACCACCAGCACGGGGCAGGCCGCGTGCTGAACGATGCGCTCCGCCGTGCTGCCGATGAGCACATGGGCAAGTCCGGTGTAGCCATGCGTGGCGGTCACGATCAGGTCGCAGCCCCGCTTCGCGGCCTCACGCACAATGACATCGAATGCCTTGCCCTCCCGCACCACCTGCTCCGCATGCACATCCTCCGGCACATGAGCCCGCACGAATTCCGCGAGATTCTCGCGTGCGCACCGCTGCCATTCCTGCTGGAGTTCGGCAGCATCCAGCACCATGCGCGAGCCATGCGGCAGATGCTTGACCACATGCATGACGGTGAGCTTCGCTCCGCTGCGTCTGGCGAGACCGGCTGCCGTGGACAGGCCGTACAGGCACGCTTCGGAAAAATCCACCGGAGCCAGGATATGAGTGAAGTGGCACGCCTTTGGCATGACGGGCAGTAGGTCGGGGTTTGTGCTCATAGTTGGAATTACTTTGGGGCGGTTGTGATGACTTGGTCGATCAATTTCTTTCATTGCCCGCGAAGTTGAGCTTCCGCATCCAGCCAATGCTGCATCTCCCGGCCAGGAGGGCAGCCCTCGCTCACATAGATGAAGTACGCACGGGTGGCGATCTCCACATCGGTGACCTCCATATCCGACGTGGGTGCGGGCGGTGGCACTGGCGGCGCTGCCGGGCGCTTGCGCGCTGGCTTGCCGGAGTTGGCGGGTTTCTTGACCGGCTTGGCGGCAGGCACGGTCACATTCTTGGCGGCTGCCTTTGGGGTGGCGCTGTTGTTTTTTGCAGGCTTCATGGCATTGGGGGAGAGAACGGCTTGAAGGATGAAAAAAAATGTCCTCTCAGCCTAGAATACACCGGCTGCTGGATTACGACTCAAGGTGCGCATGATCGGGCGGGTGATGCGCAAGAGATGAGCGGTCATGGTTTCTGACCAAGCTGGTTGCATCCGGGTGCATCGTGTGACCCGTTTCGTGAGCGTGGCATTACTCCGCGCGAAACCAGCCATTCCATCCACCGTCATGAGCACCACCGGCAAAATCATTCCAAAGAAGGAGTTGAAAACCATCGCGAAGAAACAATCAGCGTCCAAAGCAAAGGCGGTGGAGGTCAAACGTCTGAACAAGGCCGAAAAGATCGCCAAGACCGGTTTGAACACACGCGTGAAAGGACACCTAAAGGCTGCTAACAAGCGCAACCAGGGCAAACGCGACGCGGCGAACTGACTGGCACTTTAAAATGAGTCCCGATAGCCCGCCCACGGCGGTCACGACACGGGCACCGACTTCGTCTGCTGAACCCTCGGCATCGAATTCGATCAGAATGCCTGTCGATTGATAAAAATCGACGAGTGGTGCGGTCATCTCATGGAATTGGGCGATCCTGTTTCGGGGGTGGTTGGTTCGTCTTCTGCGCGGCGGAAGAGCGCTCCGCCGCAGGTGTCGCATCTGGATTGAGTTGGCAAAAGATGATCGGTGCGGTTTCCTCTGATTGCTGCTACGGACACAGGATGGACACGCGTTTTGAAATCCACCAATCGCTGCGCGCACTGGAGTTCAGCTCCGGACGTGCTGTGTTGAAGTTTTTGGGCTGCCTGCTGGCCGCGTGGGCGGCGGCGTTCTGGCCGGAACATGCGGGACTTGCGGACGCAGGACGTTGGTCGCTCGCCATCGTGGTGCTCGGCGCGGGCCTTTGGATCACGGAGGCGATTCCGGCCTTTGCGGTCGCGTTGCTGATCATCGGGCTGCAAATTTTGATCTTGGGGCGGCCTGGTGGCGTTCTGCTTGGCGCGGATGACCTCCAGGGCTGGGAGATGTTTGTCAAACCGTGGGCCAGCCCGCCGATGTGGCTGTTCTTTGGCGGTCTGGTGCTGGCGCGCGCGGCGGAGCGCACCGGCATGGACCGGCATCTGGCCCAGCGGGTGATGCGCTGGTCCGGCGGTCGTGCGCAGGTGCTGCTGCCGGCGCTGATGGGCCTGGCCTTTGTGCTCAGCATGTTCATGTCAAACACGGCCACCACGGCGCTGATGCTGGTGATGCTGCGCCCGGCGCTGGCCTCGCTGCCGCTGGATTCCCCTGTGCCCCGGTCGATGCTGCTGGGCCTCGCGGTGGCGGCCAATCTCGGGGGAATGAGCACGCTCATCGGCTCGCCGCCGAACGCCATCGCGGCCGGATTGTTGGAGCGTGACACGCCGGTGGATTTTCTGCGCTGGTCGCTGCTGGCCCTGCCGCCAGCGTTGCTGCTGTTTGGCATCGCCTGGCTGCTGCTGATGCGTCCGGTGCGCCGCAGCCCCGCCACTTTGCCGATGGAAATGCCGGTGGCGATGGCCCAGGGCGTGCCCGTGAGGCGCTGGCAGCGGCTCGCCACGCTGGCAATTCTGGTGCTGACCGTGGTACTGTGGATCTCCGGTTCCTGGCATGGCATTCCCACGGCGGTGGTGTCGTTTGTGCCCATCGTGGCGCTGTCCATGACCGGCGTCATTGGGCGTGATGAGATCAAGTCGATCGAATGGGATGTGCTGATCCTGCTGGCCGGTGGTTTGTCACTCGGTGTGGGGATCGAGGCCTCCGGGCTGGCGGAATGGCTGGCCCGCAGCGTGCATAGCACGGCCATGCCGCCCTGGCTCGCCGCGCTGGTGCTCGCCTGGCTCGCGGCGCTGGTGTCCAATCTCATGAGCAACACCGCCGCGGCGAACATTCTGCTGCCGGTGACGCTCATCATCGCGCACGCCATGCAGCAGGGGGCGGCGGCCTTTGTCATCCCGGTGGCGCTCGCCTGCTCGGCGGCCATGGCGCTGCCCATCTCCACACCGCCGAACGCGCTCATCTATGCCAGCGGAAGGATTCGCGGCGTGGACTACCTGCCGGTCGGCCTCACGATGTTCCTGCTCGGTCCGCCTTTGGCGGTGGCGTGGGTCTGGCTGATGCGGTGACCAATTGGCGGAAGAAGCAGATCGTCCCGGTGCTGGAGACGGCCTTTGCCACTGCGGCGCTGGCGCAGGTGTGAAGTCACCGAACTTGCGGTTCAGCAGGATTGGCCGACATGAAAAATGACAAAATCATGAAGGGTAGAATCATTTGGATCAGAGATGATTTTGCCCGTCATGATTTTGTCCTCGGCTGTGGGCTCCAGCACAGGTTGCTGGCAAGAACCACTCGGCGTTCTTCTTTTCGTAGCTCGATGATCACCGCACGCCACCCGAACCCTGAACGCCCATGTCTCGCCCTGCCCCCTGCTTCCTGTTTTTGCTTTTGACCGTTCTGACACCGGCCAGCGCCGCCGACTGGCCGCACTGGCGCGGGCCGAACTTCGATGGCAAGACTGTGGAGAAGCTCGGCGCGGTGTCGTCCCTGCACGAAGTGTGGGCCGCCGAGGTGGGCATCGGGTTCTCCTCGTTTTCTGTCGTCGGCGGGCGGGTGTACACCCTGGGCTTCCAGGATGAACAAGAGATCGCCTGGTGTCTCGACGCCCGCACTGGCACCACGCTGTGGAAACATGCCTACGCGGCGGATTTGCACGCGAAGTACTATGAGGGCGGTCCCGGCGTGACGCCCACGGTCACGGCAGAAGCGGTTTATGTGCTGGGCAAGCAGGGCCAGGCTTTCGCCCTGCATCCCGAAACCGGCGCGGTGATCTGGCAGCGCGATTTGAAGGCCGATCACGCGCTGGAGCTGCCCGAGTGGCACTTTGCGGGATCGCCCTGCTGCCATGGCGATCTCGTCATTCTCAACGTCGGCATCAACGGCCTGGCGCTTGACCGCCGTGATGGACACACCGTCTGGCAGGGCGGCCCGGCGGCGACCGGTTACTCCACTCCGGTGCCAATGCCAGGACCGCTCGGCGGCAAAGACGTGCTGGCCTTGTTTCTCGGCAAATCGCTCTCCGGCATCGCCGCCGCCGATGGCCGCGTGGTCTGGAGCATCCCGTGGAAGGGATTGAACGCCACCGATCCCGTCACTGATGGCGCGGACATCCTCGTCAGCTCCATCGGCGGCTCCGCGCTCAAACGCAGGCGCGAGGATGGCGAATGGGACACGGTGTGGGCGCGGAAGGATTTTCAGAACTACTTCAATCCATGCGTGAAGATCGGCGGCCACCTTTACGGACTGGACGGCACCACGCACAAGCCCACGGCCTTTGTCTGCATCGAGTGGGCCACGGGCCGCGAGTGCTGGCGGGAGCCGGGCCACACCACCGGCGGCATCATCGCCACGGCGGATTGCCTCGTGCTCTGCGACAAAGGCGAGATACTCATCGTGAGGCCGAACCCTGAAAAGCTGGACATCGTCCTGCGCCAGACCGTGCTGCCCGGCAAATGCTGGACCGCGCCCGTGGTCGCCGCCGGCCGCATCTACGCCCGCAACGCTGCTGGTCGTGTCGTCTGCCTGGAGCCGCAGGGCCGGGGGGCGGTGATGAGGGGTGGAGTGATGGAGTGGTGGAGTGGTGGAGTGGTGGAGTGGTGGAGTGGTGGAGTGGTGGAGTGGTGGAGTGATGGAATACAATGCCCCACAACTCCATGACTCCATGACTCCATCACTCCGAATTTCTTCCGCACCTGAGAATCACGGCGCACCCTTCTCTTTCCCCGTCATCGGCACGAAGCGCACGGGCAGGATTGAGCGCTGCTCGATTTTGCCGTCGCGCTTTTCGAGCAGATATAGCTCCTGCACCCGGTTTTCCGGGCCGACGGGGATGATCATGCGCCCGCCTTCGCGCAACTGCTCCACCAGCGCGGGTGGAATGGCATCGGGCGCGCAGGTGACGATGATGGCGTCAAAGGGCGCTGCTTCGGACCAGCCGAGCCAGCCGTTGCCGGCGCGGGTGTGGACGTTCTTGTAGCCGAGTTCCGTGAGTGTCTTCGCGGCGCGTTCCGCCAGCGGCTCGACGATTTCGATGCTGTAAACCTCCGCCACAAGAGGGGAGAGCACCGCCGCCTGATAGCCGGACCCCGTGCCGATCTCCAGCACACGATCTTTGGCCTTCGGTTTCAACTCCTGCGTCATGAAGGCCACCAGCGAGGGCTGCGAGATGGTCTGCTCATGCCCGATGGGCAGCGGACGGTCCTCATAAGCCTGCGCCTGGAGCGCCTCCGGCACGAAGCGATGCCGCAGTGTCGCCAGCATGGCCTCGATCACCCGTTTGTCGGTGATCCTGACCTCGTCCGCGCGGGAAAAGGATTCCACAAGCTCCCTGCGCCGCGTCTCGTGCGCATCGCGGGCTGGAGAAGGCTTGTCCGCCCCTCCTCCCGGAACACAACTCGCGAACATCAGCATGAGAACCGGGATTGCCGTGAAGGATGGATGTTTTCTGCGCATGGAAGTGAAGGGGATGGCTCACCCGCGCTTCTTGCGCGGCTGGCCGGAGCGCTCCACCGGGCGCTGTGACTGGCGTGAGCCCATCACGCGATGGGTGGTGGCGCGGATTTCAGCCCGGCTGGCGGCATTATGCTTGCCACGCGCGCCGGGCTTCTCGGTGGTGTGGATGGCCTCGGTGACGGGTTTCCTCGGCGTTTTCAGAATGGCGGTCACACCGGCGGCGGCGCCCTTTTTCTTTTTTGCGGTCGAGACGGAACTGGGCTTGGCTTTCATGAAGTTAACATAACGATGAAACAGGCGGTTTCCACCCGCTGAGTTGCCTTTGCACAGTCCGAAATTGCGTTGCCCCTCACACTTTCGGCCCCAGATAGGCCAGCATGGCGTCGAGTGTGCCCAGCTTGCCGTAGTCGGCTTCGGGGATTTCCACACCGAGCTTGTCGTTCAGCGCGATGAGGAAGCTGAGGAAGTCGAAGGAGTCGATGTCGAGCGTCTCGCGGATGTTTTGATCGCCGCGCAACGAGGCGGGATCGGCCTCAGGGGCGATCTTGCGCAGGCCGTCGAGGAGGAGGGTTTTGAGTTCGGCTTCGCTCATGGCGCTTCGGGTGTTTGCAGGTGGCGGTTGAGGGCTTCGAGGAACTGTGCGCCGAGATGGCCGTCGGTGGCGCGATGATCGGCGGCGAGCGTGGTGGTCATCACCGGATGCACGCCGAGCATGCCATCCTTGGCCCAGGGTTTTTCCAAAACCTTGCCGAGGCCGACGATGGCGACCTGCGGCGGATAGATGACACCAAACACACTCTCCACGCCAAGATCACCGAGGCTGGTGATGGTGATCGTGGCATCGGTCATCTCGGAGCTGCGCAGGCGGCCGGCGCGGGCGCGGGGGATCAAGTCGCGCAGATCGGCCATGAGTTCCTCGCAGGATTTTTTGTCCACATCATGAATCGCGGGCGCGACAAGACCGCCGCCTTTCATCGAGATGGCAAAACCGAGGTGAATAGCTTCCGAGACGTGGTGCTGGCCGTCGATCCAGAAGCCGTTGAGCTGCGGCACATCCCGCAGAGCCTTCGAGATCGCCTTCAGCAGCGGCACCACGGGCAGCCAACGGTCTTTGATGCTGCGCTTCTGATTCTCCGCCTGGAGCCAGGCCAGCATGGCGCTCATGTCGATGTGCGTTTGCAGGTAGTAGTGCGGGATTTCGCGTTTCGACTTCGCCATGGCGGCGGCGATGGCGCGGCGCATCGAATCGCCAGGCTTTGCCGGAGTGGCGGCGCGCTCGACGTCAGCCGCTTCAATCGCGCCGCCCTGACCGCTGCCACGAAGCTGCGTGACATCGACACGCAGCTCCTCTGCAAGCCGACGTGCCAGAGGTGAGATGCGCAAACGCGTTGACGGTGCCGGGATCGATTTCGCGGCATGTTCAACATCTTCGCGATCAATCAAGCCGCCCGGACCGGTGCCGTGGCCGATGAGCTGGTTCAAATCCACGCCGAGTTCCGCCGCGATCTTCTTGGCGAGTGGCGAGACATGAATATGCGGTGCCTCAGTTACCGCCACTGGCGCAGGAACAGGTGTCGCAGCCGCTACAGGAGCTTCACCGCCTTGGATCACCGCCAGCAGCGCACCGACGGGAATCTTCGCGCCGGGTTCGATCACGAGCTTCTCAATGATGCCAGACTGAAAGCATTCGACATCGATGATGCCCTTGTCGGTATCGACCTCGGCGATGATCTGGCCGCGCTTCACGGCATCGCCGGGTTTGACGTGCCATTTCACGAGTGTGGCGGACTCCATGTCCGCGCCGAGGCTGGGCATGACGAAATCAGCCATGGGAACGGACGAGGTTTTGCACGGCGGCGATGATCGACTCCACCTGCGGCAGCGCGGCGGTTTCAAGATGCTTTGCGTACGGGATGGGCACTTCGGCGGCACACAGGCGCGAGACGGGGCGGTCGAGCTCGTAAAATGCCTGCTCCTGGATGCGTGCGCTGATTTCGGCGGAGATGCCGCCGCTGCGCCAGCCTTCATCCACGATGAGCACGCGGTGCGTCTTCGCCACGCTGCTCATGATGGTCGCGTCATCAAGCGGTCGGAGAACACGCAGGTCCAGAACTTCGACGTGGATGCCTTCCTTTTCCAAAGCAGCGGCGGCTTCGAGCGATTTGGGCAAACTCGCGCCGTAAGTCAGAATGGACACGTCCTTGCCTTCGCGCCGCACTTTGGCGCTCGAAATGTCCACCGGGCCGGCATTGGCAGGTAGTTCGCCTTCCATGATGTAGAGCGTCTGATTTTCAAAGATGAGCACCGGATCAGGATCGGCCAGCGCGGTGGCCAGCATGCCGTAACCGTCCTCCAGCGTGGCTGGCGTGAGCACCTTGAGACCGGGAATGTGCGCATACCAGCCTTCGAGGCTGTGAGAATGCTGCGCACCGAGCTGCTTGCCGCCGCCAGTGGCCATGCGGATGACGATGGGCACGTTGAACTGCCCGCCGGACATGTGCAGCAGCGATGCTGCCGTGTTCATGATCTGATCCAGTGCCAGCAGGCTGAAATTGCACGTCATGATCTCGACGATCGGCCTCATGCCGCCCAGCGCCGCGCCGATGNNGTCCTCGCCCATCATGAACACGCGCGGATCGTTTTGCAGGGCGCTGCGGATGCCTTCGCGCACCGCATCGCGATACGTCATCTTTTTCGGCGGATCGGTCGCGCTCATGATGGTGTCACCTCCGAGTAAACAAAGCGTGTGAGATCTTCCACCGGCTCCCAGGTGCCTGCCTCGGCAAAGGCGACCGATTCATCGACTTCCTTTGCCACCTCGGCCTCCACGGCAGTCAAATCGGCATCGTCGAGTACCTTCGCCGTCTTCATCGCCTCGAAGAAAAGCGTGATGGGATCGCGCTTCTTCCATTCCGTGACCTCGTCCTTCGAGCGATACAACTCGGCATCGAACATCGAATGCGCCCGGAAGCGATAGGTGCGGCATTCGAGCAGGAAGGGCTGCCCTTCTCGTGTGATTGCGATGGCCTTGGCGGCGGCTTCGCTGACAGCGAGCACATCCATGCCATCAACGACGGCGTTGGCCACGTTGTAAGCATCGCCTTTCTTGGCGATCTCGGTTTTTGATTCGGTGTACCGCAGCGCCGTTCCCATCGCGTAGAGATTGTTCTCGCACACAAACAACACCGGCAGCTTCCACAGCGCGGCGAGATTCATCGACTCGTGAAATTCGCCCTCTGCCACCGCACCTTCGCCAAAAAAGCAGGCGGTGACGGCTTTGCGATTCTGCATCTTGTCCGCCAGCGCCAGACCGATCGCGAGCGGCAGTCCGCCGCCGACAATCGCATTGCCGCCGCAGAAGCGCGTCTTGGCGTCAAACAGATGCATCGAGCCGCCGCGACCACGCGCGCAGCCCTCCTGCTTGCCATACATCTCCGCCATGATCGATCCTGCGCTCATGCCGCGCACGAGCGCCTGACCATGCTCGCGGTACGTCGCCACGATGGCGTCCTCGGGTCGCAGTTGCTCGATGATGCCCGTCGCGACGGCTTCCTCGCCGATGTAGAGATGCA